>CAZGIE010000150.1:0-4995 GCA_964526485.1 uncultured Gemmatimonas sp. | reverse complement strand
CGAGCATGGACAGGCTCGAGGACAGGCGAGCCGGCCCGCGCGGGGGCGGCGGGGCCGATCCTCCTCGACACCGACCTGGTGAGCACGGTGGTCTACGCTCGGCACTACTACGGGGAGTGCCCCGCCTGGATCGTGGCCGAGGCCCGCGCGCGGCGCGCCGACCGGTACCTCGTCTGCGTCCCCGACCTCCCGTGGCGCGCCGACGGGGTACGGGACCGTCCCGATGCGCGCCCGGCGCTGCTCGCGGCCTTCCTCGCGGCCGTCGACGCGATCGGCGCCCGCCCCGCGATGGTCAGCGGGACGGGCGCCGGGCGACTCGCCGCCGCGCGCGCGGCGCTCGGGCGCGTCGGCGCCTAGGCGCCGACGGTGTTGATCATGTCGAAGATCGGCAGGTACATCGCCACGACCATGCCGCCGACGACGACACCGAGGAAGACGATCATCACGGGCTCGAGCAGCGAGAGCAGGCCGCTGACCGCGGCGTCGACCTCCTCATCGTAGAAATCGGCGATCTTCGCGAGCATCTCGTCGAGGCCGCCCGTCTGCTCGCCGACGGCGATCATGGAGATGACCATCGGCGGGAAGACCTTGCTCTTCTGCAGCGGGGCGGAGATGGTGTCGCCCCCGGCGATCGAGGCGCGGGAGGCGAGGATGGCGTCGGAGACGACGCGGTTGCCCGCCGTCTTCGCCGTGATCTCGAGGCCGTCGAGGATGCTGACGCCGGAGCTGAGGAGGGTGCCGAGGGTGCGCGTGAAGCGCGACACGGCGGATTTGCGCAGGACGTCCCCGAGGATCGGCGCGCGCAACAGCAAGCCATCGATGACGAGCTGGCCCTGCGAGGTCGCGTAGTAGCGCCGGAAGGCCTGGAAGGCGACGAAGGCGGCGACGATGAGCGCCCACCAGTAGCTCTTCAGGAACACGGAGAGCGCGATGACGATGCGGGTCGGGAGCGGGAGGGCGAGCCCGACGGAGCTGAACATGTTCTGGAACGTCGGGATCACGACGATGAGGAGCACGGCGATGGCGCCGCCGGCGACGCTCATGATGACGCCCGGATAGAGCATCGCGCCCTTCACCTTCCGCACGAGGGCGTCGTTCTTCTCCATGAACGTCGCGAGGCGCATGAGGATGGTGTCGAGGATGCCGCCGGCCTCCCCCGCCGCCACCATGTTCACATAGAGCTCGGTGAAGGCGTTCGGGTGCTTCGCGAGGGCGTCGGCCACGGTGTGCCCGGACTCGACGTCGAACACGACCTGCCGGGTGACGGCCTGGAGCGTCGGGTTCTCGGACTGCTTCGAGAGGATGTCGAGGGACTGCACGAGGGGCAGACCCGAGTTGATCATCGTCGAGAACTGCCGCGTGAAGATCACGACGTCGCGCATCGGGATCGACCCGGAGAGCTTCGCCTTCGTCGGCTCCTCGACCTTGATGACGGTGAGCTTCTGCCGACGGAGCTGGGCCATCACCTCGTCGCGGGACGCGGCCTCGAGGGTGGCGGAGCGGATCTCGCCCTGGGCGGTGCGGGCGGTGTACGTGAAGATGGGCATGGGGGCTCGGTACGGGGGGCCGGATCAGCGACGCGGGGGGAGGCCGGCGCTGGCACGGGGCGCGCCGGCAGGGCCCGTGGCGGGCTCGTCGATGCCGGTCTTGCCGATCATCCGGAGGAACTCGTTCGGATCGCTCGTGACGCGCAGGCACTCCTCCTCGGTGACCTCCTTCGCGAGGTAGTGCTGGTACAGCGCGTCGTTCAGGGTCTGCATCCCGTGCTTCTTGCCGGACTGCATCATCGAGTAGATCTGGTGGATCTTGTCGTCGCGAATGAGGGCGCGGATGGCGGGGGTGACGACGAGGATCTCCGCGGCCATCACCCGGCCGCTCCCCGCGCGCCGCGGCAGGAGCGTCTGCGTGACGATCCCCTCGAGCACGAACGCGAGCTGCGCGCGCACCTGCGACTGCTGGTGGCTCGGGAAGACGTCGATGATGCGGTTGATGGCCTCGGCGGCGCTGTTGGTGTGCAACGTCGCGAGCGCGAGGTGGCCCGTCTCCGCGATGGTCAGGCCGGCCTGGATGGTCTCGAGGTCGCGCATCTCGCCGACGAGCACGACGTCAGGGTCCTCGCGGAGCGCGTACTTGAGCGCCGACTGGAACGACTTCGTGTCGGTCCCCACCTCACGCTGATTGACGATGCACCCCTGGTGCTTGTGCACGAACTCGATCGGGTCCTCGACCGTCAGGATGTGTCCCTTCCGCTCCCGGTTGATCTTGTCGATCATCGCCGCGAGCGTGGTCGACTTGCCCGAGCCGGTCGGCCCCGTGACCAGTACCAACCCGCGCGGCCGCTCCGAGAGCCGGGCGATCACCGGGGGGAGCCCGAGGTCGGCGAAGGTCTTCACCTGCATCGGGATCTGCCGCATCACGATCGCCACCGCGCCGCGCTGCTTGAAGCAGTTGCCGCGGAAGCGCGCGAGGTTCTGGATGCCGAACGAGAAGTCGAGCTCATCCTCGAGCTCGAAGCGCTTCTTCTGCGCGTCCGTGAGCACCGAGTAGGCCAACCCCATCGTGTCCCGCGGCTGGAGGACGATGTCCACCTTGGAATCCACGATGTCGCCGTCGATGCGGAGCTTCGGCCGCTCCCCCGTCGTGAGGTGGAGGTCCGAGGCGTTGCGCTGGATCATCTCGTCCAGGAGAAGCCGCAGGTTGATCTGCGTGCCGGAGGGGCTGACGGGCAGGGTCATGGGACGACGAGGGGACGAGGGGGCCGGGACGGGGTCAGGCGCTGGTCTCGCGAACCACCTGCTCGAGCGGGACGATCCCCTTCCACACCTTGAGGAGACCGTCCATCCGGAGCGTGAGCATGCCGCCGGCGATCGCGGCCTCCTTGATCTCCGCCGCGCCGACGCTCTGCAGGATCAGGCGCCGCAGTTCCGGGGTCAGGAACATCACCTCGTACGCGCCCTGCCGACCCTTCAGCCCCGAGCCGGCGCACGCCTCGCACCCCTTCCCCTTGAAGTAGGGCATCGCCACGGCGCGCGTCTCGAGCGTGACCGACGCGAGCGCCGCGCGGGCCGCCTCCGGCGCTCGCGCGATCAGGTCGTGCACCGCCTCCGCCGTGAAGTGCAGGTCGCGAAGCGTGGTCGTCGACTCGATCTTCGCCGCGGCGAACTCCGCCGCGTCCGGCGTATACGCCGCGAGGCATTTGGCGCAGTTGCGCCGGAGGAGGCGCTGCGCGAGCACGAGATTCAGCGCGGAGCTCACGTTGAACGGCTCGAGCCCCATATCCATGAGGCGCGTCACCGTCTCGGCGGCTGAGTTCGTGTGCAGCGTCGAGAGCACGAGGTGGCCCGTGAGCGCCGCCTTGATCGCGATGCCGCCCGTCTCCAGGTCGCGGATCTCGCCGACCATGATGATGTTCGGGTCCTGACGCAGGAACGCCTTGAGCGCCGCCGCGAACGTCATCCCGATCTCGTTCCGGACCAGGACCTGGTTCACCCCGTAGAGGTTGTACTCGACGGGGTCCTCCGCGGTCATGATGTTCGTGTCGATCGCGTTGACCTTGCTCAGGCAGCTATAGAGCGTCGTCGTCTTCCCCGAGCCCGTCGGCCCGGTCACCAGCACCATCCCGTACGGGTTCGACACCGCCTCCATGAGCTCCCGCTCCGCCCGCGGCTCGATCCCGAAGGTCTCGAGGTCGAGGGAGAGATTGCCCTTGTCGAGGATGCGCAGCACGACCTTCTCGCCGAAGAGCGTCGGCAACGTCGAGACGCGGAAGTCGATGACCTTCTTCCCCATCTTGAGCTTGATGCGCCCGTCCTGCGGCACGCGCCGCTCGGCGATGTTCAGCGAGGCCATGATCTTGAACCGGGAGATCAGCGCCGGCTGCATCTTCTTCGGCGGCTTCATGACCTCTTGCAGCGCCCCGTCGATGCGGTACCGCACCCGGAGGTCGTGTTCGAAGCACTCGAAGTGGATATCCGATGCCCCCCGCTTCACCGCGTCCGTCAGGATCGCGTTGATCAGCTTCACCACCGGTGCGTCGTCCACCGCCGCGGCGAGTGCGGTCGCCGACATCTCCTCCTGCTTCTCCTCGACGACCTCGACGTCCGCCTCCGAGCCGAACCCCTCGATCTCGGAGAGGAGCGCCGACATCTGCTGGTCCCCGACGTCGAAGAGCTTTTCGAGGACCGTCTTCAGCGTGAACTCCCCGGCGATCACCGGGAAGATGTCGTAGCGCGTGATGAACTTGAGGTCCTCGACCACCCCGAGGTCGGTCGGGTCCGCCATCGCCACCGTCAGCGTCCGCCCCTCCCGCTTGATCGCGAGCACCAGGTGCTTCATCGCGATATCGGCCGGGATGAGCTTGGCGACCTTCGGGTCGAGCTCCACCTTGCTCAGATCGACCGCCGGCAGCTTGAACTGCCGCGCCAGGCACCGCACGAGGTCGAGCTCCTGGAGGAACCCGAGCTTGACCAGGTTGTACCCCACGCGCGTCCCGCTTTGCCGCTGCTCGTCGAGGGCGCGTTGGAGCTGCTCGCGCGTGATCAGCCCCTCGGCGAGGACGACGTCCCCGAGACGGGCCGGACCGGAGGCGGCGGTGGTAGACATGCGTTTGGGGAAAGTCGGCGGCCTTTATAGTTGTGTCAAGGCGAGCGACGCCGTGTCGGCGGGACACGCGCTCCCTCGCCCGGACGCGACACCCCGGAGAAGGTCACATGGGCCGCGAGCCGCCGCGCCAGCGCGGGGCCGATCCCCCGCACCCGCTGCCACGCCTCCGCCGAGCCGAATGGGCCCCGCGCCGCGCGATCCGCCACGATGCGCGCGGCGAGCGCTGGCCCGATTCCCGGCAACCGCTCGAGCGATGCAGAGTCGGCGACGTCGACATCCACCGGCCCCGACGCCGCGCCCATCGCCGGCGACGACGGGCGGGGCGGCTCCGACGCCACCCGCGGCGTCCGCGGGACCGACGCGGTACGAGACCGCGGCCATCGGCTTGGCCTG
>CAZGIE010000149.1:0-5057 GCA_964526485.1 uncultured Gemmatimonas sp. | reverse complement strand
CCACCACCTGCGCCGGCGCCGCGGCGCGCACCGTCGCCCAGGCGCTGGCGGTGGGGACGCCGAGGAGCACGACGAGCGCGGCGTGCCCGGGGACCTCGTCCGCGACGATGCGCACGAAGGTGTCCTCTCCGTAGCCGGCGGCCGCCGCGAAGGCCCGCGCCGCGGCCGCGGTCGTCGGGTCCGCCGCGAGCACCACGGCAGAGGGGGCGTCGACCTCATCGAGCACCGCCTGCAGCGCGCGCATATCGGTCGAGGGCGCGATGCGCACCAGCACCGGCACCGCCAGCGCGGCGGCGTCGGCCGGCGCGAGGTCGTCCGTCACGCGCCGGGCCTTGTGGAGATGGCGCTCGAGGAGCGCCTCGACCGCATCGGTCGGTTCGAGCGCCGTCAGCCAGCGAGCGGCCCCCTTCGGGACCTCGGCGAGGATCGTCGCGAGGTGGGCATCCTCGATGTCGAGCTCGTCGGCGCTCACGAAGCCGAGCTGCGCGACCGCGCCGAGCTTGAGGGCGGTCGCCGCGACGGCGGGGGCGAGGACCGCGGGGCTCCCGATCACCACATCGGCGGTGCCGGGGGCGAGGAGGCGCGTGGCGCGGGCGGCGCTCGTCGCCGCGACGATGCGCCGGCCGGCGGCTGCGGGGAGCGCGGCGATCGCCTGCGCGAGCTCGAGCGTCGCGTCCGCATCCGGGGTGACCAGAAGGCACTGCACGCCGGCACCGGGCGTGAGGCGCTCGAGGGCGGGCACGGCGAGCCGGGCGACCCGCGCCCAGTCGGGGGGGAGGAAGTAGGCGGCGGAGGCGCTGCGGACGGCGCCCGTGGGCTCGCGGTCGGCGGAGGTCACGTCGGACTCGGTTTTCAATGGCGCCCCCTCGGGCGCCCGTGGTATCGTACGGGAGCGGGAAATATAGCGGACCCTCCGCCGCGTCCCGACCGACCCTTTCGCGCGCCCGAGGTCCCGCATGGCCGACCCGCTCGTCTTCCGTCCCTCAGAGAACATCGCCGCGCTGAAGGAGAGCGCCACCATCGCCGTCTCGCAGCGTGCGAAGGCGCTGAAGGCGCAGGGGCGCGAGATCATCGATCTCGGCGCGGGGGAGCCGGACTTCGACACCCCGGAGCCGATCCGCCGCGCCGCCGCCGCCGCGCTGGAGCAGGGGGCGACGCGCTACACCGCGGTCGAGGGGATCCTCCCGCTCCGCGAGGCGATCGCCGCCGAGGCGAACCGCGCCTACCGGGGTGCGGACCGCATCACCGCCGCGGAGGTTGTGGTCTCCAACGGCTCCAAGCAGTCGCTCTACAACGCCTGCGTGGCGCTCTTCGGCCCCGGGGACGAGGTCCTCGTCCCGACGCCGAGCTGGACGTCCTATTACGAGATGGTGGGTCTCTCGCGCGCCACCGCCGTCGAGGTGCACGGTGATCCGGCGCGCGGGTTCAAGGTGGATCCGGCGCGCCTCACGGCGCACGCGACGCCGCGGACGCGCGGGCTGATGCTGAACTCGCCGAGCAACCCGACCGGCAGCGTGTATACGCCCGAGGAGCTGCGGGCGATCCTCGACCTCGCGGCCGACCGCGGGTGGTGGGTGATCAGCGACGAGATCTATGTGCGCATCGCGTACGACGCACCGGCGCCGGGGGCGCTCGACGTTGCGACGCGACGTGACAACCTCGTGGTCGTGAACGGCGTCGCGAAGGCCTACGCGATGACCGGGTGGCGGATCGGGTGGACGATCTCCCCCGCGCCGCTCGCGAAGGCGATGAATGCGTTCCAGTCGCACACGACCTCGAACGCGGCGACGGTGTCGCAGCACGCCGCGCTCGCGGCGCTGACGCTGGGTGAGCCGGTCGAGCAGGCGGTGCGATCGATGGTGACGGAGTTCAAGAAGCGGCGTGATGCCGCGCTCCCCATCCTCCGGGCGGCGGGGCTCACCGTGCTCGAGCCGGCGGGCGCCTTCTACTTTTACATCAAGGCGCCGGGCACCGGGCCCGATGCGGGGGCGGCGTTCTGCACCGCGCTCCTGGAGCGTGAGGGGGTCGCCATCGTCCCCGGCTCCGCCTTCCGGACGCCCGAGTGGGTGCGCGTCTCGTACGCCGCCGCGGAGTCGCAGGTGGTGGAAGCGTGCCGACGGATCGCCCGGGTCGCCGCCGACATGCGCGTCGGGTGAGCTCCCGATGCGTCCGGACGCCACCGGACGCAGCCTTCCGCTCCCGGGACGATGGCACGCGACTCGTAGCGTCGCCGCACCCGAATCGCGGAGGCGCGCGTGTCGTTGCTGGTGCGGATGGAGACGTTGGAGGAGACCCAGCTCCCCCCGGTCGAGTACCGCTGGGATGCGGACACGGAGATCCTGACCGCGGCGTTGCGGCCCGCCGCCCCGCCCGAGGGCCTCTCGGGTTCGATGGACATCGAGGGGACCGACGGCGCCTGGCTGCTGCTCGAACTCAAGGCGGGGCGGCTCGCGTCGGTGGAGATCGCGGTCTGGCCCGACGTGCACCTGGTGGAGGAGCTCGCGCCGCCCGTGGCGGATGGCGTCGCGCGGTTGGCGGTGCCGCTCGCGGACGAGGGGGCGATGGTGACGGCGCTGGAGGTCGATACGCCGCTCGTCGCGGTGGCCGACGAGGCCGAGCGCACGATACACTTCCGCATCGGCCCGCCGCGGGCCGCGCGACCGGTGCGGGTGGGCCGTGACCTGCTGGTGGAGGTCGACGCCCGTTCCGAGATCGCGGGGCTCTGGCTTCTGAACGTCCCTCCCTCCCCGATGACGCTCTGATCCTCCCGCTCGTGCTCCACGGGGCGCGCTGAATGCGCGCCGCGATCCGTGCACTCCGCGCGGTGGGGGTGGGCGTCGGTCCCGCCGCCGCCCCGCTCGAGCTGCGCGCGTCCGCCGAGGCGACCCCACCGCGCGTCGAACCCGTCACCCCGCTCGAGGGAGACCTGCTCGCCGTGCGCGCGGTGCCCGGCGCCCCCGAGCCCGGCATCCGCGCCTTCCTCGACGGCATCCAGCGATCGCAGGTGGTGGCCCACGTCGGGGCGGTGCCGCTCGTGCATGGGGCGGTGGCGGCGGCGGTCCGCCTCCGCGAGGCGCGTCGACTCCGGACGTGGGGGGAGGCGCGCCGACGCGAGGCGCTCGTCCTTCCCGTCGCGGCGCTCGACCCCGCGCTCGTCGCGACGCTCGCCGCCGCGGTCCCGCTCGTCGACACCACCGCGGGGGAGCCCGCGCCCCCCACAGGACATCCGCAGGACCTCGCCGCGCGCGCACTGACCGCGGTCCAGCGGATGCGCGAGGCGGAGGAGCTCGCCCTCCTCGCCGCCTGGGTGGCCGACGGCGACGGGCCGCTTCTGGTCGATGGCGGGATCAGCGGCTCCCCCGAGGGGGCACGCGCCGAGTCGGTCATCGGCGTGGTGAAGTCGCATCGCACGCTGTACGCCGCGCCGGCGGAGCTCCCGCTCGTCCTCGGCCTCCGCGAGGGGGAGCGGACGACGGCGGTGGCGTTGCACTCCCCGCGCCGGAACCCCGTCGCCTCCTGGTATCTCCGGCTCCGCGACCCCGGCGACCGCTCGCCCCTCTTCGGACTCGTGCGCGTGGAGATCGCCCCGACCGGCGACCTCACCGCGCGTGCCGATGCGGTCTCGCGCTGGGTGCTCGCCGAGCGTATCCCGGTGAGCCTCCCGGACCCGCGCTGGGACGTGATGGTCTACGGCATCCGCGAGTGCGAGGAGTACCTTACGGCCATCCTTCCCCGATGAGCCCGTCGTGACCGCGTCCGTCCTCGGCCGCGTCGTCGCCACCGAGCGACGACCGAACACCCCGCATGAGTTCCACTTCTGGACCGCCCTCGATGCGCCGGTCGGAGTGGGAACGATCGTGCGCGTCGAGTCGACGCGCCCGGTGAATGGGGTGCTCCCCTGCGTCTACGGCGTGGTCACCGAGGGGTTCGGGTACACCGACCTCCAGACCCCGCTCCACGACGTGCTCGGCGCCGACGGCGAGCCCGGCTCGAGCGCGAGCGCACCGACGGAGCGTACCGAGATCCGGCTCTACACCGCGGCGGTGCTCCGGCAGGTGCCGGAGGAGCCGCTGCAGCCCGTGCCGATGGGGACGGTGCACCTCGCCACCGAGGCCGACGTGCAGGCCGCGCTGCGGATGGACACCTACGTGCAGGGGAGCGACGCGCGCGGGATCCCGGTCGGGGCGTATCGCTCCGGCGGGACCGATGCGGCGGTGCACCTCGACGCCGACTTCCTCCTCGGTCCGGAGGCGGCGCACCTCGCGATCTCCGGCGTCTCGGGGCTCGCGACCAAGACGAGCGCGGTGCAGTGGCTCCTCGCGAGCATCTTCACGCACCTCCCCGCGCGGAAGGGGAAGGTCGCGGCGGTCTGCTTCAACGTGAAGGGGCCGGACCTCTGCTTCATCGACCGGCCCGCGACGCGGCTCGATCCGGCCGATCGCGCCCTCTACGACTCGCTCGGTGTCCCCGCCGAGCCCTTCGCGCGGGTGCGCTACTACGCGCCGTGGCACGCCCGCGGCACGCACCTCGCCACACTCCGCACGCACGAGGCGCTCGCGGAGAGCGTCACCCCGCTCACCTGGGGGCTCCGCGAGACGTTGCAGTACGCGGAGGTGCTCCTGAGCCGTGAGGACATCGACGCCAAGGCGGACGCGCTGATCGATTTCATCAAGGAGCGCGTCGTCGACCAGCGCTTCGAGGATAAGCTGCTCGAGGGCGCGCACGAGGTGCGCTCGTTCGCCGACCTCGAGCGGTGGTTTCGCGAGCTCCTGCAGGCGATGGAGGAGAAGAACGCCGAGCAGTGGCGGACGCACCACATCGCCACGATCCGCAAGGTGCGCAACCGGCTCGGGAACATCTCCACGCGGTGCAAGGGACTCGTCACCGATGACGGCACGGTGAGCGATCTCCCGTTCGGCGCGTTCGAGGACCGTGGCGTCTACGTGGTGGACGTCGCGCAGCTCGAGGAGGACGCGCAGGACCTCGTCTTCGCACGGATCATCTCGCAACTGCGCGAGCATCTCGAGAAGCGCCAGCTCGGCGTGGAGCAGGTCGTG
>CAZGIE010000148.1:0-5121 GCA_964526485.1 uncultured Gemmatimonas sp. | reverse complement strand
CCCGCAAGTCGAAGGTCGCCGGCGTCGTCGAGTTCAGCGACCGCCTCATCGCGGTCACCGACCCCGAGGGGCAGCGCATCGTCACCTCGTACGAAGGGGAGCTCTCCGTCCGCGCCTCGGCCGACCGGAACGCCCCCGTCATCGCCCGCCTCGCGGTGCCGCTCGGCGCCGTGCTGATGGTGAAGGACGGCGAGACGGTCGCGAAGGAGCAGGTCATCTTCACGTGGGATCCGTACACCAACCCCATCATCGCCGACGTCGCCGGTGAGGTCCGCTTCGTCGACCTCGTCGACGAGGAGACGGTGTCCGAGGAGCTCGACGAGCTCACCGGCCTCCGCCAGCGCGTCGTCGTCGAGGACCGGGAGAAGAAGCTCCACCCGCACATCGAGATCTGGCAGACCAAGGGCGGGAAGGAGAAGAAGGTCCGCGACTTCGTCATCCCGGTGGGCGCCCAGCTCATCATCGAGGACGGGGCCGAGGTGGCCGCCGGCCAGACCATCGCCAAGATCTCGCGCGAGGCGTACAAGACGCGCGACATCACCGGTGGCCTCCCGCGCGTCGCCGAGCTCTTCGAGGCGCGGAAGCCGAAGGATCCGTCCACGATCTCCGAGATCGACGGCGTCGTCCGCTTCGGCGACATCAAGCGCGGCAAGCGCGAGATCTTCGTGCAGCCGGTCGACCTCAACGGCTCCATCGACGAGTCGCAGCAGCCGCAGCTCTACGAGGTGGCGTCGGGTAAGCACCTCCGCGTGCACGAGGGCGACCGCGTCCGCGCCGGCGACCGCCTCAGCGAGGGGCCGGTCAACCCGCACGACATCCTGCGGATCAAGGGCCCCCGCGCCGTGCAGGAGTACCTGCTGAACGAGGTGCAGGAGGTCTACCGCCTGCAGGGCGTGAAGATCAACGACAAGCACATCGGCGTCATCGTCCGGCAGATGCTCCAGAAGGTCCGCGTCGCCGAGCCGGGGGACACCGAGTTCCTCGAGGGGGAGAACGTCGACAAGGCGGGCTTCCGCGACGCGAACGACAAGGTCAAGAGGCGCAAGGAGAAGCCGGCGCAGTCCGAGCCGCTCCTCCTCGGCATCACCAAGGCCTCCCTCACCACGCAGTCGTTCATCTCGGCCGCGTCGTTCCAGGAGACCACCCGCGTGCTCACCGATGCCGCCATCCGCGGCGCCAAAGACGACCTCCTCGGCCTCAAGGAGAACATCATCATCGGGCACCTCATCCCCGCCGGCACCGGCATGTACCGGTACTCCGACGTGGATATGGACATCGAGCCGCCGCCGGCCCCGCCGACTCCGGAGTTCGGGGCCTTCGGTGCCCTCCCCGACAGCTTCCTGGCGCCGCCGGTGGAGCTCGAAGGGGAACTCCCCGCCGCCCTCCCCGACGAGGAGTAGGTCGGCGCGGGCGAAGGCACGACGGGGGCGCGGACCAACGGTCCGCGCCCCCGTTCGTATATCGAAGGTCGCCAGCTGCTGCCGCCGGTGGCGGCCCCCCGCCCGGCGGTGCATCTTCCGGCGTTCCTCCACCTCCACCCCCGGATCTCTCCATGGCTGAACAGAAGGAAGAGTGGGGCTCCAAACTCGGCGTGATCCTCGCCGTCGCGGGCTCCGCCGTCGGACTCGGCAACTTCCTCCGCTTCCCCGGGCAGGCCGCCCAGAACGGTGGCGGCGCCTTCCTCATCCCCTACTTCTGCGCCCTCTTCCTGCTCGGTATCCCGATCGGGTGGGCGGAGTGGTCGATGGGGCGCTACGGTGGGAAGAAGGGGCTGCACTCCGCGCCGATGATCATGGGGGTGATCGGGAAGGGGACCCTCGCGCGGTACCTCGGCGTCATCGGCGTGCTCATCCCGCTCGGCGTCTCGACGTACTACATGTTCATCGAGACCTGGACCTTCGGGTACTTCCTGAAGTACCTGACGGGCGGTATCGGGATCGATCCGTCGATGTCGATCGAGATGCAGACGAAGGTCGCGAACGATTATTACGACATGTACACCGGGGCGGCGGGGGACGGCTCCCTCTTCTCGGGCCAGGGGCTGAACACGTTCTTCACCTGGGTCGTCGTCTTCGCGATCAACCTCTGGTTCGTCTTCCGCGGCCTCTCCAAGGGGATCGAGAAGTTCGTCTCCTTCGCGATGCCGGTGATGGCGGTCTGCGCCCTCATCGTCCTCATCCGTGTGTTGACCCTCGGCACCCCGGACCCGGCGTACCCGGACCGGAGCGTGCTCGCGGGGCTCGGGTATATGTGGAACCCGAACTACGAGAAGCTGGGCGACTTCAAGACCTGGCTCGCCGCCGCCTCGCAGATCTTCTTCTCGCTCTCGGTCGGCTTCGGCGTGATCATCAACTACGCCAGCTACATGAAGAAGAAGGATGACGTCGCGCTCTCCGGGCTCACCGCCAGCGCCACCAACGAGCTCTTCGAGGTCGGCTTCGGGGGGATGATCACCCTCACCGCGGCCGTCGTCTTCCTCGGCATGTACGGCACGCAGGTCGCCGTCGGTGGCGGGAGCTTCAAGCTCGGCTTCGCCACCCTCCCGGTCGTGTTCGCGCAGATGGGGAGCTTCGGCAACATCATGGGCGCCCTCTGGTTCCTGGTGCTCTGGCTCGCCGCGATCACCAGCTCGCTGTCGATGTATCAGCCTGCGGTCGCTCACCTGAAGGAGGCCACCGGGTGGAGCCACGGGAAGTCGACGTCGACGATCGCCGCCATCGGCACCGTCGGCGCCCTCCTCACGCTCTGGTACAGCAAGGGCGGGACCTTCCTGAACACGATGGACTTCTGGGTCGGCACGTACGGCATCTTCCTGCTCGCGATGGCCCAGATCATCTACTTCGCCTGGGTCTTCGGCATCGACCGTGGGTGGAAGGAGATCCACGATGGGGCCTCGATCCAGATCCCCTCGTTCGTGAAGGTCGTGATGAAGTACATCGCCCCGGCGTATCTGCTCATCGTCTTCATCGGCTTCAACCTCCAGTCGTTCAAGGCGGAGCTCGCGAACGCCACGGCCACGACCGGCGCGCGCGTCGCGCTGCTCACGATCCTCGCGATCGTCGTCTACCTCGTCGCGGTCACCTGGATCGGTGAGCGGCGCCTGCGCGCCGCCGGCGTCGACCTCGACGACACCACTCCCGCCACCGACTGAGGAGCCACCGAATGCAAGACACTGTGAGCACGGCGGCCGCGCAGGTCGGCCTGACGATGGGTGGGTGGGTGACGATGATCGCCTCGCTCGTCCTGGTCTGGGGCGGCACCTACTGGTGCTTCAAGAAGGTCCTTGAGACCCCGTCGGAGGAGCAGGCGCCGCCGGGCTACGGGGCCTGATCCCGTCGTTCGACCCGGCCGCGCCGGGTCTCGCCGTCGCCACCGCGATCGGCCTCGGTTTCGCCGTCGGGATCCTCCCCGTCGGCCTCGCCGAGGCGGCCGCGGTGGCGATCGGCGTTCTGGAACCCCCGGCGCTCGCCGTCACCCTGCTCGTGGCCTTCACGCTCGGGCACGTCGCGGCGAAGTGCCCATGGTATTGGGCGGGGACGCACGCCGATCGGGTGCGGTGGCCTGTCGCGGTCCGTGGGGTCGCGCGGGCCCGGGCGCTGATCGCGCGCCATCCGTCCTACGGGAACGGCCTCCTCGGCGTCAGCGCCGTGACGAGTGTCCCCCCGTTCCATCTCGCCGCGATCGCCGCGGGGATCGTGCGGATCCCGCTCCCGGCGTTCCTGGGACTCTGCCTGGTGGGGCGGCTCGTGCGCTTCGGGGCGCTCGGTGCGCTCCCCACCGTCGTCCGCGGGTGGCTGGGGTGAGCGCGCGGCGGCATCCTCGGAAGCGGGCGCTGATCGCCGCAATCGAGGCGGATCCCGTGGTGCGGGAGGCCGTCCGCGCCCACGCCGCGGCGCATGGTCTCCCCGAGGCGGCGGTCCGGCGGATGGTGCGCCGCTATCTGCATGAGATCATCCCCGCGTTCAACCCGCTTCTCTACCGCGGGGTGGGGCACACCGCGGCGGCGGCGCTGCTCCGGATCCTCTATCGCGTGACCGTGATCGATCGCGCGCCGGGGTCGGCCCGCGCGCTTCCCCCGGATGCGATCGTGATCTACTTAATGAACCACCGCTCGAACGCCGATTACGTGGTGGCGAGCTACGCCCTCGCGGGCCAGGTGGCGATCTCATGGGCCGTGGGGGAGTGGGCCCGTGTCTTCCCGCTCGAGTACCTGTTCAAGTCGTTCGGCTCGTACTTCATCCGCCGTCGCCACCGGGAGCCGCTCTACCACACGGTGCTCGAGCGGTATGTGCACCGGGTCACGTCGGCCGGCGTGACGCAGGGGCTCTTCCCGGAGGGGGGGCTGACGCGCGACGGGCGGTTGCGGCCCTCCAAGATCGGCCTCCTCGACTACATCCTCGGGGCGGCGCGGGATCCGGCGCTCGCGGCCCGGATGTACGTCGTCCCGGTCGGGCTCAACTACGACCGCGTGCTCGAGGACCGGTCCCTCCTGCGGGACCTCCGCGAGACCGGGGGGGCGGCGCGCGGGTCTCGGTGGGGGCAGGTGGGCGAGGTCGTGGCCTATCTGGCGTCGAGCTTCGGTCGGCTCTCGACGGGGCGATGGCAGCGGTACGGGCGGGCGGCGGTCGTGCTGGGGGCGCCCGTGCCTGTGGCGGACTGGGTGGTGGCGGAGACGGCGGTCGTCGAGGGGGCGGGAGCCGAGGCGGCACCGACCTCGGAGGCCGCCGGGCCGCCTTTCCCGCTCTTCGATCGGCCCCGTCCGGAGCGGTTGGCCGCGGTGCAGCGCTTCTGCGACCGGATGATGGGGGAGGTCGGGCGGCTCGTCCCGGTGACGGCGGTCCCGTTGGTCTGCGCGGCCCTCCAGACCTTCGAGGCGGAGTATGTGGCGCGCGGGGCGCTGCTCTCGCGGGTGGCGGCGCTTCGGGCGGCGCTGGTGGCGGCGGGGGCGGTGGTGGTGGAGCCCGAGCAGGGGGCGGAGGAGGACTTCGATCGGGCGTACCGGCTGCTGCGGATGCGCCGGGTCCTCTCGCGGGCGGGGGAGGGGTACCTGATCCTGCCGCGGGGTCGGGAGCTGGTCTCCTACTATGCGAACGGGATCGCGCATCTCTGTGGGGCGTGGGA
>CAZGIE010000147.1:0-5127 GCA_964526485.1 uncultured Gemmatimonas sp. | reverse complement strand
TCAGTGCGCGATCGTCCCCTGCTTCGACGTGTCGACCTCGTCGAGCTGGCCGGCACGGAAGAGGAAGGCGTCCATGTTCTTTGTGAGGAACTGACGCGCCTGCGGGTCCATCACATTGAGGCCGTAGTGGTTGATCAGCATCGTCTGCTGCTTGAGCCACTGTGCCCAACAGTCAGGGCAGGTTCCCTCGAGGATCCGCGCGCCCATGGCGCCGGGGAAGGGCGACTTCTCGAAGCCGGGCTTGGACTGGCCGCAGCGAAGGCAGGTGATGTCGGGCATGGGGGGAAATCTACTCGCTCGGACTGTTCCCGAGCCCCCACCGCTCCCAGCCACCGAAATCGAAATGCCACCACTCCGCCTCATAGACCGTAAACCCCTCGGCCTCCATCGCTCGGCGCAACCGCGCCCGGTTCGCCCGCTCCGCGTCGGTGCCCCCCGCATAGTCCGGGTACGCCCGCTCCGTGAACTCGTCGTACCCGCTCGGCATGGGGAGCGGAGCCCCCGTCCGGAGGTCGTAGAGCGTCAGATCAACCGCCGCCCCCCGATTGTGCCGCGAGCCGCGGCTCGGGTCCGCCACGAAGACGCGCTGCGAGTCGGGCGTCGCCTCCCAGAACATCTTCGTCACATACCAGGGCCGGTAGGCGTCGAAGACCAGCAGCCCCAGCCCCTCGGCGGCGAGCGCCCGCTGCACCCGCCCCAACGCCTCCGCCGCCGGCCGTTGTAAGCGCGCTGTCGCGCGCTCGTACATCGGCACGCCCATGAAGTTCTCCGCCGTCGCGTAGCGGATGTCGAGCCGGATCCGCGCGTCGACCGTCGTCAGGTCCACCAGATCATGCGCGGCTTTGCCCGTCTCCACCGGCGGCGTCGCCGCCAACGCCTCGGCCCGCAGCTCGGCGATCGGCCGGCGCGGCGTGATGCGGAACGGAGATGTCTGCGCGCCGAGACTCCCGGCGCCGAGCAGAAGGAGGAAGAGAAGCGAGAGAATCGAGCGGATGCGGAGGTGCCTCACGCAGCCCCCTGACCCCTGACCCCTGGTACCTGGTACCTGGTACCTGACCCCTGCCTCACTGCAGTCCCGCGATATACCGTGCCACGCGGCCGCACTTCGTACACGTCAGAATCACGTGCGTCCGGGGCGGCGGCGGGAGATCAGGCGGCGAGCGGTCGATGGCACCTGCGCACGACGGACAGCTCAGCGGCGCGCCGTTCCGATCGTTCGCGATCAGGTGCAGCGCCTGCGCCGGGTTGTACGAGTTGGGCCGTGGCTTCCGCATCAGGAAACAATTTAGTCGGATTTATCGCTGCGAAGGATTCTCGATTCTCCCGTCGGCGAATACCCTGTAACGCCATCAGCGTTCCGGTGCGGCCCCGCACCCGGCGGTCCTACGCGTGTCCACGATTGAGAAGATCCGCCACCGCCCCGCCCCCTGCACCAGCTGGAAGGCATCGACCCCGCAGTGCGAGAAGCGCGGCCCCACGAAGAACCAGTACGGCACCCAGACCGTCGCCAGCGGGCCGTCGATCTGGATCGTCGGCGCCCCGAGCCGCTCGTCGAGCAGCACCCCCTGCGGCGCCCGCCCGATCGACGTCACCCACCCATCCACCCGGTCGAACACCACCGCGGTGTCCCGCAGCGACTGCATCGACGCGTTCGGCACGAAGAGCGACCGGATCGTCGCCGTGTCCCGCGCCCGCATCGCGTCGAAGAGCTGCACCACGACGGCGTGGATCCGCGCGGAATCGGTCGAGGCCGCGCCGGCGCCCTGCGCCGCCGCGGGGCGGGGGAGCACCGCGAGCGCGACGAGCGCCACAGCGAGACGCCACCCGCGCATCACCCGTCGCGCATCACGCCCGCGCGCTCCACGCATCGCAAGGCGCCTCACAGCACCGGCAGCGCGCGCATCCGCTGCTGCCACTCCGCGGGCCCCTCCTCGTGCACGTTCCGCCCCGACGCGTCCACCGCCACCGTCACCGGCATCTCCTCCACCTCGAATTCATAGATCGCCTCCATCCCGAGATCGGCGAACGCCACCACCCGCGACTTCCGGATCGCCTTCGAGACGAGATACGCCGCGCCCCCCACCGCCATCAGGTACGCCGCGCGATGTTTGCGGATCGCCTCGAGCCCCGCCGCGCCACGCTCCGCCTTCCCGATCATCGAGATGAGCCCCGTCTTCTCGAGCATCATCTCGGTGAACTTGTCCATCCGCGTCGCCGTCGTCGGACCCGCGGGCCCCACCGCCTCGTCGCGCACCGGATCCACCGGTCCCACGTAATAGATCACGCGGTTCGTGAAGTCGACGCCCGCCGGCAATCCCTCGCCCGACGCATACAGGTCCGCGATCCGCTTGTGCGCCGCGTCGCGCCCGGTCAGCATCTTCCCGCTCAGCAACAGCCGATCCCCGGCCGTCCACGACTCCACCTCGGCGCGCGTCAACGAATCAAGATTCACCCGCTTCGCGTTCGCGTCGGGGCGCCACGTCACCGCGGGCCAATCCTCGAGCCGCGGAATCGGCAACTGCGCCACCCCGCTGCCATCCAACGTGAAGTGCGCGTGCCGCGTCGCCGCGCAGTTGGGGATCATCGCGATCGGCTTCGACGCCGCATGCGTCGGGAAGTCCCAGATCTTCACGTCGAGCACCGTCGACAACCCGCCCAACCCCTGCGCGCCGATCCCGAGCGCGTTGATCTTGTCGTGCAGCTCGATCCGCAATTCCTCGATCTTGTTCTGCGGCCCGCGCGCCTTGAGCTGCGCCATGTCGATGTGCTCCATCAGCGATTCCTTCGCCAAGAGCATCGCCTTCTCCGCGCTCCCGCCGATCCCGATCCCGAGCATCCCCGGCGGACACCACCCCGCCCCCATCAGCGGCACCGTCTTCAGCACCCAGTCGACGATCGAATCGCTCGGGTTCAGCATCGCGAACTTCGCCTTGTTCTCCGAGCCGCCCCCCTTCGCCGCGAGCTTCACCTCGACCGTATCCCCCGGCACGAGCTCCACATGCACCACCGCCGGCGTGTTGTCGCGCGTGTTCTTCCGCGTGAACGCCGGGTCCGCGACGATCGACGCCCGCAGGATGTTCTCGGGCAGCAGATAGGCGCGCCGCACCCCCTCGTCCACCATCTCCTGGATCGAGCGCGTCGTCTCCCACCGCACCTCCATCCCCACCTTCAGGAACACGACCACACTCCCCGTGTCCTGACAGATCGGGCGCTGCCCCTCGGCGCACATCCGCGAGTTCGTCAGGATCTGCGCGATCGCGTCCTTCGCGGCCGGGCTCTGCTCGCGGGCGTACGCCTCGCCGAGCGCGTGGATGTAGTCGAGCGGATGGTAGTAGGAGATGTGCTGCAGCGCGTCCGCGATCGACTGGATGAAGTCGTCCTGCCGGATGGTCGTGGCCATGGGGGAAAGATACATCCCGCCCGACCCCGAACGCCCCCCGAATGTCCTCGCGCGCCGGCCGCGCATTAGGATGACCACATGAGCCTCGCGCGCTTCGGCATCGACCCCGTCACCGGATTCGTCCCCCCCGAGCCGCTCCCCGCCACGCTCCCTCCCGGCGCCGCCGCCTGGGACGCCCTCGTCCCGAACCTGAGCGCGCATCTCCGCGCCCACACCATCCGCGACGCCATCGAGGCGCTCCCCCCGCTCGACCTCGCCACCCTCGACGCCCCCGCCGAGCGCGAGCGCGCCTTCCTGCTCCTCACGCACTACGCGAACGCCTACGTCTGGGGCGGTGCCGCGCCCGACCTCCATATCCCCGCCGTCCTCGCCCGCCCCCTCTGCACCCTCGCCACGCAGCTCGGGCGGCCGCCGATCGCGCACTACGCGACGATGACGCTGCACAACTGGACCCTCGTCGACCCGAGCCGCCCCCTCGGCGTCGACAACGCCCGCACGCTCGTGCGCTTCCTCGGTGGCGTCGACGAGGACTGGTTCTTCATCGCGTCGATGGGGGTCGAGCTCGCCGGCGCGCCGCTGCTCCCGATCGTCTGGGACGCCACCGCCGCGTCGGTCGATGGGAGCGATGACGCGCTGCGCGCGCGGCTCGAGGCCTTCACCGTCGGGATCCCCGGCGTGCATTCCGCGCTCGAAGCGGTGCGTCGCTGGTGCGATCCCCACACGTACTACCATCGGGTGCGCCCCTACGTCACCGGGTGGCCCGCGCCGGGCGTCGTCTACGAGGGCGTCGATGACGCGCCGCGTCGCTACCTCGGCGGCAGCGCCGGCCAAAGCGCGCTCATCCAATCGTTCGATGCCGTGCTCGGCGTACATCACCCCGACGCCCCCGCCGGCGCCTACCTGCGGATGGTGCGCGACTATATGCCGCCCCCGCACCGCGCCTTCGTGACCGAGGTCGAGCGCACGTCGCGCGTCCGCGCGCGCGCCGAAGCGGGGAGCCCCGCGCTCCGGGCCGCGTACGATGGCGCGATTGACGCCGTCGCGCGCTTCCGAGCCGCCCACCTCCGCCTCGCGCACGATTACATCGTCGCCCCCGCCGGCACCCGCGACGCGACCGGCACCGGCGGCACCGCGCTCGAGGATTTCCTGCGCGGCGCGCAGGGCGACACCGAACAGGCGCGACTCGCGCGCTGACCGCGCGATGGCGCACCCCGACGAATCCCCGATGACCCACTCGATGCCCGCTCCACTCGACCCCATCACCGCCGACGCCGCGGCGCTCGACGCCGCCGACCCGCTCGCGCCGTTCCGCGAGCGCTTCGACCTCTCGGATGACGTCATCTATCTCGACGGCAACTCCCTCGGCCCGCTGCCGAAGGGCGCCGCCGAGCGCATCGCGAGCGTCGTGCGCGAGGAGTGGGGCGAAGGGCTCATCCGGAGTTGGAACACCGCCGGGTGGATCGAGGCGCCGCTGCGTGTGGGTGCGAAGATCGCGCGCCTCATCGGCGCCGCGCCGCACGAGGTCGTCGTCGCCGACTCCACCTCGGTGAACCTCCACAAGGTCATCCACGCCGCGCTCGCCGCGCAGCCGGATCGCCGGACCATCCTCTCCGAGCCGGGGAACTTCCCCACCGACCTGTACCTGATCGAGTCGGCGATCCGTACGCTGGGCAAGGGGCATCGGCTCGTGCTCGTGCCGCGCGAGGAGATCGCCGCGCGGTGCGACG
>CAZGIE010000146.1:0-5127 GCA_964526485.1 uncultured Gemmatimonas sp. | reverse complement strand
CGAGCCTCGCGATGGCGCTGCGCGCCGCTTCCCAGCATGATGGCCCTCACCTCGGTCCCTACGTCCTCCCATGGCACTCCTGATCTACGGCGCGAACGGGTACACAGGTCGGCTGATCGTCGCCGAGGCGGTGACTCGTGGACTGCGGCCGATCCTCTCCGGGCGCTCCGCCGACGCGGTGCGGGACCTGGCGGATGCACACGGACTCGAGGCGCGGCCGGCATCGCTCGACGATCCACGCGGGATGGATCAGGCGCTGCGCGGCGTGACCGTCGTTCTGCACTGCGCGGGGCCGTTCCATCGCACCGTGGAGGCGATGACCGAGGCCTGCCTCCGCAACGGGGCCAGCTACCTCGACATCACCGGGGAGATCGCCGTGTTCGAGCGGGTGGCGCGGCTCGACGCCCGCGCGAAGGCGCGAGGCATCACGATGCTACCGGGCGTCGGCTTCGACGTCGTCCCGACGGACTGTCTCGCCGCGCACCTGCATACGCGGCTCCCGTCGGCGACGCACCTTGAACTCGCCTTCTCCGGCGGCACCGGGCCATCCCATGGCACCGCGCTGACCGTCGTCGACGGGCTCGGCCTCCCCGGGGCGACGCGCCGTGAGGGCCGGATCGTGCCGGTACCGCCCGCGTGGCGCACCCGGACCGTGGCCTTCCTCGACAAGGCGCGTCTCTGCGTGAGCATCCCGTGGGGGGACGTCTCGACCGCGTTCCACAGCACCGGCATCCCGAACATCGTCACGTACATGTCGAGCAGCCCCGGCGCGATCCGCGGCCTGCGGTGGTCACGCTGGCTCGCGCCGGTGCTCCGCACCGAGTTCGTGCGCGGAATCGCCCGCGCGCGGGTACGGAAGGCGCCGGCGGGGCCGAGTCCCGCCGCGCTCGCGCGCACGCGGAGCCAGGTCTGGGGGGAGGCGCGCGACGCCGAGGGCCGTACCGTGCGATCCCGGTTGGAGGCCCCGTCCGGATACGTGCTGACCGCGCAGGCCGCGGTCCGCGCGGCGGAGCGTGTGCTCGCGGGGGGCGTGCCGGCGGGATTCCTCACGCCGTCTCGGGCGTTCGGGGCCGATTTCATCCTGACGCTCCCGGACACGCGCCGCGAGGATGTCGACTGATGCGTCGGTCCGGCCTGAAGCTCGGACTCGCGGCCATCGGGGCCGTCCTCTTCCTCGTGGGGGTGCGCCGCGACGATGCGACGCTCCGCTGGGTCGGCATCGGCTGGTTCGTCGCGGCTTTCCTGAGTCGGTTTCTCGACCGCGGGGCGTCGCGCGACCCTGACGGAGAGCGCGAGGATGGTGCGGCCCGGGTGTCCGCGACCGAGGGGGGATCCGCTGATGGGTGAGACAGCCGCGTCGTCGGCGCCCCTCCGCTACACCGTGCACAACCGATTTCCGGGCGAGCACCTCCTGCGGAGTCGCGGCAATCTCCTGAAGTCCGTCGAGCTGATGGCCGCGACCGATCCCGATCTCGCGGTCGCCAAGACCATCGTCGGGCGCACGGTGCTCGTCGCGTCGCACCCCGACCTGGTGAAGGAGGTCCTGACCGGTCAGGCCCGGAGCCTGCGGAAGGGCCGCGGTCTGCAGCGGACCCGCTGCGTCCTCGGGAACGGGCTGCTCACGAGCGAGGGGGAGTTCCATCTCCGCCAGCGCCGACTCGCGCAGCCCGCGTTCCACCGCGAGCGGATCGCCCGTTACGCGGACGTGATGGTGGCGCGCACCGACGCCATGGCCGACGGATGGGCCGATGGCCAGCGGTTCGATGTGGCGCGCGCGATGCATCACCTGACCCTCGACATCGTCGGGCGGACGCTCTTCGACGTCGATCTGCAGGGCCGTGCCGCCGCCATGGGGAAGGCGCTCACCGACGTCCTCGGCTCCTTCTCCATCTGGCTCATCCTGCTGGGCGACCGGATGTACCGGTGGCCGCTCCCCAGCATGCGCCGGGCCCGGCGGGCCCTGCCCACGCTCGATGCGGCCATCTACGAGATCATCGCGGAGCACCGGCGTGACGGTCGTGACCATGGCGACCTGCTGTCGATGCTGATGAGCGCGCGGGACGACGAGGGAGACGGCTCGGGGATGTCGGACCAGCAACTGCGCGACGAGGTCATGACGCTCGTCCTCGCCGGGCATGAGACCACGGCGAACGCCCTCGCGTGGACCTGGTGGTACCTCGCGCAGCATCCGGCGGTGGACGAGCGCCTCGCCGCCGAGGTCCGCGCCGTCTGCGGGGAGCGCGCGCCGACGATGGCCGACCTACCGCAGTTGCCCTATACGCGCGCCGTGTTCAGCGAGGCGATGCGCCTGCGTCCGCCGGCCTATGCGACCTCGCGGGAGGTCGTCGCCCCGATCACGCTCGGTGGCCAGACGGTCCCGGCGGGGGCGCAGGTGATCGTGAGTCCATGGGTCACGCAGCGCGATCCGCGCTGGTGGGACGAGCCGCTCCGGTTCGACCCCGATCGTTGGCTCGCGCCGCGGAGCGAGCCGCGGCACAAGCAGGCGTATTTCCCCTTCGGCGGGGGCACGCGCCTCTGCATCGGGGAGCAGTTCGCCTGGACCGAGGGGATCCTCTTGATCGCCTCCCTCGTTCGTCGGTGGCGCTTCGAACTCACCGTACCGCCCGAGTCCATCCGCCCGGAGGCGGCCGTGACGTTGCGGCCCGCCCCCGGTGTCCCCGTCGTCTGCCGCCGTCGTCCCTGAGCCCGAGAGGTCCCGATGTCCATCCCCGTGTTCCGTGATCCGCGCGTCGTCGCCCTCGAAGCCGAGCTGGCGCGCGTGATGGCCGCCTACGACGCCGTGCTCGACGCGCTCCCGTCCGGCGCCTCGGACGTAGCGCCGGAGGGGCAGTGGAGCCCGGTACAGATCGTCTGGCACGTGTCGAAGGTCCAGCATTGGGCTGTCAGTCGCCTCACCGCGGGCGCAGCCGCGCTCCCCGCGATGTCCACCGTGCCGCCGGGCCCGGCCCCGGCGACGATCCTGAAGCTCCTCGATGCCTTCCCGATCCGTGACCGCAGCACGCGAGTCCAGGCGCCCGAGGCGGTCCGCCCGCCGACGGGGCTCGTGCTCGACGCCGAACGGGCGCGGTGGCGTGAGGGGCGAGCCACGCTGGTCGAGACGCTGCAGCGGATCGGCCCCAACCTGACCAACGTCCGCGGCGAGCACCCCGCCTTCGGGACGTTGTCCGGCTGGCAGTGGGCGCTCTGGGTCGCCCAGCACGAGGAGCGACATCTCGAGCAGCTCCGCGAGGTCGTCGCCGGGACCCGCTAGCTTCCGAGGATGTCGCTGCGTCCCATCCCCGAGCTCCTCGCCCCCGCCGGTTCCCTCGAAGCGGTCCGTGCCGCCGTCGCGAATGGCGCGGACGCCGTGTACTGCGGCGCCTCCCGCTTCAACGCGCGGGATGACGGGGCCCAGCTCTCGCTCGACGACCTGGAGCAGGCGTGCCTCCTCGCGCACGAGCGCGGGGCGCGCATCTACCTCACCCTCAACGTCCTGATCAAGCCGCAGGAGCTCGCCGAGGCGCTGCGGTACCTCGGCGAGTGCATCGACCGCGGGATCGATGCGGCGATCGTGCAGGACGTCGGCCTCATCCGGGCGATCGCGCGCGCCTACCCGGGCTTCGAGGTGCACGGCTCGACGCAGATGACGGTGCACGACGTGGCCGGCGCACGCGTGATGGAGCGCCTCGGAATCGACCGCGTCGTGCTCGCGCGGGAGAACTCGCTCGAGGATATCCGGGAGATCCGCGCGGCCGTCCCGGGGCTCGGGCTCGAGACCTTCGTCCACGGCGCCCTCTGCATCTCCTACTCCGGCCAGTGCTACATGTCGGGGATGATCTCGGAGCGGTCGGCCAACCGCGGCTCCTGCGCGCAGTCGTGTCGCAAGGATTACGTCCTGCACGACGTCGCGACCGGCGCCGAACTCGACCGGGGCTACCTCATCTCGGCGAAGGACCTCGGCGCGTGGGAGCATCTCGCGGCGATCGCGGACGCCGGGGTGGGGTGCCTGAAGATCGAGGGGCGGAAGAAGAAGCCGGAGTTCGTCGCCACGGTCACGAAGGGGTACCGCGATTTCCTCGGGCAGGTGCGTGATGGCACCTTCGCGCCGCCCAGCTTCGAGGCGGTGCAGCCGTTGGTCCAAATCTTCTCGCGCGGTTCGACCGGCGGGATGTATGGAGGGCGGGAGGGGCGCGACTATATCACGCGGACGCAGCCCGACAACCGTGGCGTCGAACTCGGGACGGTGGTCGGATGGGAGGACGGGGCACTCCTCGTCGAGGTCCGCGCCCCCATCGCCGAACGCGACGGCCTCGGGTTCGAGCCGCCGGGCGGCGGGCATCTCGAGAGCGTCGGCTTCGCGGCCGGTGCGGTGCGGACCCTGCGGCATGGGGGAGGCGTCTGGCGTCAGGCGGTCGTCGCGCGGCAGCGGGTGCCGGTGGGGTGGACGGTCGTCCGCTCGTCGCAGGCGGCGCTGTTGGAGGCGGCGCGGGCGAGCTTCGCTGACGTGGGGCGATCACCGCGGCGGCGCCGGACGCCCCTCACGGTTCGGTGCTTCGGCGCGCCGGGTGCCCCGCTCAAAGCCATCGTCCGCGCGGGCGATCATGACGTGACGGTGCGGAGCGATGTGCCGCTCGCGCCGGCGACGGCGCGGAGTCTCGACCTCGCGCAACTTCGCGAGCAGTTGGGCCGCCTCGGGGAGACGCCGTTCGTGCTCGGCGAGGTCGACGCCGCCGGCCTCGCGTCAGGGTGCTTCCTCCCCGTCCGCGAGCTGAATCGGATGCGTCAGGCCGCCGTGGACGAGCTCCTCTCGCTCCGTCAGTGGGACGAGGAATCGGCGCTCGAGGTGCGGCATCTGCTCGTCGAGGAGGTCGTGCGTGCCGTGCCGGTCCGCAGGGTGGAGGCGTCAGGACACACCTCCGGCGCGACGGACGCGGAGGCTCCAGCGCTCGTGGCGGAGGTGTGGCAGATCGCCGATGGGCTCGCCGCGCTCGAGGCGGGCGCGCAGGAGGTCGTGCTCGATCCTTTTCTGCGGCACCCGTTCCCCTCGGTCAGCGCCGTGCGGGAGCTCGCGGCGTCCGTCGAGGCCGCCGGGGCGCGCTTCCGGCTCCGCACGCCGACGATCTGCCG
>CAZGIE010000145.1:0-5244 GCA_964526485.1 uncultured Gemmatimonas sp. | reverse complement strand
CTCTCCCGGCCGCTCGATGAACTCGTCGGATGGACCGAACGCATCGCGCGCGACGCGCCGCTCCCGTCGGACGCTGAGGTCATGGTGCGTGGCGCCCCCGAGTTCGGCGTCCTCCGGGACGGAATGCGCCGGATGGCCGCGGAGCTCGAGGCGGGCCGACGCGCGACGGTGGAGGCGGAGCGCCTCGGCGCCTTCCGCGAGTCGGCGCGACAGGTCGCACACGAACTCAAGAACCCGCTCACCCCGATCCGCTACGCGGTGGCGATGCTCCAGCGGAGCGCGACCCACGAGCAACGCGAGGTGATCGACGTGCTCGACGCGGAATCGGCGCGCCTGGAGGCGATGGCGACGAGCTTCGCGCAGTTCGGTCGGCTTCCCGACGCGCCGATGGCCCCGCTCGACCTCGCCGCCCTGGTGCGCGCGGCGGCCCGCCACACGCTGCCCGCCGACGTCACCTTCCGTTACGAGGGCCCGGAGGCGCTCCGCCTCGACGGCCAGCACGAAGCGCTCCAGCGCGCCGTCGCGAACCTCCTGCTCAACGCGGTGCACGCGACCGAGGGCCGCGGGACCATCACCATCACGCTCGTCGACGAGGGCACGGAGGTGGCGCTCGCGGTCACGGACGACGGCTGCGGCATCCCCGCCTCGGAACTCCCCCGCATCTGGGAGCCGTACGTGACGCGGCGCACGGGCGGCACGGGGCTGGGGCTCGCGATCGTGAAGCAGACCGTGCTCGCGCACGGCGGTCGCGTCGCGGCGACGAGCACCGTCGGCGCCGGCACGACCATCACGCTGCACCTCCCGCGCCGGGCGGGCTGACCCCGCATGCCGTCCGTCCTGGTCGTCGACGACGAGGCGAACCTCCGCTGGATGGTGGGGGCGGTCCTCGCGCAGGAGGCGTACGAGGTGCACGAGGCTCGCGACGCACGCGAGGGCCTCGCGAAGGCGCTCGAGGTCGTGCCGGATGTGCTCCTGCTCGATCTCATGATGCCCGGGCCGCGCGACGGCCTCGAGCTGCTCGAGGCGATCCGCGCGCACCTCCCCGAGCTCTCCGTCGTGATGATGTCCGGCAAGGCGGCGCTCGCCGACGCGGTCGATGCGACCCGACTCGGGGCGGTGAACTTCCTCGAGAAACCCCTCTCGCCCGAGGGGCTCGTGCTCGCCGTGGCGAACGCGCTCGAACTGCGGCAGGTGCGCCACGAACGCGCCGCGCTCCGCGCGGACCTCGGCCTCGGTGCCGACCTCGTGGGCGAGAGCCCCGCGATGGTCGCGGTGCGCGAGACGATCGCCCGCGTCGCGCGCTCGGACGCCCGGGTCCTGATCACCGGGGAATCGGGGACGGGGAAGGAGCTCGCCGCCGCATCGATCCACGCGCAGGGCGCGCGTCGCGACCGTCCCCTCGTCCGGGTGCCCTGCGCCGCGATGGCGCCGGAGCGACTGGCGGCGGTGCTCTTCGGTCAGGAGCGCGGGGCGGTGCCCGGGGATCCGGAGCGTCGTATCGGCCACATCGAACTCGCGCATGGCGGCACCCTCGTCCTCGACGAGGTCGCCGAGCTCCCGCCGGAGGTGCAGCGGCGGCTCCGTCGGTTGCTCGACGCCCGCGAGGTCGAGCGCCTCGGCGGCACACGCGCCATCCGCGTGGACGTCCGGGTGATCGCGACGACGCGGCACGACCTGCCGCGCCTCGTGAAAGCGGGACGCTTCGACGCCGACCTCTACTTCGGACTCGACGTCGTCGCGCTGCCGATCCCGCCCCTCCGCGAGCGACCCACCGACCTCCCCGCCCTCGTCGCGCACTTCGAGGCGCAGCGGCGGCGGCGCGGCGGACCGACGCCCACGGAGTGGAGCGAGGCGGCGCTGGCCCGACTCGCCCGGCACCCATGGCCCGGGAACGTCCGCGAACTCGCCAACGTCCTCGAACGGATCGCACTGCAGTACGGCGAGCGAGCGATCGGGGAGGCGGAGGTCGCGGCCGTCCTGCCGGCGGACGGCGAGGCTCCGCTCCCCGACGCGCGACACCTCGACGTCTCCCTCGCGGCGGCGCTCGATGCGCATGAGCGCCTCCTCATCATCCGGGCGCTCGCCGCCGCGAACGGCGTGGTCGCCGAGGCGGCACGGCGCCTACAGACCGACCGCCCGAATCTCTACCGCCGGATGAAACGCCTCGGCATCGGCGACGTAGGATAGTCGTCCCTCCGCGTCGTCACCCTTCCCGCCCGACCCTCATGACCGGACCCAGCCGCCCGTTCGCACGCCGCGCCATCGCGCGCCTCTTCGCCCTCGTCCTCACCATCCCTTCCGCCCTCGGCGCGCAGGGCACCGGGGCGCGCGGCACCCCCACCTGGCGCGAGGCCGTCGCGCGCTACAACGCCCCCGGCACCACGCGCGTGAACGGTCCATATGCGCTCGGCGCCTCGGAGCGCATCGGCAGCACCGTCGCCGTGCTCACCGGGCCGGTGCGCATCGCCGGAACGGTCGCGGGCGACGTCGTCGCGGTGAACGCGGACGTGCGGCTCGAGCCGAGCGCGGTGATCGAGGGGGACGTCCTCGTCCTCGGCGGCACGCTCGACCGCGCGCCGGAGGCGCGCATCGAGGGCGAGGTCCGGCTGCAGGCCGAGGTGCTGCGCTATCATCTCGACGCCGGTGTGCTCATCGCGGAGGAGACCACGCTCGGCGAGTGGATCCCCGGGGACGCGCGCGACCGCGCGACCGTGGGATCCTCGACGGAGCTCTTCCATGTGTCCGCGGCGACGTACAACCGCGTGGAGGGGCTCCCCGTCCTGATCGGTCCGAAGCTGCGGCGGCGGACGCGCTGGGGCGGCATCGACGTCAGCGCGCTCGGCCTCGTCCGGACCGCGGGCCCCGTCGCGTGGGACCGCGGGACGCTCGGGCACGAGGCCGCGGCGCAGGTCCGCATCGGCGAGGCGAAGGCCATCGCCGTCGGCGCGCGGGCCTTCGACCGCATCGACGCGATCGAGGCGTGGCAGATCTCCGACACCGAGTCGGGACTCGCCACCTGGATCGCGCACCGCGACCAGCGTGACTACTACGGTCGCCACGGCGGCGAGGTCACGATCGGCGGGCGCGTCGGCGGCTACGGGAGCTTCGACCTCTTCGCCGGTCGCGAGCGGTGGCGCTCCGTCGCGGTCAGAGACCCGGTGACCCTCAGCCGCGCCCGCGAGACCTGGCGCCCCAACCCGATCGTCGACGAAGGCGTGGTCGACCTGCGCGGCGTCCGACTCCGGATCGACACCAGGGAGAAGCTCCGCTCGCCGCTGACGGGTGGATGGTTCGTCCAGGCGGACGTCGAACGCGGCCGCGGCACGTTGATGCGGGCGATGGACCCGCGGATCGCCTCCCTGCAGAGCTTCGCGCCGATCCTCCCGATGGACGTCGCGTACACACGCGGGTTCCTCGATGCGCGCCGCCGCACGCGCGTCTCCCCGGGGACGGAACTCTCGCTCCGTCTCGTCGCCGCCGGCTCGCTCGGCGGCAACCGGCTCCCGTTGCAGCGACGCGTCTCCATCGGCGGGCCGGGCTCGGTCGAGGGCTATGACTTCCGGCGCGCGCCGAACGACGCGGTGGACGTTTTCACCTGCGGCGGTATCGGCATCTGGCCGGGTGACGCGACGCAATGCGATCGCATCCTCCTCGCGCAGGCGGAGCTCCGGCAGCCGGTGGGCTTCGACTGGCGGATCGGCGGCGACGACTGGTCGATCGGGATGGACGAACGGCCGAGCTGGGTGCTCTTCGCCGACGCGGGCCGCGGCTGGGTGACGCCGGGCACGGGCGACCCCGCGCTCGAGGCCTCGGGGATCCCCCCGCTCGGGAGCTTCCGCACCTCGCTCGGCGTCGGCCTCGACTTCGGTGGGCTCGGCCTCTACCTCGCGAAGGCGGTATCGACCGGCCGCGAACCGATGAACCTCCTGCTGCGCGTCGGCCGTCGCTTCTGATGCGTGGGCGCGCGCTCCCGTTGTTGCTCCTCGCCGCGTCGCTCGCGGCCCAGGAGCGCACACCCGGCCTCACCCTCGAGCTCCCGACATCGGAGCGGCTCGCGGACGAGGGGCCGTTGGTCCGGAGCCGCGGCCTCCTCGATTCGCCGTCGCTGGCGACGCTCGTGACGAACGGCTTCCCGGCCCGACTCCGCTTCCGCGCGGAGCTCTGGGCGGAGGGGCGTCTCGTCGACGAACTCCAGCGGGCGGTCGTCTGGGACGTCGTCGTGCGCGCGCCGGGTGGGGCCCCGCGCTTCGAGGTGATTCGGCTCGTGGGCACCCGGCCGGTCGTCGTCGGCACCTACCCGCGATTCGAGGACGCGGCGGCGGCGGCGCAGCGTCCCGTGCGCGTACCGCTGCGCGCGCCCGTCGACGGACGGTCTCACTACTACGTCGCGTCGGTCGAGGTCCAGGCGCTCTCGGTCTCCGACCTCGACGAGGTCAACCGCTGGCTGCGTGGGGAGGTCGAGCCGGCCCTTCGCGGGGAGCAGGAGGCGGCGCCGGCGCTCGGGCGCGGCGTGCGGACGCTCGCCACCCGCCTCTTGGGCGGGGACCGCCGCCGCTACGAGGCGCGGAGTCGGTCCTTCCGGGCGAGCTCGCGTACCACCGACTCACCGTAGAAGAGGCGGATGTAGCGGGCCTGCGTCGGCGTCAGCCGACGGACCGCCCACGCGAGATGCACGAAGTGCGGCTCCGCGGGCTCGGTGAGGAGCTGCATCCCGCATTCGGAGACGAGATGGTTCGCCTTCCGTGTGTTGCAGCTGGAGCAGGCGGTGACGACGTTCGTCCAGACATTCAGTCCCCCACGCGAGATCGGGACCACATGGTCACGGGTGAGGGACTCCCGTGGACGGAGCGTGTCCCCGGCACGCCCGCAGTACTGGCAGCGATACCCATCCCGCGCGAACAGGAAGGTGTTCGTCACCTGCCGCCGAAACCGACGCGGGACGTGGACGAACGTCCGGAGGCGGATCACGATGGGATGCGGCACGGAGAGCCGCTCGGCGCGGACGGCCCGCGAGGCATCGGCCTCGACGATCTCCGCCTTGCCGTCGATGACGAGGCGCAGGGCCCGCTTCAGCGGGACCATCGTGAGCGGTTCGTACGACGAGTTGAGCGCGAGACAGCCGACGGTCACGCAGGCCTCCCCGAGGGTCACGCAAAGGATAACGCGCCGCGCAGGGCGGTCGCCACCCGACCCCTCAGGGCGCCCGACAACCGCCGGTCGGCGCGGGCTCGGTCCCCGCGAGAA
>CAZGIE010000144.1:0-5247 GCA_964526485.1 uncultured Gemmatimonas sp. | reverse complement strand
ACGGCCCCGGCGCGAAATCGCCCGCCACCAGCGCCGCCGCCACCTGATAGGCCCGCCTGACCGGGAGGCCGGTCCGCGCCGTCAGCTCGATCGACAGGAACAACACCGGCAGCCGGTTGATGGGAATCCGCCGCGAGACCCCTTGGCGGCCGATATCGATCGCCGCCGAGCCGATCCGGCTCAGGGCGTTGTCGAGCTGCCGGCGGGAGACGCCAAGGACAGCTGCGGCGGTATCAGAGGTGACGGCTCGCAAATAATTTCAATATCGAAATTATTTGCGAATCGAGCCAAGTCAACCGGCGATCAGACCCTTCGCCGCCGCCAACTGCGCCCGGACCGCATTGATCCCTGTTCCGCCAGCTATCTCCCTGTGCGACAACGACTTCTCCGGCTTCAACTCCTCGAGGACATCCCCCTCGAACGCCGGATGCGCCGCCGCGAAGCTCGCCATCGGGAGATCCCAGAGCTCGACCCCGGCCTCCTCCGCCTCGCGCACCAACCGCCCCACCGCCCCGTGGGCGTCCCGGAAGGTCACCCGCTTCCGCACCAGGTAATCCGCCAGGTCGGTCGCCATCAGCCCGCCGCTCACCGCGGCGCGCATCCGCGTCCGGTCGAAGGTCACCGTCGCCACCGACCCCGCGACCGCCGGCAACAGGAGCGCCATCCCGTCGACCGCCGCGAACAGGGTCCGCTTGTCCTCCTGCAGATCCTTGTTGTAGCCGCTCGGCAGCCCCTTGATGGTCACGAGAAGCGCCGTGAGGTCGCCGAGCATCCGGCCCGCGGACCCGCGCGCGAGCTCGAGGGCGTCGGGGTTCCGCTTCTGCGGCATCATCGACGAGCCCGTGGAGTACGCATCGCCGAAGCGCACGAACCCAAACTCGCTCGATCCATACAGGATCAGATCCTCGGCGAGCCGCGAGAGGTGCGTGCCGAGCATCGTGAGCGCGTACAGCGTGTCGGCGATGAAGTCACGATCGCCGACGGCGTCGATGGAGTTCGGCGAGACCGACGTGAAACCGAGCTCGTCACGCAGGAGGTCGCGCGGGACGGCGAAGGCCGACCCGGCGATGGCACCGGAGCCGAGCGGGAGGACCGCGGCGGTCGCGCGCGCGGCGGTGAGACGCTGGCGATCGCGCTGGAAGGCCCACACGTGCGCGAGGAGCCAGTGCGCCGCGGAGACGGGCTGCGCGCGCTGAAGGTGTGTGTACGCAGGAAGGATCGCATCGATCTGCGCGTCGGCCTGCTCGACGAGCGCCTGCATCAGCGCGGTGAGCATCGGGAGGAGGCGATCGATCGCATCCATCGTCCACAGACGCGCGCCGGTGGCGACCTGATCGTTCCGGCTGCGGCCCGTGTGGAGCCGCCCCGCGGGGTCGCCGGCCTCCTCATGGAGGAGACGGTCGACGAAGGTGTGCACGTCCTCATCGGAGGCGACCGGCTGCTCGCCGCCGCCGATGCGCGCGGCGACACGATCGAGCCCGTCGCGGATTGCGGTGACCTCCTCGGCGGTGAGGACGCCCGCGGCGCCGAGTCCGCGCGCCCAGGCCTTGGAAAGGCGGACATCGAAGGGCCAGAGGCGGATATCGGTCCCGATGGACCGGTTCACGGCCTCGAGTTCCGGGGCAGGGCCCCCGGCGAATCGACCGCCCCAGAGCTTGTGGGAGGCAGGGGCCGGGGATGAGGTGTCAGGTGTCAGGTCAGGGCGCATAATTATGCTGAATAATGCAGGAAATGGGCTCGGAAGGGCAGGGGACGGCGCGCATCCGCGCGCCGGGAACCGTCAGGAGGGCTTCGCGAGCTGCGCCAACCGCCGCACCACCCGCTCCCGCGCCTGCTCGCTGCGGCAGATCATCAGGATCGTATCATCCCCGGCGATCGTCCCGATGATGTCCGTCGCGGGCTCCCGGTCGAGCGCGTGGGCCACCGTCTGCCCACCGCCGGGCACCGTCTTGAGCACCACCAGATGGTCCACCCCGTCCACGCGCACGAAGAGCTGCGGCAGGATCGCCGCCAGCGCCGCCCGACTCGGCTCCTCCGGCGCCGCCTCACTCGCCACATACCGATACCCGGTCGGGGAGGGGACCCGCGCGATCCGCAGGTCGCGGAGGTCGCGCGAGAGGGTCGACTGCGTCACCTCCATCCCACGGTTCGAGAGGAGCGTCCGCAGCTCCTCCTGGCTCTGCACCTCGCGAGCGGCGATCAGCTCGAGGATGAGTTGGTGGCGTTCAAGGCGGGAAGGGGACACAGGGGCAGGTATCAGGTGACAGGTGTCAGGGGCCAGGTGTCAGGGGCCAGGGCCGAGGGGCTGGGTCGAAAGCTCGCCTCCGGACCGCAGCCACGGGAACCCACACCCCGTACACCACACCGAAACGACCTGATCCCTGACCCCTGACCCCTCACCCCTGACCCCTTACCCCTCACCCCTGCAGCATTGACACCCCGCATGGCGCAGCATTAATATGCACGCGTAATGCATACAATTCCAGTCGGCGTGCTCGGGGCCAGCGGTTACGCCGGCCGCGAGCTCTGCGCACTCATCAATAGACACCCGGGGCTCTCCCTCGCCTTCGCCACCGCGAATTCCCAGCGCGGCGAAACGGTCACGCTCCCGCTCGGCGGGTCCGTCACCTTCCAGGCGACCGATGATGTGCAGCTCAGCAGCGCCGCGCTGATCTTCGCCGCGCTCCCGCACGGCACCAGCGCCGAATGGGTCGCGCGCGCGCGCGCCGCGGGCGCGAAGGTCGTCGATCTCTCGCACGACCACCGCATCGGCAACGGCGCGAGCGATGGCATCCCCTACGGCCTCACCGAACTCCGCCGCGCGCAGGTGCGCGACGCGCAGGTCGTCGCGAATCCCGGCTGCTACCCCACGAGCGCGCTCATCCCGCTCATCCCGCTCCTCGAGCAGGGCCTCGTCGCGCCGCAGGGCACCGTGCACATCAGCAGCGCGAGCGGCGTGAGCGGGGCAGGGCTCACCGCGCGCCTCGACCTCCTCTTCGGCGAGGTCACCGAGAACTTCCGCGCCTACGGCACGGGCAACGCGCACCGCCACCTGAACGAGATGCGCGCCTTGGTCGGCGAGCTCGGCGGCGACGCGGAGCTCCTCTTCACACCGCATCTGCTCCCCGTGGCGCGCGGGATCCTCTCGACCATCACCGTGCCGCTCGCGCGCCCCATCGACGACGCGCTCGCGCTGCTCCGCGCGCGCTACGCGGGGGAGCGCTTCATCGAGGTGGTGGATGGCCTCCCCGAGCTGCGCCAGGTGCAGCACCGCAACGTGGTGCGATTCACCGCGCGCCCCGTGGCGGGGACGCGCACGCCGATGCTGCAGCTCTTCAGCGCGATCGACAACCTGATGAAGGGCGCGGCGGGGCAGGCGCTCCAGAACGCGAACCTGATGCTCGGCCTCGACGAGGCCGCGGGACTCCCGGCGTGAGCGCGCCCGCCACGACCCGCGTGAGCAAGCTCGGCGGGCGCGCGCAGGGACACGCCGCGCTCCCGGGGCTGCTGCGCGACGCGGCCGCGGCCGCACCGCTCGTGGTGGTGCACGGCGGCGGCGACGAAGTCACCGCGTTGCAGCGGCAGATGGGCGTCGAGCCCGTCTTCGTGCACGGGCGCCGCGTGACGCGCGACGAGGATCTCGATGCGGTGCGGATGATCCTCTCGGGGACCGTGAACAAGCGGCTCGTGGCGCAGGGCCTCACCGCCGGGCTCCGTGCCGTGGGGGTGAGCGGCGAGGACGCCGGGCTCCTCACCGCGCGCGTGACCGACCCCGACTATGGCCGCGTGGGACGCGAGGTGCAGGCCGACGTGGCGCTGCTGCGCGACCTCCTCGCCGCGGGGTGGACCCCGTATGTCTCCCCGCTCGCGCGCGACCGCGAGTCGCCCACGGGCGACGGTCTCAACGTGAACGGTGACGATGCGGCCGCGGCGATCGCCGAGTCGCTCGGCGCCGATGAGTTGCTGTTCGTGTCGGATGTGCCGGGGGTGCTCGAGGACGGGGTGGCGATCCCGCAGCTCGACCGCGCCGGCGTCGCCGACCTGGTGGCGCGTGGCGTGGCGCAGGGCGGGATGCGCGCCAAGCTCGAGGCCGCGCTCGTCACGCTCGAGGCCGGCGTCCGCCGCGTGCGGATCGCCACGTTGGATGGCATCGCCGACCCCGGGGCCGGCACCACGATCTCCCTCTCCGCCGTTCGGAGCGCACTATGACGACCACGCTGACCGCTGTGACCGACGCCCTCCTCGGGCTCTACCGCCGTGCGCCGATGGAGCTCGTGCGCGGCGAGGGGGTGCACCTCTACGACAGCGAGGGGCGCGCCTACCTCGACTTCACCTCCGGGATCGCGGTGAACGCGCTCGGCTACAACGACGCCGGGGTGAAGCGCGCGCTGCTGGAGGCGGCGGAGAGCGGCGTGCTCCACGTCTCGAACCTCTACCGCACCGGGCCCGGCGAGCAGCTCGCCGACAAGCTGGTGGGGGCGTCGTTCGCGGACCGCGTCTTCTTCTGCAACAGTGGCGCCGAGGCGAACGGGGGGGCGTTCAAGATGGCGCGGAAGTGGGGGCGCCAGGTGGGGGGCGTGGCGAAGCACGAGATCGTCTCGCTGCGCGGCGCGTTCCACGGGCGGCTCTTCGGCACCGTCGCGGCGACGGACCGGCCGCAGTACCGGAACCCGTTCCGTCCGTTGGCGGGGGGGATCCACATCCACGAGCGCGACCTCGACGAGCTGGCGCAGGTGGTGACGGCGCAGCAGACCTGTGCGGTGATCGTGGAGCCGATCCAGGGGGAGGGCGGGGTGCGGGTGCTCGACCGCGCCTTCGTGCAGGGGCTGCGCGATCTGACGCGCGAGCGGAACGTGCTGCTGATCCTGGACGAGATCCAGTGCGGCTACGGCCGGACGGGGACGCTGTTCGCGTACGAGCAGTTGGGGATCGCGCCGGACCTGCTGACGATCGCGAAGCCGATGGCGGCGGGGCTCCCGATGGGGGCGGTGCTGCTCACGGACGCGGTGGGGCAGGCGATGCAGCCCGGGGACCACGGGACGACGTTCGGGGGCGGGCCCTTCGTGGCGCATGTGGCGAACCACGTGTTCGACCGGGTGAGCGACCCGGCGCTCCTCGCGCACGTGCAGGAGATGGAAGCGCTGATGTGCGAGCTGCTGGCGGGGGTGCAGCGGCGGAGCCCGAAGGTCCGCGCGGGGCGCGGGCGGGGGCTGATGTGGGGGGTGGACGTCACGGAGCCGGCGAAGG
>CAZGIE010000143.1:973-5254 GCA_964526485.1 uncultured Gemmatimonas sp. | reverse complement strand
CAGCCTCCAGCCTCCAGCCTCCAGCCTCCAGCCTAGAACACATCCCGCCAGAGCACGAACGCGCTCGCCGCGGCCATCGCGAGCGCCACCACGGCGCCGGACCAGGTGAGCCACCGCGGATGCCGGTACGTCCCGACGACCGCCGGACGATGCGCCGCCACGAGCATCACCGTGAGCCCCACCGGCAGGATCACGCCGTTCAGCGCGCCGACGAGCACCAGCACCCGCACCGGCTGCCCGACGAGGAGGAAGAGTCCGGCGGCGCTCGCGATGAACGCGATCACGACCCGCGTCCAGTGGCGCTCGAGCGTGGGGTGCAGACCGCGGAGGAAGGAGACGGAGGTGTAGGCCGCGCCGACGACCGAGGTGATCGCGGCGCTCCACATCACCAACCCGAAGAGCTGGTAGCCGAGCTCGCCGACCGCGAGGCGGAAGACCGCCGCGGGCGGATTGGCGGGATCGAGGACGAGGCCCTGGCTCACGACGCCGAGCGCAGCGAGGAAGAGGAGCACGCGCATCAGCGACGCGACGCCGATGGCGGTCGCGGCCGAGCGGGTCACGGCGGGGAGCGCCGCCGGGCCCTGGAGCCCCTCGTCGAGGAGCCGATGCGCACCGGAGAAGGTGATGTATCCGCCGACGGTGCCGCCGACGATCGTGACGATTGAGAGCAGGTCGATCCGCGACGGCCGCAGGGCGTGCCGCAGCGCCTCGCCGACCGGCGGGGCCGAGGCGCTCGCCACGTACACGGTGAGCCCCACGAGCACGAAGCCGAGGGCGACGGCGAAGCGGTCCATCGCGCGCCCAGCCTCCTTCGAGATGAAGAGGCCGATGGCGAGGAGCGCGCTGGCGAGCGCGCCCACCTCGACCGGGATCCCGAAGAGGACCTGCAGCCCGAGCCCGGCGCCGGCGACGTTGCCGACGTTGAAAGCGAGGCCGCCGAGCACGACGAGCGCGGTGAGCGCCGTCCCGAGGCCCGGGGCGACGGCGTCCGCGACCTCGCCGGCGCGCCGGCCGCTCACGACGAGGACGCGCCAGATGGTGAGCTGGGCGACAAGGTCGATCACCACGCTCACGAGGATGGCGAACGCGAAGCTCGCGCCGAGCCGCTCGGTGAAGACGGCGGTCTGGGTGAGGAACCCCGGCCCGATGGCGGAGGTCGCCATCAGGAAGGCGGCGCCGATCAGCGCCGCGCGACGTCGATCAGCCATCCGAGGATCCACGCGCCGAGGGCGCAGGCGAGGGAGAGGAGGAAGGGGGTCGGATGGTCGCCGATCGCGGCGATGCCGTACACCCCCGCGCCGGCGCAGAGGGTCATCGCGGCGGTGCGGGGGCTGCCGGCGCGGGTGAACAACCCGAAGCCGACGGTCACGACGACACCCGAGGAGCCGAGCGCCGAGGCCTGCTCCACGAGGGCGAAGACGCCGTCGCTGTGGAGGGCGAGGAACCAGGCGAGGAGGCCGAAGCCGAGGACGCCGCCGCGGGCGAGCCGGACCTTCGTGGCCTCATCGGTCACGCGCGCGAGGGGGACGATGAGATTGTGCGAGAGGAGGCCCGAGGCGACGAGCAGCGTCGAGTCGACCGTCGAGAGGATCGCGGCGATGAGCCCGCCGGCGAAGACCGCGAACAGGACCGGAGGGAGGGAGTCGCGCGCGATCGTGGGGAGGAGCTGCTCCGGGTGCGCGAGGTCGGTGGTGAGCGCCCCGGCCAGCAGTGCGATGACGACCGGGATGCTCCCGATGAGCATGTACAGCCCGCCCGCCGCGAGCGAGGAGCGCTGCGCGATGGTGGCCGTGCGCGTGGCGATGACCCGGCTCACGATCTCGGTCGCGGTGACCGAGCCGATGACGGGGATCGCCCATGCCTCGAGGGCGAGCCAGAACGGACCCGCCGCCGCGGGCGCGAGGTTCACGCGGTCGGTCGTGGCGAGGAGCTGCATCGCCTCCGTAGGCCCACCGACGCGCCCGACGACCGCGATGAGCGTGATCACGAGGCCGACGGTGAGGATGATCCCCTGGAGCACGTCGGTCGCGGCGTCGGCCAGGAGTCCGCCGAACATCGAGTACGCGACCACGAAGATCGCGGCGATGGCGATCCCCGACTCCGGCGTCATGACGCTCGCGGTGGCCAAGACCTGGCCGAAGGCGCGGATCTGTGCGCCGGCCCAGAGCACCGAGCTCGGGATAAGGAGGACCGCGGCGAGCCGCTCCACCCCCGTGCCGAAGCGCTGCTGGTAGAGGTCCGCGAGCGTCGTGAGCCTGCGATTCCAGAGCGGACGCGCGAGGAACGCCCCCATCAGGATGAGGCAGAGGCCGTAGCCGAACGGCTCCGGCGAGGCGAGCGAGAATCCTTCGCCGTAGATCGTGGTGGAGGAACCGATGACCGTCTCCGCGCCGAACCAGGTGGCGAAGAGCGAGAACGTCGCCATCGTGTACCCGAGGGAGCGGCCACCGATCAGGTAATCGGCCTCGGAGCTGATGCGCTTCGAGAGGTAGACGCCGATCCCGAGCTGCAGACTGAGGAAGGCTAGGAGCGCGAGGAGCGCCGGGGTCACGTCGGGGCGGGCGAGGGCGTGGCCGTCATGGAGGCGGAATCTGGGGCCATCCGTCCGGCCCGAACAGGTCGGCGAGCTCGTGCGCCTCGACCGGCCGCGCGGCCACGAGGAGCCCGCTCGCATGCGCGGCCATCCCGAGCACCTCCGCCGCGGTCCGCCCCGCCGCGCGGAGCTCGCGGAGCCCCGTGTCCTGTGCCGATTTGCTCAGCTTCCGTCCGTCCGGATGCCGCACGAGCGGATGATGGAGCACGCGGGGCATCTCGATCCGGCCGAGCATCCGCGCGATCCGGAACTGCCGTCCGGTCGACGCGAGGAGATCCTCCCCTCGGATGATGAGGTCGACGCGCTGTTCGAAGTCGTCGACCGTCACCGCGAACTGGTAGGTGAACTGCCCGAGACGATCCCGCACGAGGATGTCCCCCACATCCGCGGCGGGGCGCTGCGTCTGCGGACCGAGGCGGAGGTCGTCGAAGGTCTCGAGCCCATCGGTGATCGTCACGCGGCGCGCGGGCGTCTCGTCGGGGGGGACACCGGCGGTGCGGCAGGTGCCCGGGTAGCGGGGCTCTGCGCCGTCCGGGACCGGCTGCGCGCGCTCGACATCGGCCCGGGAGCAGCGGCACGGATAGGCGAGCCCGTCCGCCTCGAGCGCGGTGAGCCGGTCGGCGTAGCGCGCGAGGTCGTCGCTCTGTCGTTGCGCGTGCGGTCCGCGGCGCAGCACCGCCGTGCTCGCGCCGTCGGGGACGAGGCCGAGCCAGTCGAGGTCGTCGAGGATCGACGCCTCGTATTCGGCCCGACAGCGTCCGCGGTCGTGGTCCTCGAGCCGCAGCAGCACCCGGCCGCCGTACGCGCGAGCGATCCCCCACACCCAGACGGCGTTCACCGCGTGGCCGAGGTGGAGGTGCCCCGTGGGGGCGGGCGCGAAGCGCGTGGTGAAGCCGGCGTCGAGCATCGAGAGGCAATCTCTCCCCGTCGCGCGCGCGCGGCCACCGGGCCTATGTTCCCGGCATGTCCGCCAGCGACCACGTCACCGTCGTCGACGTCGCCCCGCGCGACGGGCTCCAGAACGAGGCGGTGCGCGTCCCCGTCGAGACCAAGATCGCGCTGGTCGACCGGTTGAGCGCGGCGGGGTTCCGGACGATCGAGGTCACCTCGTTCGTCTCGCCCACCGCCGTGCCGCAGCTCGCGGACGCCGCCGAGGTGATGGCGGGCATCCGTCGGGCGCCGGGCGTCCGATACAGTGTGCTCACGCCGAACCTCCGCGGCTTCGAGGCCGCGCGCGCCGCACGTGCCGACGGCGTCGTGGTGTTCGGGGCGGCGAGCGAGACCTTCTCGCAGCGGAACATCCGGTGCAGCATCGCGGAGTCGGTCGAGCGGTTCGCGCCCGTGATCGAGGCCGCGCTCGCCGCGGGGATCCACGTACGGGGGACCGTCTCCTGCGCCTGGGGGTGCCCCTACGAGGGGGCCATCGCCCCGTCCGCCGTCGCCGCGCTCGCGCGCACCCTCCACGCGCTCGGTGTCGATGAGGTGTCGATCGCCGATACCATCGGGGTCGGCACGCCGGACGGGATGGCGGCGGTGCTCGAGGCGGTCCTCGCCGACGTCCCGGTCGCGCAGGTGAACGTCCACCTGCACGACACCCACGGCCGCGCGCCCGACAAGATCATCGCCTGCCTCGCCCTCGGCGTGCGCTCCTTCGACTCGAGCACCGGGGGGGGGGGTGGGTGTCCCTT
>CAZGIE010000143.1:0-963 GCA_964526485.1 uncultured Gemmatimonas sp. | reverse complement strand
TTGCGCGCCCGGCTCGGGCGCGCGTAGCTCGTCCGGAGCGCGCGCGCCACCCGAGCGAGGGCGGTACGCGTCGTGGACGCGTCGCCCGGGTCGCGTCGGCTAGTAGCCGAGCCCCACGCGACGGCGCACGTGCCGCCGCGCCGTCATCTCGTCGAGCAGGAAGTGCGCGACATCCTCGACCGAGATGCGGTTCCCGCCCTCCGGGAGCTGGTCGTCGAGCCAGCGGTAGATCCCCGTGCGCTCGCCGGGCAGGATGTCGCCGGTGCAGACCATCGTCCAGTCGAGGTCGCTCTCACGCATGGCGGTCCACGCGGCCTTGTGCCGATCGCTCACGCCCTTGAAGACGGCGGGGAAGGTGGGCTGGTCGTGGCGCAGCCCGCCGTGCGGCGAGTCGAGGATCCCGCCCCCCGCCACCCCGAGCACGCGCGTCACGCCGAGCGCGGTCATCGCGGCGACGATGTTGCGCATCCCCTGCGACTGCGCTTCGCCCGGATCCTGGAGCCCCGCGCCGCCGAGTCCGGAGAGGACGGCCTCGGTGCCGGTGATGGTCTCGCGGACCGCCGCGGGGTCGAGGACGTCGCCCGCGAGGATGGTGAGCCCGGCACGCGGGGCGAGCTTGGCCGGGTCGCGGACGAGCGCGCGCACGGTGTGGCCCTCGGCGAGGGCGTACTCGAGGAGACGGCCGCCGACGCGACCGGTGGTACCGAAGAGGGCGATATGCATGCTGAAGGCTAGATGCTGGAGGCTAAATGCTCGACGCTGGAAGCTGGAGGCGGAAAGCTGTGGTGGCGCGGACGAGAGTGTCCAGCGTTCCGCCGTGAATCGTGCGCCTCCAGCCTTGCGCCTTCAGCCTTGCGCCTCCAGCGTCTCATCGGAAGTCGTGACTCTTCACCGCCGCCTCCCCCGCGCCCGCGTGCAGCGGCGCGAAGGTCTCCGCCCGGATGTTGTAGACGCCGCTCTCCA
>CAZGIE010000142.1:816-5256 GCA_964526485.1 uncultured Gemmatimonas sp. | reverse complement strand
CCCCCCGCATGCCACTCCCCAAGGCCAGTCCCCGACCGGCGCGGGCCGCCCGACGCGGTGATGAGCATCCGCCGCACCCCGGCGACGGGGAGGAGCCCCGGCCCGTCGCCGCCGACGCGACCGGCGAGGCACTGCAGCAGCGCGGAGTGCTCGGAGTCGACGGGGATGACCTCGCCCCCGCCCGGCGCGCGCACCGCGGCCTGCACGAGCGGGCCACCGACGACGAGGGACTCCTTGTTCGCGAGCGCGACGCGTTTCCCCGCCCGGACCCCGGCGAGGGTGGCCTCGAGCCCGGCCGCGCCGACGACGGCATTGAGCACGACCGACGCGTCGGGGTGCTGCGCCGCCTCGACGAGCGCGGCCGCGCCGCGATGCCACCCCGTCGGCAACGGGTCGGTGCCGGGCTCGACGAGGCCGACGAAGCCCGGGCCCCACCGCGCGGCCGCCGCCGCCAAGCCCTCCCGATTCCCGTTCGCGGTGAGCGCCACGAAGCGGAAGCGATCGGGGTGCCGCGCGACGACGCGCTGGGTCGTCTCACCGATCGACCCGGTGGCCCCGAGGAGCGCGATGCCGGTGAGACGGGCCATCACGCGCCGAGAGCGAGGAGACGATCGACGAGCACGAAGCCCACCGGGAGCGTGAAGAGGAGCGAGTCGGTGCGGTCGAGGACCCCACCATGCCCCGGGATGAGGCGCGAGCTGTCCTTCACCCCCGCCTGTCGCTTGAGCAGGCTCTCGACGAGATCCCCCACCTGTGCGACCACGGAGAGCAACACGCCCGAGGCGACCGCGGCCCCGACCGTCATCCCCATCCGCGTCGTGGGCGGGAGCACGAATGCCGCGTAGGCCCACGCCGCCTCCGCACCGCCCACCAGGCCACCCACCGCGCCGGAGATGGTCTTCCCCGGACTCACCGAGGGCATGAGCTTCGGCCCGCCGACCGCGCGACCCACGAAGAACGCCGCCGCGTCGGTCACCCACGTGATGAGCATGGGGAACATCACGAGCGCGGTCCCCGCGGCAGCCCCGATCGCGAAGCGATGATGCCGGAGCGCGTAGGCGAAACTGAGGAGCCCCCCCGTGTACCAGAGGCCGAGGAGCGTGCTCGCGACGGCCTCCAGCGGCCGACCGGCCACCCCACGGGCCCAGAGCGCGACGACGAACAGCGCCGGCACGACGAGCGCCACCGCCGAGAGCGGCGGGATCCAGAGCCCGAGCCCCGCGGCGTGCACCACGAGCGGGATCAGCGCCGCGCCTCCGATGAGGACGGGACGGAGCGGCGCCGATCCGGTGGCGGTGGCGAGCATCGCGAACTCCGAGGCGGCGAGCGCCGCCGCGACGGCGAGGAGGATCGTCAGCGCGGCACCGCCGAGCCAGACGACCCCGAACAGCACGGGGATCGCGACGATGGCGAACGCGACGCGCTTCGCGAGCTCGCTCATCGCGGGGTCAGGTGGACACGCGGCCGAACCGCCGCTCGCGCGCCTGAAAATCTCGGATCGCCTCGTAGAGCTGCTCGCGGCCGAAGTCGGGCCACAGCACCGACGAGATGTGGAGCTCGGGGTGCGCGCCGTACCAAAAAAAGAAGTTCGAGATCCGTTGCTCCCCCGAGGTCCGGATGAGGAGGTCGGGGTCGGGATCGCCGGCGGTGAAGAGCCGTGCCGAGACGGCGGCCTCGTCCACCGCGTCGGGGGCGAGCTTACCGGCGGCCACGTCCTCGGCGATGCGGCGGGCAGCCCGCGCGATCTCGGCGCGCGACCCGTACGAGATGAACAGGTTCAACGTCAGCCGCGTGTTCGCCCCGGTGCGGGCCATGATCGCGTCGACGGCGGCACGCGCCACCGGAGCGAGCCGGTCGAGGTCGCCGAGGAAGCGGACGCGCACGCCCTGCGCATGCAGCTCGTCGGCCTCGCGCTGGATGTACTCCTCGAGGAGCGACATCAGGGCGCCGATCTCGTCGGCGGGGCGCTGCCAGTTCTCCTGTGAGAAGGCGAAGAGCGAGAGCGTCCCGACGCCGACCTCCAGCGCGCCCTCGACGACCTCGCGGACCGCCTTCATCCCGCTCCGATGCCCGAACGGGCGCGGCAGGAGCCGCTCGCGCGCCCAGCGCCCGTTCCCGTCCATGATGATCGCGACATGGCGGGGGAGCGCGCCGTGGGCGCGGATCTGGGAGAGGAGGACGGGAGCGGTCATCGCGTCGGCGACCGGCGGGAGCCGGTCAGACCTCGAGCAACTCCTGCTCCTTCGACTTCATCAACCCGTCGATCCGCGCGATCTCCTCGTCGTGGATCTTCTGCAGGTCCTTCTCGGCGGCCTTCACCTCGTCCTCCGAGATCCCGGTCAGCTTCTTGAGCTGCTCGCGGGCCTGCGTCCGCGCGTGGCGAACCGCGATACGGCCGTCCTCGGCGTAGGCATGGACCTGCTTGGCGAGCTCCTTCCGCCGCTGCTCCGTCATGGCCGGAAGCGGAACGCGGATCAGGTGCCCCTGCACCGATGGGTCGAGGCCGAGGTTCGACTCGCGGATCGCCTTCTCGATGGCCTTCACCTGCCCCTTGTCGTACGGCGTCACGACGAGGAGCCGCGGCTCGGGGGCCGAGACGTTCGCGCACTGGTTCATCGGGAGGTACTGGCCGTACATCTCGACCTTCACGGTGTCGAGCATGGTCGGCGAGGCCTTCCCGGAGCGGACGGAGGCGAACTCGCGCTTGGCGGCCTCGACCCCCTTGTCCATGGCGGTGCGGGCGTCCTTCAGGATGATCTGGATGGTCATGAGACGAGGGTCCCCACGGGCTCGCCGCGCAGCGCACGCGCGACGCCGCCCGGTGTGTGGATGTTGAGCACGATGAGCGGCAGCGCGTTCTCGCGGCACAGGGTGATGGCAGTCTGGTCCATCACCCGGAGGTCGCGTTCCATCACGTCCTTGTAGCTGATGCGATCGAAGCGGGTCGCCGTGGCGTCCTGCTTCGGGTCGGCGGAATAGACGCCGTCGACGCTCGTCGCCTTGATGATGACGTCGGCCTTCATCTGGATGGCGCGTAGCACCGCGGCGGTGTCGGTCGAGAAGTACGGGTTGCCGGTGCCGGCCGAGCAGATGACGCACCGCCCCTTCTCCAGGTGGCGGATCGCGCGGCGCCGGATGTACGGCTCCGCGATCTCCTCCATCCGGATCGCGGTCATCACACGGGTATCGAGCCCCTCGCGCTCCAGCACGTCCTGGAAGGCGAGCGCGTTGATGACCGTGCCGAGCATCCCCATGTAGTCCGCGCTGACGCGATCGATCCCCATCTTCGAGATCTGCGAGCCGCGGACGATGTTGCCGCCCCCGATCACGAGGCCCACCTGGGCCCCGAGCTCGGAGATTGCCTTCACCTGCTGCGCGAACCCGCGGATCGTCTCGAAGTCGAAGCCGAACCCGCGGTCGCCGGCGAGGGCCTCGCCGGAGAGCTTGAGCAGGACGCGGGGATAGCGGAGTTCGGCCATGGTGGTCTCCCGGAGGTCAGGCCTCGCCCATCTTGAATCGGACGAAGCGCGTCACAGCGAGCGGCTGCCCCGCCGCCTTCGCGGTCGCGGCCACGAGATCCTTGATCGTCTGCTTGTCGTCGCGGACCCAGGGCTGCCCGAGGAGGGTGATCTCCCCGAGGAGCTTGGCGATGCGGCCCTCGACCATCTTCTCGGCGATCGCCTGCGGCTTGCCGCTCTCGACCGCCTGCGCGACGAAGATGTCGCGCTCGCGGGCGATGAAGGCGGGATCCACCCCGGCCTGGTCCACGGCGACGGCGACGCTCGGCACGCCGGCGGCCACATGCTCCGCGATGTGCTTGCCCAGCTCGGCCGCCTCGGCGCCGTTCCCGCCGACGATCTCGGCGAGCACGCCGGCCTTGCCGTTGAAGTGCAGGTAGCTGCCGACGAGCCCCGCCGTCGCGAAGCGCGCGATGCGGCGCAGTTCGACCTTCTCCCCGGTCTTGGCCGAGGCGGCCTTGACCACCTCACCGATGGTGCGCGCGGCATCGAACGCCCACGGGGTCTCGAGGTACGCCCCCTCGGCGCCGACGGTCACGAGACCATCGACCTTGGCGTCCTGCGCCACGTGCTGCGCGACCTGCTTCGCGAGCGCCACGAACTCGTCGTTCCGGCCGACGAAGTCGGTCTCGCAGTTCAGCTCGATCATCGCGCCCATGGTGCCGTCGGCGGCGAGCTCGATGACGATCTGGCCCTCGGACGCGGCGCGGTCGGCGCGCTTCTCGGCCTTGGCGATCCCCTTCTTGCGGAGGAGGTCGATGGCGGCGTCCATGTTCCCGGCCGTCTCCTCGAGGGCCTTCTTGCAGTCCATCATCCCGGCGCCGGTGCGCGCGCGGAGGTCGGCGACGTCTTTCGCAGTGATGCTCATCTGGGTCTCGGTGTGGTGGTTCCCGTGTGGGAACGCCGCCGTGAGGCAGGGCCT
>CAZGIE010000142.1:0-806 GCA_964526485.1 uncultured Gemmatimonas sp. | reverse complement strand
CGAGCGGTACCCCGGGCCGTGGGCCCGGGACGAGCGGTCCGGCGTTACTCCGCCGGGGTCTCCTCGGCCGGGCCCTCGCCGGGCTTCCGGCGGGCGGCGATCGCCTCGGGGTTCGCGCGCCGACGGCGCGGACGCGCGCCGCCACGGCCGCCACCGCCACGGCGACGGTCATCCCCGCTCTCGCGCTCGGTCCCGCGCTCCGACGACCAGGTGGTCGCCTCGCCCGGCTCCTCGACCTCGGGACGGGTCGGCGCCTCGCGACGGGCCTCGAGGATCGCGTCGGAGATGGCGCGGGTGATCAGCTCCACCGAGCGGATCGCGTCGTCGTTGCCGGCGATCGGGACCGTGATGAGGTCGGGGTCGGAGTTGGTGTCGCAGATCGCGATGATCGGGATCCCGAGCTTGTTCGCCTCGTCGACCGCGATGCGCTCCTTCTTCGCGTCGACGACGAACAGCAGCCCCGGGAGGCGCCCCATCGCCTTGATGCCGGAGAGGTTCTTCAGGAGCTTGTCGCGCTGACGGGTCATCATCAGCTGCTCCTTCTTGGTGTAGTTCTCGAACGCGCCGCCCGCCTCGGACCCCGCCTCGAGCTCCTTGAGCTTGCGGATCTGCTTCTTGACCGTGGCGAAGTTCGTCAGTAGGCCACCGAGCCAGCGCTCCGTCACCGACATCGAGCCGGACCGCTCCGCCTCGAACCGCTCTTCGGGCTCCGCCGGCGGTGGTGGAGCAGCGACCCCCTTGCACGCGCCCCCGCTGGGCCGCTCCATCTCCGGCTCGACGGCGGTGTCGGTGGACGACCGGACGAT
>CAZGIE010000141.1:0-5264 GCA_964526485.1 uncultured Gemmatimonas sp. | reverse complement strand
CTTGAACCGGCGCGCGCCGGCCTCGAGGCCCTGATAGTTCCCCTGCCCGAGGCCGCGGAACGGCACGTTCAGGAAGGTCATCGGGGTGAACTCGAGCTGGTCGACCCACCGGACGGTGGTGTTGTTCGTGTCCGGGAGGGCGTTGATGTAGCGGACGAAAGCGAGCGGCGGGATCTCGGTCGTGAAGGGACCGAACTCCTTCTCCTGACAGCCAGTGACGCCGAGCACGAGGGCGCCGAGGAGGCCAAGTCGAGTGATGCGCATCAGTGAGAACTCCGTGAGGTGAACAAGACTGAGTGATGAGTGCGGCGCGGGGCCGCTTAGCGAGTGGTGTTGCAGCTACTGGTGCAGAGGCCTTCATCGGGACGGCCGTTGCCGCCGCCGACGATCTTCAGGCGGGGCGCCACGACGGCCAGGGCACCAGCGACCCCGACCGCCATCGCGACCGACCGCTTCTGCGAAAACTCCCGGAGCCGGAACCCACGGATGCCCGCGACGGGGATCGTCACGGACTCGCCGGTCCAGAGCGCCGAGCTGCCCTGCAGCTGCACCGTCCGCGACACGCTCATCGTGACGGTGGAGTCGGCACTCGCGACCAAGGTTCCGTGGACGCGGAGCACCGCCTCGCCAAGCTGAGGAACGACCAAGAGACGACCGCGATCATTGAGCTCCACCGCGATCTCCCGACCCGCGACCGGCACCTGATCCTGCGGAGGCAGGTAGGTGTGGCACCCGGTCAGCGTCGCGGCGAGCGCCGCGACACCGAGGCCGGCACGACGCCGGCGGCGCGACATCGCGCCGGACCGCCGGGTCATGGGGTCATGCGTCATGCGATCAGTACCCGTAGTTCCCGCGGGTGGCCGCGGTGATGTCCGTCGCGGACATGACCTTGGTCCCGTTGTAGTACGGCTGCTGACGCGCCTGCATCTCCTGGAACGGCACCGGCCACTCGATGATGGTGTTGAGCGGCAGGTCGCCCCAGCCACGGCTGTCGATGAGCCACTGCACGTAGCCCGTGTACGCCGTCTCCATACGCTTCTCGTACTTCATCGCCTCGAGGAGGGTGCCGCAGGTGCCGGTCTTCATCTTCGGCACGCAGGCGTTCCCGCCCGGGACGACGCCCGCCGTGCCGATACCGGTCACGGACGGGAGGTTGTTCCGGACGCGCGAGACATTGATAAGGTTCTCCGCGGCGGTGATGTTCGCCGCGCCGCCGAGGCGGATCAGCGCTTCCGCCTGCAACATGTCGATCTCGACCTTCGACATCTCCGTGAACGGGCCGGCGACGCCGGAGTTCGCAAAGGTCGTGGCGTAGCGGCGGTGGTCGTACATCGACTCGCCGTCGCCGGCGATGAGCACGTCAAGGCCCGGGGCGCGGTTCAGGACGTACTGACCGGCCGGCGGGACCACCGTGAGCGCGCCACCGAGGATCGAGCCGGCGCCACCGTTCTGCTGCTCCGTGCGGGTCACGCCGCGCGGCCAGCGCTTGTCCGGCGTCGCGACCACGAACTGCCGTCGCGACGAGTTGGCCGTCGCCGACCAGGCCTGGTAGCCACCGGAGGTGTCGGCCACGCCGATGAACTTCATCGGGAAGGAGTGCCAGCCGCCCGGCACATAGAACTGCGACGCGTCGCAACCCGCCGAGACGTTCGTGGTCCCGTTGATCGAGATCACGATGTCGCCGGTGAAGACGGTCGAGAACGCCGCCGCGTCGTCACGGACGGCGGTCCAGTTCACGTTGCCACGCTCCGTCGGATTGCGCGCGATGCCGGCCCGGATGCGGGCGCGGTAGCCGCGCGCGAGCGCGACGAACTGCGCCTGCGTCAGCGTGAGCCCGCTGATGTACGTCGAGCCGAGCGCATCCATCCCACGCCCCGCGATCGTGACGGCCGAGTCGAGGTACTCGACCGCCTTGGCTCCGGCGGTCGTGTAGGTGGAGAGGCCGGGGACGACGTCGGTGGTGATGCCCTCGCTGGCGATGGCGACCGAGTCATAGATGAACGCGGCGTACCCGAGCGCCTGGCCGGCGACGAGGTACGCGAAGGCGCGCATCCGGTTCTCCTGGTTCGCCGTCAGCGTGTTCCGGTTCGCCGCCTTGATGCTGGCGAAGGCGACGAGCGGGTTGAAGGCGAGGCGCTGCACGCGCTGGAAGGCCTGGAAATCCGCGGCGTTTGACCCGGCGAGGTCGTTGCCGACCTCGTTCGAGACGAGCGAGCGGTTGGCCGAGCGCGCGGCCATGCCGAAATTCGCGACCGAGGCGAACGACTCCTCGGAGAGGATCTTGGCCTGCGTGCTCAGGTTGCAGGCGCGTTGCGGGTTGAGCAGCTGCGGGCCGAGGCCCGCGATGGCGGCGTCGACGGAGGCGGCGTCAAAGAGCACGCGCGACACGTCGGGGCTGCCGTAGTTGGGGATCGACAGCGGATCACCGCAGGCCGCGAGGCCCAGCAGCGCGACCGCGCCGACCGAACGGAAGTTGAATCGCATCATCATTCCTCAGGTAGGTGAGTCGGGGACCCGGGCCAGACGGCGCCCGGGTCCGCGCGGCGTCAGAAGCTGCTGCTGATCATGAAGGAGACGGTCCGGAGGTTCGGGAAGCCGTAGGTGTCCACGGCGCCCAGGACCGACGAACCGAACGAGCCACCGCCGTACCCGACCTCCGGGTCCTTCCCGGTATAGTCGGTGAAGGTGCGGAGGTTGCGGCCGATCACCGACACCGTCCAGTCGCCCATGCCGGCCAGACGGCCGACGCGGTACGCGAGCGAGACTTCGCGGACGCGGATGAAGCTCGCATCCTCGGTGGTGTTGTTGTTCGGGCCGAGCACGTCATACAGCCCGCCGATGCCGCCCGTCGAGGTGGCGCGGAAGTAGTACCCGATCGGCTTCGCGTTCGCGACGTTGCGGCCGGTCTGGTCCGTGCTCCGCTGCATGAAGTCGCCGAACGACCACTGCCGCTCCTCGTTGTACACGTTCTTCCCGACCGTGGCGTCGACGAGGACGTACGCGGTCAGCTTCTTGTACGACGCCTGGTGCGACGTCGACCAGCGGTACTTCGGCAGCGTGTTGCCGTTCTGGCGGATGGCCACGGCGCCACTCGCCTCACGCAGCACGATCGGCGTACCCCAGTTCAGCGGCTCCTTGCCGGTGCCGCCGGCCCACGGCGCGTCCGCGGCCGCGAGACGGGTGAACCAGAGGTTCTTGGTGATGCCCTCGTCGAGCGAGTTGGTGGCGCCGACCCAGGTGATGAAGCCGTCGTCGTTCTTCTGGAAGTCGCTGCCGGGGCCGCCGCAGGTGAGCGTCGAGCCAGCCGGCATCACGAGCTCCGAGCACTCCCGCACGAAGCGGCGGCCGAAGATCGAGCCCATGTTGAGGCCCTGCGCGACCTTGAAGTACCCGTCGATGAAGAACTCGGGGACGTTCAGCTGCTCGATGACGGAGGTCGTGCGGTCGTAGTTGATGCGGAACGAGTAGTTCAGGTCCCGCGTCTGGATGATCGGGATGTTGAGCGACACCTCGACCGTGTTGTTCTTCAGCGTGCCGACGTTCGACCAGACCGAGGCGAAGCCACCGATCGACGGGACCGGCACCGGCATGATCTGCTGGCGGATCTCGTTCGCGGCGTTCGTCAGGGTGAGGCCATACTTGTTGAAGAGCTCGAGGTCGATGCCGGCCTCCTGCTCCGTCGCGACCTCGGGGCGAAGGTTCGGGTTGCCGAGCTGCCCGAGGCTGCCGAGCTGGCCGCCCGAGAGGTTCCACACCTCGTACTGGGCCGAGAACGACGGCCGATTACCGGCCTGGCCGATCGAGTAGCGGAACTTGAGGTCCGAGACGAAGTCGAGCGGGAACCACGACTCCTCGGACATGCGGTACGCGACGGAGCCGCGGCCGTAGGTCTGCCAGCGCTGGGCCGCACCGAAGAGCGAGGCGCCGTCACGACGGACGAGCCCGCTCATGATGTACTTGCCCTGCCAGTCGAGGTCGAGGTTCAGGAACATGCCGATCTGCCGGACCGTCTGCTCGTAGCTCGAGCCGCTGCGCGTGCTGGCCAACGTCGAGTTGATGGTGCGGAGCCCCGGCACGACGATCGTGTTGCCCGAGGCCGCGAGGCCGCGGTCGTCCTGCGCCTCGAAGAGGCCGCGGAACGTCACGCGGCTGCTCAGCTTGTCCTCGAAGAAGCTGCGACGCGCGGTGACGTCGAGCGACGTGTTCAGCGAGTACGACTTGTTCGAGCTGCGCGAGACGCTACCCAGATGCGTGCTCGGGCTGCTCACCGAGTTCCGGTATCCCTTCTCCACCTGCGACTCCGCATGGTTGGCGCGGAGGTCGGAGCCGAAGTTGAACTCCGCGTCGAGCCAGGCCGTCGGCTGGAACCGCGCCGTCGCCTGCCCGATGAAGCGCGAGATGCGGTTGGACGGCGTGAAGTTCTCCGCCTCGTACATCGGGTTGAAGTTCTGCGCGCCCTGGTTCTGCGCGACCGACCGGATGTAGATGCGCCCCTTCGAGTCGCGCGCGAGGAGCTGCGCGTTCGCCGGCTGCCGCGTCACGCGGAACCAGTTGAACCCGGCGTTGTAGTCGATCGCGTCGGTGTAGTTCGTGCGGACCGCGAAGTTCCAGTTCGACGCCATCTGCTGGTCGACGTTCAGGCGAAGCGAGGAGCGGGTGTACCCGTCGAGGTACAGCACCGAGCCCTCCTGCCGGAACTGGTTCGCCGAGGCGAAGAAGTTCGTGCGGCCCACGCGGCCGGTCGCGTCGAAGGTGCCGTTGTACGTGGCGCCGTTCGTCAGGACCTGCTGGACCGGGTTGTACGTCTTCACAAACGGGGTGATCTGGTAGAGCCCACGCGAGTTCACCGGCCCCGGGTTGCGCGAGATACCGCCGTCGTTCGCGAAGTTGACCGGGGCGAGGGCGAACTCACCGCCGCCGTCGTTGATGCGGAAGGTCTCAGCCTCGAGATCGACCGTCGTGGCGCAGTCGCCGTTGCCCGAGGCGGCCACGCAGTACCGGCCGTAGCCCTCGTCCATCAGCATGAAGTGCGTGAACGGGAAGCGATACTCGTTCTCGATGTCCGACGACCCGTACTCGAGCTGCGAGCGGAAGCGAACGCCCTCGCCGGCGTTCTTGCCGGAGCGGGTCGTGATCTGGATGACGCCGTTGCCGGCGCGCGATCCGTAGAGCGAGGACGCGGCCGCACCCTTCACGACCTCGACGTTCTCGATGTCCTGCGGGTTCAGGTCCTGGATGCCGCCCTGCGAGATCACGCCGTCGAT
>CAZGIE010000140.1:0-5281 GCA_964526485.1 uncultured Gemmatimonas sp. | reverse complement strand
GGGACGACCCCGATGGCGCTCCCGGTGCGCGCCATCGCGCGGCGGAGCGAATCCCCGGGGAACCCCGTCGTGCCGCGCTCCGTGACCTCGAGGAGCATCGGCTCGATCCCGGCGGTGGCGGGTGTGACGAGTCGGACACCGCCCAATAGGTACAGGTTCGCGACGACGAGGCCGGTGGTGGTGCGGCGGTGGATGACGCGCACGCCGTCGACGTCGAAGCGGACGGTGCCGGTGTCGACGGCGCCCGACGCCGCGGCAGGAGCGGTCGGCGTGGCGGCGGGACGCGCCGGCGCCGGGGCGCGCTGCGCGCCGAGCAGGGTCGCAGCGATGGCGATCGCGGCCGCGATGCCGCGCAACGAAGGCAGGTGGCGCGCGCTCATCGCTCGAGCTCCGCCGTGGTGAGGCCGATCGCCGCGCGCGCGCCGGTGGGGAGCATCACCCCCGTCACCCGCGGCTTTCCGAGGATGTACTTCCGCGCATATGCCTGCAGCTGCGCCGGCGTCTGCCGCGCCATCTCATCGATATATCGAAAGTGATAGTCGAGGCTCAGCACGCTCCACCAGAACCCGATCGTGTGCGCGTTCTCGGAGCCGCGTTCCGCGCCGAAGGCCGTGGTCACCGCGCGGTTCGCCTTCACCGCCTCGAGCTCGTCCGCGGTGAAGTACCCCGGCGTCACCGTCTCGGCGAGCGCCGAATCCAGCACGGCGAGCGCCTCACGCAGCTTCTCGGGCGCGGTCTGCCCGCTCACGGTGATCGGCCCGATGTTCGCCAGGGTGTAGTAGTTCACGAGCACCCCCTGCCAGAGCCCGCTCTCCACGAGCCGGCGCTGAAAGCGCGAGGTCGGCTGGTTGAGGATGTCGGAGAAGACGTCGGCCGCGAAGGTGGCGGCCTCATCGGCGCGCGCGCCCGGTCCGTGCCACTGGATCTGGACCGTCGCGGCGTTCACCGGCTCCTCGACGATCACCGCGACGTTCCGGGCGAGCGGCTTCACCGCCGGCACCGGCGCCCGCGTGAAGGGGTCGGCGCCGCGCGGCCAGTCGCCGAAGACCTCCCCCGCGAGCCGCACCACGGCCCGTGGGTCCACATCCCCCGTCACGACGAGGGCGCTGTTGTTCGGCACATAATAGAGGTCGCGGATCGTCCGCATCTGCTCCGGCGTGACGTTCGCGATCACCGTGCGGTCGCCGATGGTGTTCTTGCGGCTCCAGAAGTCGCCCCAGAGCACCTGGCCGATCTGCTGGTCCAACCGGAAGAAGGGCGATGACTCGGCCCGGTCGTATTCGCCGAGCACCACGACCTTCTCGCGCGCGAGCTCGTCGGCGCGGAACTGTGCGCCCCGGAGCGCGGCGGAGAGGAAGCGCATCCCCCCCTCGAGGGAGTCGGCGACGACGGTCAGGTAATAGGTGACCTGTTCCTCGCGCGTGGTGGCGTTGAAGACGGCGCCGAGGTCCGCTGCCCGATCCATGAAAGCGTCGGGCTCGGGGTAGGCGTCGTTCGCCTTGAAGAACATGTGCTCGAAGAGGTGCGCGAGACCGGCGTACTCCGGCGGCTGCGTGAAGGCGCCGTTCCGCACCACGAGTTCGACGGTGGCGAGGGGGACGCCGCGCGCGGGCGCGACGATCACCTCGAGCCCGTTCGGGAGGACCTGCCGGGTGGTCGACCGCTCCAGCTCGGCGCGTTGGGCCCCGAGGGGGAGGACGGCCAGAATCGCCAGGCAGAGGACCCCGAACCCCACGCGCCCGCGCCGTCCCCGTGAGGTGGCGGGTGTCCTGCCGCTGGCGAGGGCCCGCGGTGTCCGATTGATTTCGCGTATCACTATGGATTCGTCACGTTCGGGTGGGCGGCGCTTGGCGCCGCAGGAGTGTGCGGCGGCCCTGGCACCGGTGCTGGGAGCCGTGCGGCTGCGCTGCGACGAGCCCATCGCCCCATACACCACGTTCAGGATCGGCGGTCCCGCCGACGTGATGTACGATGCCACCACGGCGGACGAACTCGCCACCGCCCTCCGGGCGGCGCGCGCCGCCGACATCCCCGTCTTCGTCCTGGGCCTCGGGGCCAACATCCTCGTCGGCGACCTCGGCTTCCGTGGCCTCGTCATCCGGAACATCGCCCGCGGCGTGACCGACCTCGGGGGCGGGCGGTTCCGCGCCGAGAGCGGCGTTGTGGTCGGTGACCTCATCCGCGAGACCGTCGCGGCGGGGTGGAGCGGCCTCGAGCACTACGTCGGGATCCCGAGCACCGTCGGCGGCGCGGTCTGGCAGAACCTCCACTTCCTCTCCCCCGCTCCCGCCCGCGAGCGGACGATGTTCATCGCGGAGGTGGTGGAATCGGTGGAACTGCTGGATTCAGAGGATAGGGTCCAGGTGGTCCGGGGTGATGAGATGGGGTTCGGGTACGACATCTCGCGGCTCCACGGCGGGACGGAGATCGCGCTCGCCGTCACCTTCGCGCTCGCGCCGGGCGACCCGGCGGTGATGCATCGCGTGATGCAGGAGAACCTCTCCTGGCGCGGGTCGCGGCATCCGTGGCTCGAACATCACCCGAGCGCCGGATCGGTCTTCAAGAAGATCGAGGGGGTCGGCGCGGGTCGGCTCATCGACCAGTGCGGGCTGAAGGGGTTCCGTATCGGCGGCGCCCAGATCTCGCACATCCACGCGAACATCCTCGTGAACCTCGGGGGCGCGACCGCGGCCGACGTGCGCGCGCTCATCAGCCACGCGCAGCGCGCGGTGGCGGAGCGGTTCGATCAGTATCTGGAGCCGGAGATCGGGTTCATCGGGGAGTTCTAGGGTCGCTGCCCGAACTCCAGCACCCAGCGCACCTTCCCCGCCTGCCCGATCGGGCGCGCGATACCCACCCCGACGGCCCCCCCGAACATCCGCAGCGTCAGGCTCGCCGAGGCGCGAGGATCCCCCGTCACCTCGGAGCCGAGCTCCGTAACCGTCGCCGCGGCGGCCCCGGTGGAAGCACGGGTCCAGCCGGCCTGGAGGCCGAGCGCGAGGGCGGGCGCGATCGGGGGAAGCCAGAGCCGGTCGTTCACGAGGATCGGCGCGCCCCACACCGGCAATGCATACGCCAACCAGCTACGCCAGACGACGGCCTGGTCCCCGGCGAACTGTTTGTAGCCGTAGCCGGGGAGGTTCTGGTTCTGCCCGAGCTCGAAGAGCTGCTGCGGCGGCGCGTCGGGCGTGGTGACGCCGAGGTCGAGGCGCGACGCGACGATGAACGGGCCGGGGTTCGCGCGCGCGGTGAGGCGCACCTCGGCGCGCTGGTAGGTGAGATCCCCATCGCCGCGCTCGTAGTGCAGGCGCGCCCCGAGGCCCGGCCGGAGGTATTCGAGTGAGATGTCGGGCCGGAGATCGAGCGTGAGCATCGTGCGGTGATATGCGCCGCTCGTCACCGCGCGATTCGGGAGGAAGTCGCGGCCGAAGAGCCCCTCGTCCACACTCGGCGTCACCGCGCGGTCGTGGGCGAGTCCCGTCTCGATCCGGAGCTGCCCGCCGCGACGCGCCCCGAGGAAGCGGAGCCACTGCACCGTCGCGGTCCGTCGGTCCACATAGTCATAGGGATCGCGTCCGAAGACCGCGCCGAGAGTGGTGCCGGAGTCGAAGGGATTCCGGAAGTCATTGGTGAGGTCGAGGGAGCGCTGCCACCGGAGGCTCCACTGCGACGCCTCACGGCGGCGCTCGACGACGAGCCGGCCACGAACGGTGCGCTCCCCCATCGCATAGCCCCCCGCCGCGCGCACCGCGACACCCGGCGCCGCGTCGCGGAAGCGCATCACCCCGCCGATCCCGACGAAGAGCCCTTCGATGCGATTGAAGCGCGCGACGTCGCTGAAGCGCTCCGTTTCGATGGTCCCCCGTGGCGGGCCGTCGGGGCGGAGCCGGCTCGGGGCGACATCGTCGAAGTCCTCGACGCGCGTCTCGGTGGAGAGGGCACCGAGGGGCGCGGTCCACGCGCGGAAGGCATCGAGGGAGTCGGGCGCCTCCAGGATCAGCCGGAAAGGGCGCACGGCGAGGGTGTCGTCGGCCGCGCCGACGGTGACGCCCGCCGGGGCCGCGGTGACGGTCCGGTCGATGACCTTCGTGACGATCCGAAAGACGCCGCGCGACTCGCCGAGCATCCCCGAGGTGGCCTGTACCTCGAAGCGTTGGTAGACCGGGAGCCAGTAGGCGCCGTCGACCTCAGCGTTCACCGCCTCCACGTACGCGATGCCCTCCGGACGCGCGGCACGCAGGAGCCCGGGCATCGGGGCGTCGGCCTGCACCACTGCGAAGGAGCCGCGGAGCCGGACGATCGCCCCGCGCGAGGCGTCGAGATCGAGCTCGCCGACGAAGACCACACTGCCTTCCGGGACGTCGGGGCGGAGCGCGACCGTCACACGCACGATCGGCACCTCGCGCGTGGGGGTGCGCAGGAGCTGCACCGTGTCGCCGCCGGAAAAGGTGTAGTACCGCGCGCGATCGCTCGCGAGCGGATGCACCGCGTAGAGGGGGTCGCGTCCCTGGCGCTGCTGCCGTCGGCGTCCCGCCTCGGTGGTATCGCGCCCGAAGAGGAGGGCGAGCCGGTTGCCGTAGAGCGACGGGATGATCCATCCCGACCGGAAGAAGCCGATGGTGGCGACGTTCGTCGCGAGGGACTGCGTGCGATACCCGAGGATGCGTTGGGCGTAGGTGCCGGTGCGGTCCCAGGTGAGCTCGCTCGCGACCTGCTCGAGCGAGACCGCCATCTCCATCCCCTCCGCGCGGCGGTTGCCGAGGGAGATCTCGCTCTCGAGGCGCGCGCGGTAGCCCCCGAGCGTGGGGGGGACCAGACGGTTCTGCGCCGCGGCGGCGTCGACGAGCGCGCGGAGCGCCGCGGACTCCTGCGCGACGACGGGCGTGGCCACACCAGCGAGCGCCAACCAGCTCACGGACGCCCATCGCCGAAGCACCCGAGAGGGGCTGCGGCGGTGTGGTCGGATCGCTGAAGGGGATGCTGGCGACGCCATGGGTCTGGGAATCCTACCCTCCCGCGCTTGCCCGTGACGCCCGGGATTCGCGAGGATTCCGTCCGTCCCCTCCCCACCCAGCCCGATGCGCCGCGACTACACCTTCATCGCCGACACCGATTCACTCGACGCCTTCCGCCGCCTCCGCGGCGGCTGGGCGGGGTGGGCTCTGGTGGACGGGGAGTTCCACGTCCGGCTCCGCGACGGGGGGACGGTGCGCGCCCACCTCGACCGCACCGAGGCGGAACCGGGGTTCGAGATCAGCTGCCTCGTCGCCGACTGGTGGCC
>CAZGIE010000139.1:0-5572 GCA_964526485.1 uncultured Gemmatimonas sp. | reverse complement strand
AGCGGATGGATGGGGCTCTCCGCGAGGACCTCCACGCCATCCGGCAGCAGCTCATCACCATTCAGGAACTGACCGGCCAGTCCCAGCGGCGCATCAACGAGCTCCGGGCGGACCTCGAGTCGGACGCCTCGGATCGGGCCGCGGGCGCCGCCACGCCCCCCGCGGCCAGCGGAGACTCGGCGCGGCCCGCAACCGGGACGACGCCCGCGCCCGCCGCGCCCGGGCCCGCACAGCTGTATCAGCTCGGACAGGACCAGCTGCGGCGCGGGAGCAACGTCGCGGCCCGGGGGGCCTTCTCCACGCTGCTCACGCAGCATCCCCGCTCCGACCTCGCCCCCGATGCCCTCTATGGCATCGCTGAGTCGTTCACCGCCGAGGGGAACGGGGTGCGCGCCGATTCCGTCTACAACCTCGTCGCGACCCGCTATCCGCAGTCGGAGCGGGCGCCGATCGCGCTGTACAAGCGGGCGACGGCGTATCGGCTGGTGGGGCAGACCGAGCGGGCGCAGGCCCTGTACCGTCAGATCGTCGAGACCTACCCCTCCTCGGAATCCGCGCGATTGGCGCAGGGGTTCCTGACCCCCCGCCGCCCCTGAGCGGCGCCGCTTCGGCGGCGTCCGCCCGATCCGCAGCCCCGAGCCGACGATGACCACCCCGTCCGCCGAGATGCCGTTCCTCGAGCACCTCGAGGTGCTGCGCCATCGGCTGATCTGGAGCGCCGGGACGCTCCTCATGTGTTTGCTGGTCGCGCTCACCCTCGTGATGCGGCCGTCGGTGGACATCATCGGCATCCTCGCCGCCCCGGTCCTCCCGTTCCTCCCGGACCAGAAGCTGATCGTCACCCACCCACTCGATCCGTTCACGATCAGCCTCAAGGTCGCGTTCGGGATCGGGCTCACGGCGGCGCTCCCGGTCATCGGCTACCACGTCTGGAGCTTCCTCGCGCCGGCGCTCCACCCGCACGAGAAGCGGCTCGTCGTTCCGGTCCTCCTCGGCGCCACCGGGCTCTTCGCCCTTGGCATGTTCCTCGGGTGGCGGTTCGCACTGCCAATCATGTTCGAGATGCTCGTGGGGCTGCAGTCAGCCTCGCTGCAGCCGATGTTCGCGGCTGCCGAGGTCTTCGGCTTCATGCTCTCGACCTGCCTCGCCTTCGGGGTCGTCTTCCAGCTGCCGATCGTGGTCCTCGCGCTGACGGCGCTCGGGCTCGTGACGCCGCGTGCGATGATGAAGTACCGGCGGCATGCCCTCGCGGGGAGCGTCGTCGTCTCCGCCGTCGTGACGCCCGGGGACCTGCTCCTGATGACGGCCCTGATGGCTCTCCCGCTTTACGCGCTCTACGAGATCAGCATCGTCGTCTCGTGGGTCGTACACCGGAGCCGCCAGCGGCGGCTCGCGCGCGACGGAGCGATTGGAGGCGCCGCCGCGTGATCGGACGCCGGGTGGTGCTGGGCGGGATCCTCGCCACCCTCGCCCTCTCGGCCGCGGGGGCGCAGGCTCGTCCGGAGGGACGTGTCCGACAGCCGGCACGGGCCGCCGGGGACACCGCGCGCGCCGCGGCCGGGGCGAAGCTCGTCGACTGGGCGCCCGACGACAGTGTGATGCGCGCCCTGCTGGATCGTGCCGGGTACAACGCCGTGCGCTATCAGGCGGGGACCGTCGGTTTCGCGGCGCAGACCCGCCTGATGACCCTCCGCGGCACCTCGGAGGCCCGCGCGGCCGTGCAGCGGGACTCGACGCTGATGGTGGCCGACACCATCGCGTTCAACGACAGCACCAAGCTCGTCCGCGCCCGCGGCGACACGATCATCATGCGCGATCCCGCGCGCGGTGAGGACATCATCGGGCTCGACGACCTCACCTACGACCTCGACCGCCGCGAGGGGCGCACCCGTGATTTCTCGACGGTCGCCACGGCGGGGGAGGAGTGGCGGGTCAGCGCGCACCAGGCGGCCTTCCAGTCCGACACGACGGCCGACCGGAACACCGTGTACGGCCGCGATGGGCAGATCACTTCCTGCCTCGATACCCTCCCGCACTACCACTTCCTCGCGAAGGAGCTCAAGCGCGTCAGTGGCAGCACCCTCGTCGCGCGTCCGGCGATCCTCTACGTGCAAGACGTGCCCGTGATGTGGCTCCCGTTCATCTTCCAGGACATCCGGACGGGCCGCCGGTCGGGGATGCTCACTCCGCGCCTCGGCGTCGCCGAGCTGGTGCGGAACAGCCCCACCTACCGCCGCACCGTCGAGAACCTCGGGTACTACTTCGCGCTGAACGACTACATCGACGCCCAGGTCTCCCTCGACTGGCGGTCGAGCGCCCGGGCCACCGCCGCCGACCCCGGGTGGGTCCGGATGAACGCCGAGCTCCGGTACCGCTGGCTCGACCGTTTCGTGCAGGGCGGGATCGCCGTCTCGCGGAACTCCCTCGGCAACGGCAGCGGCAACACCGCCATCAGCTGGAATCACGCGCAGGAGTTCTCGTCACGCACAAAGTTCAACACGAATCTGAACTATGTGACGAGCACCGCGGTCCAGCGACAGACGATCCTGAATCCGATGGCGGCCGTCGCGACGATCGCCTCGCAGGCGAACCTCGTCCGCACGCAGGGACCCTTCACGGTGAACCTCGGCGGCTCGCAGCGGCAGTACCCCGGCCGCGATCAGGTGGACCGGGACTTCCCCTCGCTCAACATCGCCTCGAAGCCGCTCGAGCTCGGCGAGTGGTTCGTCATGAACCCGAGCTTCAGCTACACGGCGCGACAGAGCCTCAATCTCGACGCCACCGGGGATTTCGCCTATCGCTACCGGCAGACGGCGGCGGGCCTCGATTCGATCCGTCTGACGCGGAACACCGGCGCCACGGCGATCACCCTGCAGACGCCGTTCAAGATCCTGGACTTCCAGGTCCAGAGCGGGCTCCGCTACGGCAGCCAGGTCTACGACTACCCGCAGATCATCACGCTGCGCGACGTGAACGACACCAGCGTGCGCATTGACCGCGTCTACCGCGGGACCTTCGAGTCGTCGCTCGACGTCGATCTCTCGGTCGGCCTCCCCAACTTCTTCGCCGGCACCTGGAACCTCGCGCCAAGCGTCACGATGTCCAACGTCGACCCGGGCGGCTTCGCGGTGCGGACCTTCCGCTCGAATGGGGCTTGGGTGGCGCAGTCGAAGCGCCTCTCCTACGGGCTCGGCGTCTCCCCGACGCTCTTCCGACTCTTCCCGGGGTTCGGGCCGGTGCGTCGCTTCCGGCACGCGATCGCGCCGTCGGTGACCTATTCGTTCTCCCCCGCCGCCGCCGTCCCCGATGCGTTCCTCGCCGCCACCGGCCGGACCCGCGTGGGGTACCTCGGGTCCCTCGCGCAGAACCGCCTCACCTTCGGGTTCTCGACCAACCTCGAGGCCAAGTTGCGCACCGCCGGCGGCGCGGATACCGCGCGCGTCGACGACGAGGAGGAGGGACGGAAGATCAAGGTCGCGACCCTCCAGTTCCAGTCCATCACCTACGACTTCGAGCGCAAGCGGCAGACGGGGAAGACGGGTTTCGCCACCGACCGCTTCGGCTATACCTTCCGGTCCGACCTCCTCCCGGGCTTCGACCTCGGCGTCGATTACTCGCTCTTCCAGGGTGACCTGATGAGCGACACCGCGAAGTTCTCCCCGTATCGGGAGGCGGTCCGGATGTCCTTCTCGCTCGACGGCGAGTCGCCCCTCTTCGCCTGGGTCGGTCGCCTGTTCGGTGCGGCGCCGACGGTCGCGCGGGGCGGCGCGGCCCCGCAGTCCGTCGACGCGGGGATGGCGGGTGGGCTCGTGAGCGCGGCCGGCAGTCTCAACGGCCTCGGCGCCACGACCGGCACGCGCGCGCGGAACATGATCCAGGAGATCCCGCAGGGGCAGGGGTTCACCGCCGCCTTCTCGGTCAGCGCGCAACGCCAGCGTCCCCCGGTCGGCGGGCGCATCCGCGACTACGACGCCTCCGCGCAGTGCCGCGCGCTCATCGGCTTCCCGCAGTACGACACCTGCCTCTTCGAGGCGGAGCGCGCCGCCGCGAGCCAGGCCGCGAATGTGGCGGGGCCGCTCGGCAGCACCTTCTTCCGTGTCCCGCCGACCACCTCCGTCGGCATCCGCACCACCTTCAACCTCACGCCGAACTGGGCGGGGTCGTGGAACACGACCTATGACGTCGAGCGGGGGGAGTTCGCGAGCCAGATCGTCTCCCTCCAGCGTGAGCTGCACGACTGGCGCGCGGTCTTCGGCTTCACGCAGGCGCCGAACGGCAACTTCGCCTTTACGTTCTACGTCTCGCTCAAGGCGCAGCCCGAGTTGAAACTCGACTACGATCGGCAGACGTATCGTCCCTCCACCGGAAGCCGCCGATGACGGATCCCGTGCTCCTGACCGGTGACACGCTCACCGTCGATGACCTCCTCGCCGTGGCCGAGGGCGGCCGCCCGGTCGCGCTCGCACCCGCCGCGCGCGCCCGGATGCAGGCCACACGCGACGTCGTCGAGGGGATCGCCGCTCGCGGGGACGCCGTTTACGGCGTGACCACCGGCTTCGGGAAGCTCTCCGACATCGCGATCCCGGCCGACCAGCTCGCGCAGCTGCAGGTGAACCTGGTGCGGTCGCACGCCGTCGGGGTGGGGCCGCGGCTCCCGCGCACGGAGGTCCGCGCGATGATGCTCCTGCGCGCCAACGTCCTCGCCAAGGGCTTCAGCGGCGCCCGGCCGGCGCTCGCCGAGCTCCTCTGCGGGATGCTGAACGCCGACTGCTGGCCCGAGGTCCCGGAGCAGGGGTCCGTCGGGGCGAGCGGGGATCTCGCGCCGCTCGCGCACCTCGCCCTCGCTCTGCTCGGCGAGGGGGCGCTGCATCACCCGGGGGGGCGCGGGGACGCCGACGCCGTCCTCCGCGCCCAGGGACTCGCGCCGGTGACGCTCGGGCCGAAGGAGGGCCTCGCGCTGATCAACGGCACGCAGGCGCACACCGCGGTCGCCGCGCTCGCGCTCGTCCAGGCGCACCGCTGCTGGCAGGCGGCGCATGTCGCCGGGGCGATGACCCTCGAAGCACTCCTCGGCACCCCGGTCGCGTTCGACGCGCGGATCCATGACGCCCGCGGGCAGCAGGGACAGCGGGAATCGGCGGCGCTGCTTCGTGCCCTCCTCGCGGATTCCGAGATCCGCGAATCCCATCGCGAGGACGACCCGCGCGTCCAGGACGCCTACGCGTTGCGTTGCATGCCGCAGGTGCACGGGCCGGTGTTGCAGGCGATCCGCTTCGCCGAGGGGCTCATCGCGGCGGAGCTCAACGCCGCGACGGACAACCCGCTCGTCTTCGACGACGGCTCGATGCTCTCGGGAGGCAACTTCCACGGGCAGGCCGTGGCGATGGCCCTCGATGTGCTCGGCATCGCGATGACCAACCTCGCCGTGATGAGCGAGCGGCGCATCGACCGGCTCGTGAACCCCACGGAGAACGAGGGGCTACCGCCCTTCCTCACGGCGACGGCGGGGGTGAGCTCCGGCTTCATGATGGCCCAGGTGACCGCGGCCGCGATCACGAGCGAGTGCAAGGGG
>CAZGIE010000138.1:0-5651 GCA_964526485.1 uncultured Gemmatimonas sp. | reverse complement strand
GCCGCCGTGCTTCGGGCCCCGGTCGGTCGGGGGTCGCGCAGGGACAGGTGGCCGAGCGGTTGAAGGCGCACGCCTGGAAAGCGTGTAATGGTGAAAGCCATTCGCGGGTTCGAATCCCGCCCTGTCCGTCTCGAATGGCAGGGTCCGCTCGCGGACCCTGCCATTCGGTCGTTCAGGATGGCATATGCCGTCCTCGGAATGCCTGACGCCCCCGCCGTCGTACTCAGCGCGCGTGCCGTCGCCCGAACGATCTCCCGCATGGCGGACGAGATCCTCGAGCGCACCGACGGTCCCGATGGTGTCGTCCTCGTCGGCATCCAGCGCCGGGGCGTCGAGATCGCGGACCGCATCGCCGACGTGATGCGCGAGCGCGACGGCAGCGACGTCCCGCGCGGCGCCCTGGACATCACGCTCTACCGCGACGACCTCCAGACCGTGGGCCCGCGCCCCGTCGTCGGGCGGACCCACCTCCCGGTCGCGATCGATGGCCGCACCGTCGTGATCGTCGACGACGTCCTCTTCACCGGGCGCACCATCCGCGCCGCGCTCGACGAGCTGGCCGACTTCGGGCGCCCCGCGCGCATCATGCTCGCCGTCCTCGTCGACCGCGGTGGACGCGAGCTCCCGATCCAGCCCGACGTGGTCGGGAAGGTCGTCGATGTCCCGCCCGGGGACCGGGTCGACGTCTTCGTCCCGACCCTCGACGGCCGCGACGAGGTCGTCCTCTCCCGGGGCCGCGCATGAGCCTCCTCGGCAAAGATCTCGTCGGCCTCGAGGGGCTCTCCCGCGAGCAGATCACCGCGATCCTCGACGTCGCCGACCCCCTCAAGGCGATCTCCGAGCGCGCCATCAAGAAGGTCCCGACGCTCCGCGGGATGACGGTGGTGAACCTCTTCTTCGAGGCCTCCACCCGCACCCGCATCTCCTTCGAGTTCGCCGAGAAGCGGATGTCCGCCGATACGGTCAACGTCGCCACCGCCGTCTCCAGCGTGTCGAAGGGGGAGACCCTCGTCGACACCGCGCGGAACCTCGAAGCGATGAAGATCGACATGGTCGTCATCCGGCACCCGGCCTCCGGGGCGCCGCGCTTCCTCGCCGATCGCATCGAGTCGAACGTCATCAATGCGGGCGATGGGACGCACGAGCACCCCACGCAGGGGCTCCTCGACCTGCTGACCCTCCGCAGCCACCTCGGGTCCCTCGAGGGCAAGCGGATCTGCATCTGCGGCGATGTGCTGCACTCGCGCGTCGCGCGCTCGAACATCTGGGGCCTCAAGGCGCTGGGGGCGCAGGTCGCGGTCTGCGGCCCGCGCTCCCTCCTCCCCGGCGCCATCACCGAGCTCGGGGTCGAGGTCTTCGGTCGCATCGAGCAGGCGATCGAGTGGGCCGACGCACTGAACGTCCTGCGGCTGCAGCTCGAGCGGATGCAACTCGGCTACATCCCGTCGCTCCGCGAGTACAATCGGGTCTTCGGCGTCACCCGCGCGCGGCTCGAGCGGGCGCCGAAGGACCTGCTGATCCTCCATCCGGGCCCGATGAACCGCGGCGTCGAGATCGACTCCGACGTCGCGGATGGCCCGCACAGCGTCATCCTCGAGCAGGTCACCAACGGCGTCGCCGTCCGGATGGCCGTGCTCTATCTCCTCGCCGGCAACGCGCCGGCCCTCGCCGACGCCGCCAAGGCCGACTCCGTATGACCGCACCGCTTCTCCTCACCGGGGGTCGCCTCGTCGATCCCTCGCAGGGCCTCGACGCCGTCGGGGACCTCCTCCTCGTCGACGGGAAGGTCGCCGCGATCGGCGGCGCCATCGCCGGTCCAGACGGGGCGCGTCGCATCGACTGCACGGGCCAGGTCGTCGCCCCGGGATTGATCGACGTCCACGTGCACCTGCGGGAGCCCGGACGCGAGGACGTCGAGACCGTCGCGACCGGCGCCCATGCGGCCGTCGCCGGGGGCTTCACCGCCGTCGCCGCGATGCCGAACACCCGGCCGGTGACCGACAACCAGGCCACCGTCGGGTTCGTGAAGCGGCAGGGCGAGGCCGCCGGCTTCGCGCGCGTCTACCCGTACGGCGCCATCACCGTCGGGCAGATGGGGGAGACCCTCGCCGAGTTCGGGGAGATGGTCGCCGCCGGCGCCGTCGCGGTCAGCGATGACGGGAAGCCGGTCGAGAACGCGCACATCATGCGCACCGCGCTCGAATACGCGCAGACCTTCGGCATCCCCGTCGTCGAGCACTGCGAGGTGATGGCGCTCGCGCACGGCGGGTCGATGCACGAGGGGACCGTCTCCGCACGCCTCGGGCTCAAGGGGATCCCCGCCGAGGCGGAGGAGATCGACGTCATCCGCTGCATCCTCCTCGCGAAGCTCACCGGCGGGCACATCCACCTCTGCCACCTCAGCACCAAGGGGTCCGTCGACCTCGTGCGCTGGGGGAAGGACCAGGGGGTGCGCGTCACCGCCGAGGTGTGCAGTCATCACATCTCGCTCACGCACGAGGCGGTCGAGGGGTACAACACGAACGCGAAGATGAATCCGCCGCTCCGCACCGCGCGGGACGTCGAGGCGCTGCAGCAGGGCCTCAAGGACGGGACGATCGACCTGCTCGTGACCGACCACGCGCCGCATCACTATGACGAGAAGGAGCGCGAGTTCGCCGATGCCCCGAACGGCATCGTCGGGCTCGAGACGGCCCTCGGCGTGAACGTCACCTGGCTCGTGGACCGCGGGATCCTCACGATCCCGCAGCTCGTCGATCGGATGAGCTGCCTCCCCGCGAAGGTCTTCCATCTCCCTGGCGGTACGCTGGCGCCGGGGGCGATCGCCGACGTCACCGTGTTCGATCCGGCGCGAGCGTGGGTCGTCGATCCGAAGGCGTTCAAGTCGAAGGGGCGGAACACGCCGTATGGCGGGCAGACGCTCCGCGGTCGTGCGACGCACACCGTCGTCGGCGGTCGCGTCGTCCATGCCCTGGATGGATGACCGGTCGCCCGGCCGGCGGGACCGAGGGGCCGCGTGATGTCCACTGAGGCATCGCGGGCCGAGGCCCTCGACGCGCTGCTCGCCGACAAGCGGCGTCACGAGGGCTACCTCCAGCGTCTCGAGGAGCGGCGCGAGTCGACGCCGCCGCACCTGTTCGCGCGCCTCCATGACGAGTACAGCGGGCGTCTCGCCGACCTGCGGCGTCGCGCGCAGGCGGAGGCGGTCGCCCTCACCGAGGGGCTCGCCGAGGACGAGGCGGCGGTCGAGGAGGTCGAGGCCCGCCTCGCCGCCCTCTCGGAAGAGCGGGCCGAGGGCGAGCTCCGCGCGGCCGTCGGCGAGTACGATCCGCGGTCGTGGGCCAAGAAGCTCGCGACGCTGAACGCGGCGATCGGCGCCGTCGAGGGGGAGCGCGATGCGCGGCTCGCCGCGCTCGAACATCGGCGCGCGCTCCTCGCGGAGGCGAGTGGGGCGGTGGAGGGCGCGCCGATCCCGGCGCTCCCCGTGGTGCCGCCCCCGCGCATTCGGCCGATCGTCCCGCCCGCGCCGCCACCACCCGAGACCGCGCCCCCCGAGCTCCCACTCGGGGCAGCGCTCACCCTGCCGGACGGGCCCCTCGTCCCACCGGTCGACGCGGTGGATGACGCGTCAGCCGCGATCGCGACCGCCGTGTCGGCGGATTCCGGGAAGTCGTTGCGGTGCGACGGCTGCGGGACTCCGAACTTCCCGACGGAGTGGTACTGCGAGCGTTGCGGTGGCGAACTCGCCGCCGTCTGAGGCGCGAGCGGCCCCCGGGGAAAACGAAGGCGCCGCGTCCCTCGGGGGGACGCGGCGCCTCATGCCATCAGGACCCGGCCTTACTTGGCCTTGGCGATCGCGGACTTCTGGCGCGCGGCGATGGTTCAGGCCCTTGCGCGCCGCCCGATCGAGCAGTTGGGTGGCCTTCTTCTTCGCGGCCGGCGAGGCCTCGGTCGACTTCGCGGTCTTCAGCGCGGTCCGGAGCGCGGCCCGCTGCGACCGGTTGCGCGCGGTCGCCGCCTTGGTCTTGCGCATGTTCTTCTTCGCGGACGCGATTCTCGGCACGACGTTCTTCCTGTTCAGATGGGGAGCGCCGCCCCGCGCCCCTGCGCGGGTGGCAACGTCGAAACGTGGACGGGGAATCGAGCTAAGTCAAGGGAGCATCGTGCTTTGACTCCGTTCCCCCGCGGACCTACCTTTCGCGTCGACTGCCCGTGACGGGCCTCAACCGATCCGCGTGACCCTCGCCTCCTCCTCGCCCGCCGACGGCGCCTTCGTCGTCGACATCAACGGCTTCAACGGGCCCCTCGACCTCCTCCTCTCCCTGCTGAAGGACGAGGCGATCGACATCTACGATATCCCGGTCGCGCGCGTCTGCGAGCAGTTCCTCGCGCGCATGCACGCGCTCCGCCTCAACGAGGCCGCCGAATATCTCGAGATGGCCGCCCGACTCATCCGCATCAAGGCGCAGATGCTCCTGCCGCGGAAGGAGGGCGACGAGGGGTGGGAGGATCCGCGCGCGGAACTCGTCCGTCGCCTCCTCGAGTACCAGCAGATGCGCGAGGTCGTCGAGGTGCTCGAGAAGCTTGGCGAGGACCGGCGCAGTCGGTTCCAGCGGAGCTTCCTCCAGCAGGCCGCGGCCCCGCCGCCGGCCCCGCTCGCGCTCTCCCTCACCGACCTCCTCGCCGCCGTGGATCGCGTGCTGCGCGCCGCGCGCACCCCGTCCATCCACGAGGTGATCCCGCGCTCGCTCGACGTCGACGGCGCGATCACCATCGTGCGCGCCGTCCTGCAGCTGCGGGCGCAGGCGCGGTGGCGCGACGTCGTCCGCGAGGGCGCGGAACCGTGGGAGGTGCTCTCGGGCCTTCTCGCCCTGCTCGAGCTCGCCAAGCAGAGCGAGCTCCATCTGACCCAATCGCGACCCTTTGCTGACGTGGAGATCCGCCGTGAATTCGCTGGCGAAGCTGCTTGAGGCCGCCCTCTTCGCGAGTCCTCGACCGATGGCGGTCGACGAGCTCGCCGCCCTCGATCCCGAGGCGACGCCGGCGGCGGTCCAGGCCGCCCTCGACGAGATCCGGGAGCACTATGACGTCGATGGCCATGGCGTCGCGCTTGTCGCCGTCGGCGCGGGCTGGCAGATCCTGACGCGTCCGGAATACACCGAGGCCATCGAGCGGGCGCAGTTCGCGGTGCGGCCGCAGCGCCTCTCACCTGCCGCGCTCGAGACCCTCGCGATCATCGCGTACCGCCAACCGATCGGTCGGGCGGAGGTCGCGGAGATCCGCGGCGTGGATGTCGGCGCGGTGCTCAAGAACCTGCACGAGCGTGGGCTCGTCGATGTCGTCGGGCGCGCCGAGGGACTGGGGCGGCCGCTCCTCTACGGGACCACGCCGCTCTTCCTCGAGCAGTTCGGGCTTCGTCATCTCGAGGAGCTGCCGCGGAGCGACGAGCTCGCGATCGCCCTCCGGCGTGACGACGGGCCGGCCGCGGAGGCGCCTCCGGGTGACGTGCCCGTGGCCGAACCGGTGGGCGAGTCGGCGGCCGACCCCGCCCTCGAAGCGACCGCTGAACCGTCGTCTGACGTCGCGGTCGAGGCCGCGCCCGCCGCCGCCGTCGTCTCGGACGCCGGGGCGGACACCGCCGCGGACGCCTC
>CAZGIE010000137.1:0-5763 GCA_964526485.1 uncultured Gemmatimonas sp. | reverse complement strand
AAGCGCGCCCCTGGCCACGCTCCGTCCTGTCGCCGTCGCGACCCCCGAGGAGCTCTGTCAGTCCCTGATGCGGCGGATGCTCCGCGACCGGCGGCATCTCGCCGTGGTGCAGGGTGCCGCCGGTGAAACGCTGGGCATCGTGACGCTCGAGGACCTCGTCGAGGAGGTGGTCGGCGAGATCCAGGATGAGCACGACGAGGTGGGGACCGAGCGATGACCGACCGCCTCACCACGCTCCTCGCCGCGTTCGACGCCGGCCGCATCGCCGCCCTCGCGCGCGCCGTGAGCATCATCGAGGACCAGCGCGAGGGGCACGAGGCCGTCGCCGCGCATTGTCACCCGCGAGTCGGACGGGCGCGTCGGATCGGGATCACCGGGCCGCCGGGGGCGGGGAAGAGCACGCTGACGACGCTCCTCGCCGAGACATACCTGGCGCAGGGACTCCGCGTCGGCATCGTCGCCGTGGACCCGACGTCACCGTTCACGGGGGGGGCCCTGCTCGGCGACCGCGTGCGGATGGAGAAGGTGGCGCTCCACCCGGGCCTTTTCATCCGGTCGATGGCGACGCGTGGCTCGCTTGGCGGGCTCGCCGCGATGACCCGCGAGGTCTGTGATGTGCTCGACGCCTTCGGCCTCGACCGCATCCTCGTCGAGACGGTGGGCGTCGGGCAGAGCGAGCTCGACATCGCCCGGCTGGCCGACACGAGCGCCGTCGTCCTCGTCCCCGAATCGGGCGACGCGATCCAGACGCTGAAGGCCGGCGTCATGGAGATCGCCGATTGCTTCGTGGTCAACAAGGCGGACCGCCCCGGTGCCGACCGGCTGCGGAACGACATCGAGGTGATGCTCGGGCTCCGGGGCGGGGCGGCGCTGACGGGGGTGCCCGCGCACCACGGCGTCGACCTGAAGGCGGCGAACCCCAAGGCGCAGGCGCGCGCGGCCGCGGCGCGCGATGACGCCGACGCATGGACCCCGCCCGTGCTCCGCACCATCGGGGCCACGGGGGAGGGACTCCCCGAGTTCGTGACCGCGCTCGACCGGCACTTCGCGTATCTTGAGCGCAGTGGGACGTTGCGCGCGCGGCGGCGCCTGCGGTGGCGCGAGCGGGTGCGCGACCTGGTGGAGCGCGCGGTCCGGGCCCGACTCTGGTCGGATGCTGCGGTGACGGCGTGGTTGGAGGCGGAACTCCCGGCGCTGGAACGCGGGGAGACGACGCCACAGATGGTGGCGGAGGCGCTGCTGGCCCAGGGCGTCGCCGCCGGGACCCTCACGGAGCGACCCCGATGACGACCCCGATGGACCTCGATCCCACCGTGGCGGCGATGCAGGAGGAGCTCGCGCAGCTCCGCGCCGAGGTCGCCGCCTGGCGCGCGAAGTATGACGCGGGCACGGTGCGCGACCTCGCCTACACGAACTCCGCCGAGGCGGTGGCGCCCCTCTACACGGCCCTCGACCTCGAGGGATCCGCCGGCACCGCGTTCGAGGTGCCCGGTCGGTATCCCTTCACCCGCGGCATCCACCCCACAGGGTATCGCGGCAAGCTTTGGACGATGCGGCAGTTCGCCGGCTTCGGCTCGGCGAAGGAGACGAACGCGCGGTACAAGTTCCTTCTCGCGCAGGGGACGACGGGGCTCTCCGTCGCCTTCGACTTCCCGACGCTGATGGGGTACGACTCCGACCATCCGCGCTCGGAGGGGGAGGTCGGGAAGTGCGGCGTGGCGATCAGCTCGCTCGCCGACATGGAGCAGCTCTTCGAGGGGATCCCGCTCGATCAGGTCAGCACCTCGATGACCATCAACGGGCCGGCGATCATCCTCTGGTGTTTCTACATCGCCGCGGCGGAGAAGCAGGGGGTGAAGCCGGAGCAGCTCCGCGGGACGGTGCAGAACGACATCCTCAAGGAGTACATGGCGCAGCACGCCTGGTGCTTCCCGATCGAGCCCGCGCTGCGTCTCATCGTCGACATGTTCGAGTACGGCGCGCGGCACGTCCCGCAGTGGAACACGATCTCGATCTCCGGCTACCACATCCGCGAGGCGGGGGCGACCGCCGCGCAGGAGCTCGCGTTCACCCTCGCCGACGGCTTCACCTACGTGGAGCGCGGCATCGCGCGCGGGCTCGACGTCGACGCCTTCGCGCCGCGCCTCTCCTTCTTCTGGGATGTCCACAATGACTTCTTCGAGGAGGTCGCCAAGCTCCGCGCCGCGCGCCGGATCTGGGCGCGGCATCTGAAGGAGCGGTACGGGGCCAAGGACCCGCGGTCGTGGATGATGCGGTTCCATTCACAGACGGCGGGCGTCACCCTCACCGCGCAGCAGCCGATGAACAACGTGGTGCGCGTCGCGTATCAGGCGCTCGCGGCCGTCCTCGGCGGCACGCAGTCGCTGCATACGAACTCGATGGATGAGACGCTCGCCTTGCCCACCGAGCAGGCGGTGCAGGTGGCGCTCCGGACGCAGCAGGTGCTCGCCTTCGAGACGGGCGTCGCGAACGTGATGGATCCGCTCGGGGGCTCGTATTACGTCGAGCGCCTGACCGATCAGCTCGAGGCGGAGGCGGAGGCGCTCTTCGCGCAGATCGCCGAGCAGGGCGGGGTGGTGGCCGGACTCGAGACGGGGTGGTTCCAGCGGAAGATCGCGGAGTCCGCGGCGCGCCAGCAGTGGGAGATCGAACAGCAGCGACGGGTCATCGTCGGCGTGAACGCCTTCACGACCGAGGAGGAGGCGCTCGAGATCCCGCTGCTGAAGATCGACGAGCAGGCGGCGCGGGAGCAGGCGGCGGCGTTGGCGCGTCTCCGCGGCACCCGCGACGAGGCGCGGTGTCAGGCGCAGCTCGCGCGCTTGCGCGAGGCGGCCCGCGGGACGGAGAACGTCGTGCCATTCATCCTCGACTGCGCGCGGAGCTACTGCACGCTCTACGAGATCCGTGCGGCGTTCGAGGACGTCTTCGGGGCGTACCGGGAGCCGGTGTTCTTCTAGTGGCGTCGCGTCGGGAAGCGGCGGTCCGGGTCCCGGCGGCCTGGTGGTCCACGTACTTCGACGCTGGCTACCTGCGCGAGTACGCGCCGCTCTTCGATCCCGGCGAGGCGCGCGCGCAGGTGGCACGGCTCCTCGAGGTGCTCGCGGTGCCGAGTGGGGCCCGCGTCCTCGACCTCGCCTGCGGTCAGGGACGCCACGCGGCGCTCCTCGCGGAGGCAGGGCACGCGGTCACGGGGCTCGACCTCTCACGACCGCTCCTCGCGGTGGCGCGCACGGCGGCGCGGGCCACCGGTCTCCCCACCCGGGCGACCGCGGCGGGCGGCGGCCGCGCGCTCGGGTACCGGCATGGCGATATGCGGCGCCTCCCCGCCGAGTGGCGGGGACGCTTCGACGCGGTCGTGAACCTCTTCACGAGCTTCGGGTTCTTCGACGATCCGGCCGATGATGCGCGTGTGATCCGGGAGGTCGCGCGCGTGCTGCGCCGGGGCGGCACCTTCGTGTGGCAGGGGGGCAGTCGCGACGGCGTGATGGCGCGCTTCCTCGGCGAGGATCGGTGGACCTCCCCCGACGGCACCGCGGTGGCGCAGGTCCGCGAGTTCGATCCCCTGACCGGGTTCCTCACCATCCGGTCGACGTGGACGCGGGGGCGCGTCGTCGAGCAGCGGGCGCATCGGATTCGCCTCTACACGGCGGATCGGCTCGCCGCGATGATGCGCGACGAGGGACTTACCGTCGTCGCCGCCTACGACGGCTTCACCGACGCGCCGCTCCATCGCCGCGCGAGCGAGATGCTTCTCGTCGCGCGGAAGGGCGGTTAGCGCACGGCGTCGGCCGCCGCCCCCGCAACCGTACCCGACACACGCTGGCGCGGGAGCGGCGGCGGGACGGGCGAGGTGGGTGCCCGCCCCGTCGTCGCGCCCGTGCGCGTTGATGGCACCGGTACCTGCACATAGCTTTCCCGCATGTCCCGTCCCATCCGCGTCCTCGTCGCCAAGCCCGGGCTCGACGGTCATGACCGCGGCGCCAAGGTGGTCGCCGCCTCCCTCCGCGATGCCGGCATGGAGGTCATCTACACGGGGCTCCATCAGACCCCGGAGATGATCGCCACCGCCGCCGTCCAGGAGGACGTCGACGTCGTCGGCCTCTCGATCCTCTCGGGCGCGCACATGACGCTCTTCCCCCGCGTCCGCGCCCTGCTTGCCGAGCAGGGCCGCGAGGATATCCTCCTCACCGGCGGCGGGATCATCCCCGCCGAGGATATGGCGGCGCTCGAGGCGCAGGGGATCGGGAAGCTCTTCGGACCGGGCACGCCCACCACGGACCTGATCGACTACATCCGGAGCTGGTTCGCGGCTCGGGAGCCGCAGGGCGCGTGAGTGCGAAGCCGTCCCGCCTGCGGGAGCTCGCGGCGGCGGCCCGGTCGCTCGAAGCGACGCTCCGCCTCGGCGGGGGTCCTGAGAAGGCGGCCAAACAGCACGCGCAGGGAAAGCTCACCGCGCGCGAACGCATCGCCGCGCTCCAGGACCCTGGCACCGCGTTCCTCGAGTTCGGCCTGCTGGTCGCTCACGATCGATACCAAGGTGAGGCGCCCGCCGCTGGAGTCGTCACCGGCCTGATCGAGGTCGCCGGTCGGGAGTGCGTCGTCGTCGCGAACGACGCGACCGTGAAGGCGGGTTCCTGGTGGCCGGAGACGATCCCGAAGATTCTGCGCGCGCAGGAATGCGCGATGCGCTGCCGGATCCCGATCCTGTATCTCGTCGACTCGTCCGGCGTGAACCTCCCTTACCAGGGTGGGGTCTTCCCGGGGCAGTATGGCGCGGCGCGGATCTTCTACTACAACTCGCTGATGCGGCGGTATCTCCGCGTGCCGCAACTCGCCGCTGTGATGGGGCCGTGCATCGCGGGGGGGGCATACCTGCCGGCCCTGAGCGACGTGATCGTCATGGTCGAGGGCACCTCCTTCATGGGGCTCGGCGGGCCGAACCTCGTGAAGGGCGCGACGGGGCAGACGGTGGACGCTGAGACGCTCGGCGGCGCGACGATGCACACCACGGTGAGCGGCGTCGCGCACCACGCCGTCCCGGACGATGCCGCCTGTCTCGCCTTGCTGCGGGAGCAGGTCGCGCGACTCGCGCCCCCGGCGCGCCGGGCGACCGTCGACGCCCAGGCGGTCCCAGGGACACCGGCGGAGCGGCTGTACGAGCTCCTCCCAGCGGATCACCGCATGCCGTACGACATGGCGGCGGTACTCGATGCGGTGGTCGATGCGGGCACGCTCGCGCCCTTCCAGCCGGATCGGGCGCGCGAGATCCTCTGTGCCGACGCCCGCATCCACGGCATGCCGGTCGGCGTGATCGCGAACGCGCGCGGGCTCTTCAAGGGCGAGCCCGGGACGCCGCCACGGTTCGGCGGCATCATCTATCCTGAGAGCGCCGAGAAGGTGGCGTTCTTCATCGATCGCTGTGACCGGCAGGGCATCCCCCTCCTCTTCGTGCAGGACGTCTCGGGATTCATGGTCGGCGTCGAGGCGGAGCAGGCGGGGATCATCCGCGCCGGCGCTCGCTGGGTGGAGGCGATGGCGACCGCCACCGTGCCCAAGCTCGTGCTGACGATCAATCACGCCTCAGGCGCGGGGTACTACGCGATGGCGGGGCAGGGGTTCGACCCCGATTTCATCTTCACCTGGCCGACCGGTCGGATGGGTGTCATGGAGGGGGAGTCCGCCGTCGCCGCCGTGCACGGTCCCGCGCTCGCGGCCGCCAAGGCGAGGGGAGAGACGCTCGCG
>CAZGIE010000136.1:0-5780 GCA_964526485.1 uncultured Gemmatimonas sp. | reverse complement strand
AGGATGAACTCGTAGATGGTATCGGCGGGCGCGGCGGCGGGCGCGAGGGGCGCATGCGACGCGAAGGACGCTGGGCCCGACGCGTCCGATGCCTGCGCCTGCACCTGCGCCGTGAGTGGGGTGACCAACAGCCAGCCCAGCAGGAACAGTCGCCGCATGAACGCCTCCGAGATGGGGGAGCCTACCCGACCCGCTCCAATCGTACCACGAAGACGAGCGTCGCGTTCGCCGGGATCCGCCCGACCGCCCGCGCGCCGTACGCGAGGCGAGGCGGGACGACGAGCTGCCGCGTCCCCCCGACCTTCATCCCGCGCACGCCTAGATCCCACCCCCGGATCACCGTTCCGTTCCCCAACGTGAAGGCGAGGGGCGGACCGTTCGGCGGGGAGCGGTCGACCTCGGTCCCGTCCGGCAGGTAGGCGATGTACGACATCCGCACCTCGCGGCCCGGCGACGCCGGCGTGCCGGTCCCCGGCTCGATGTCGCGCCAGAGGAGCCCCGCGGGGTGCCGCTCCATCGCGAGCGGGACGACGTTCAGCGCCTCGGCGAAGACGATGCCCGCGAACGCCTCCGCCGGCACCGCGACCTCCACATCCGACATAGCCGCCGGCCGACAGCCGATCGACAGCACCAACAGCACCCCGCCGACCCATCGGCTCATTCGCGTCGCTCCTCCGAGGGGACCACGAGCACCGGGAGGCCCGCGGTCCGGATGAGTTTGTCCGCCACGCTCCCGACCATCGCCCGCGTCACGCCGCGCAGTCCCTGCGGCGTGATCGCGAGGAGATTGGCCTCCGCCTCCGCCGCGAGCGCGAGGATCGCGCGCGCCACCTTGGCATCGGTCGCCATCACGTGCCGCGCCGTGCGCCCCTGCCCGCGAAGCCGCTCGACGATCGGCTGAAGATACTCCGTGGCGAACGCCTCGTCGGGCCGACGCGCCGAGCGCATCGCGGCCGCCATCACCATCGGGTGCACCACGTGCGCGAGGATCAACTCCGCCTCCGCCGACGGGGCGAGGAGCCGCTCCACCGCCCCCACCGCCGTCTCCGCGCGAGGCGATCCATCGAGCGCGATCAGGACGCGCCGCCCGAGCGGCGCCCGCGGCGGGGCGATCGGCGCCCGCCCGCCACGCACCAGGAGGAGCGGGGTCGGCGTCTCACGCATGACGCCATCCGCCACCGACCCGAGCCACATCCGCTGGAAGCCGCCGCGGCCGTGCGTGCACATGACGGTGAGGTCGGCGCGCCGCTCGCGGATGAGCGCGAGGAGGGTCGGCACGACGCGCCCCTCACGGAAGATCGTCTCGATGGTGACGGGCCCGCCCTTCCGCGCGCGCGCCGCGACCCGCGCGAGATGCCGCTGCAGCCGCGCGCGCTCGTCGGCGTCGAGCGCGGTGTCGTAGAGCGCCACCCCGCTGCTCGGCACCGCCGGGAGCACCGGCTCGTGCACCGCCGCGAGGACGAGGGTCGCGCCATGGCGCTCGGCGATGGGCAGGGCGACGGCCAGGCCACGCTCCGCGAGCGTGGACCCGTCGAGCGGGACGAGGATGGTGCGGTACACGCGCGGCCTCCGAGGGCACGGGCCCCGCCGTCGCGGCGGGACACGTCGCATCATCGGGATGCGCGCGGAACGAAAGGAGCGGGGATGTCTCGGGCGCGACGTGGGACTTCGGCGGACGCGGACGTCAGTACTTCGCGAGGTACTCCTTGAGCTCCCACGCCGAGACCTGCGAGATGTACTCACGCCACTCGGTGCGCTTCGCATGCAGGAACTGCTCCGTCACATGCGGGCCGAGCGCGGCGGTGATCACCTCGTCCTTCTCCAGCTCGTCACACGCCTCGTTGAGGTCGTGCGGGAGGTCGTCGATCCGGAGCCGACGCCGCTCGCGATGGCTCATCTCCCAGATGTTCTCGTTCACCGGCTCGCGGCTCGAGGCCTCGGTCGCGATCCCGTCGAGCCCGGCGGCGAGCATCACCGCGAGCGCCAGGTACGGGTTCGCGGCGGGGTCGGGGGAGCGAAGCTCGAGCCGCGTGCCGGTGCCGCGGCGCGCGGGGACGCGGATCAGCGGCGAACGATTCCGCATCGACCACGCCACATTCACCGGCGCCTCGAACCCGGGCACGAGCCGCTTGTACGAGTTCACGAGCGGGTTCGTGATCGCGCTCATCCCCCGCGCGTGCTGCAGCAGCCCGCCCAGATAGTGGTGCGCCACCGTCGAGAGCTGGTACGCCCCCGCCGGGTCGAAGAACGCGTTCTCCCCGCCGCGGAAGAGCGACTGATGCGTGTGCATCCCGCTCCCGTTCTGCCCGAACACCGGCTTCGGCATGAACGACGCGACGAGCCCGAACTGCTGCGCCACATGCTTCACGACGAACCGGAAGGTCGCGATGTGGTCGGCGGTGGTGAGGGCGTCCGCGTACCGGAAGTCGATCTCGTGCTGGCCGGGCGCGACCTCGTGGTGCGCGGCCTCCACCTCGAACCCCATCTGCTCGAGCGCGCCGACGATCGCGCGGCGGGCCTCCTCCCCGCGATCCATCGGGGCGAGGTCGAAGTACCCGCCCACATCGTGCGTGAGGGTCCCGGCCTCCCCCTCGGCGGTCGGCTTGAAGAGGAAGAACTCCGCCTCCATCCCCGCGTTCATCACGTAGCCGAGCGCCTGCGCGCGGGCCACCTGCCGCTTGAGCACGTGGCGCGGGTCGCCGGCGAAGGGCTCCCCCTCGGGGGTGGTGACGTCGCAGATCACGCGCGCGACCTTCTGGCCCGGCTCCCCCCAGGGGAAGACGCGGAAGGTCGCGAGGTCGGGGCGGAGGAGCATGTCGGACTCCTCGACGCGCACGAACCCCTCGATGCTCGACCCATCGAAGAGGATGTCCCCCGCGAGCGCCTTCTTGAACTGCGACGCCGGCACCTCGACGTTCTTGTTGACACCGAGGATGTCGGTGAACTGCAGGCGCAGGAAGCGCACCTGGTGCACCTCCGCGAGGCGGAGGATGTCGCCGGCGGTGGCGCCGGCGAGGTCGAAGTCGAATGGGGCGGTCATCGGGTCGGGAATATACCTTTCGCCCCATGTCCGCGTCCCGATTCTGCCCCGCCTGCGGCGCCGAGGTCCGGCCCGCCGCCCGATTCTGTCACCGCTGCGGCGCGGGGATGGATGGTCAGCGTCCCGGCGCGGGCGGCGGGGGCGCCGGCGGCGCGGCGAGCGGCGCGTCGACCGTCCTCCCTTGGACCGTCGCGGGGATCGCGCTGCTCTGTCTGCTCGCGTTCATCGTCGGGCAGAACTTCCGGAAGGCACCGGCCCCGGCGGCCGCGCCGGCCGCGGGCCCCGTCGCGGGGAGCGCCCCGGGTCGCGCCCCCGACATCTCGCAGATGGGCCCCGAGGAGCGCGCCGACCGACTCTTCCAGCGCGTGATGACGTATGTGGGCGAGGGGAAGACCGACAGCGTGCAGTTCTTCTCGCCGATGGCGATCCAGAGCATGCAGGCGCTCGCCCCGCTCGACGCGCACCGCCGCTACGACCTCGGGCTCCTCGGGATGGTGAGCGGCGACGCCGCGATGGCGCGCGCGCAGGCCGACTCGATCCTCTCGGCGGCGCCGAACCATCTGCTCGGGCTGATCCTCGCGATGCGCACGAGCGGGATGCAGCTCGACTCCGCCGCGCGGCGCGGCTACGTGACGCGCTTCATCGAAGTGGTCGACCGCGAGCGCGCGTCGGGGAAGCAGGAGTATGTGGACCACGGCCCCGACATCGACGCCGCGCTGCGTGAGGCGCGCGGCGGGGCGTCCACGCCGCGCTGACCGCTCGGGGCGCGCGCCGCGGCGCGCGCCCGGCCCCGCTCAGGGCACCCGGTAGAGCCAGCTGAACTTCACGAAGAAGCCGTCGCGCGTCCGGCCCACCGACTGGAAGCGGAACGCCTCCGGCTCCGCGAGACTCGCCCCGTAGCCGAGGTAGAGCACACGCCCGGGGCTCGGGAAGTACGAGAAGAGCCAGTCGGCGCGGAGATTGTTCGTGCGGGAGGCCGTCGACCGGGTGAAGCTCCCGTCGCTCGAGGACCGGAAGAGGATCGCGTCCTCGGTGGCGGGGTCGCGGTAGGCGTCGCGCACGCGCGCCTCGTACTGCCCCACGAAGCGGAAGAAGATCGCGCGCGAGAGCTGGTACTCCATCCGGAAGCGCGGGATGTCGGTCTTGAGGATCACCGAGCCGTCGCGGACGCGCCGGAACTCCTGGTGGAGCATCGTCAGGCTCATCCGGAGCTGCGGCGTGGGGCGCAGGTCGAGCCCCGCGTTGTAGTCGAGCCGGTCCGCGCCCGCCCCCTCGAGGAACTCCGCGTCGCGCGCGACGGTACTGCCCGCGGTGAAGCCGAAGCGCCGGAACTGCGGGGTGGAGAGGCGCACGTTGAGCTGCCGCCCCTGCACCCGCCCCGTCGGCGTGTACTTCGTGGTATCGGTCACCACCCCGCCCACGCGGCGCTCCACGTAGTAGCGCTCGTACTGGGACGGGAGGAACCCGAACCCCTCGAGCGCCGGGGTCAGACTGACGCTCCACCCGCCGCGCAGCTGCACGCTTGAGAAGAGCGAGGCGCGCGTCTCCAGCGGCCGGTCCCGGTCGAAGAAGTTCCGGTACGCCCAGGTGCTGTTCGCGGAGAGGAAGGTCATCACCTGCTCCACGCGCGCCCCGCGCGCGCCGTACCAGGTGTAGCGCTGGTTGAGCTGCGTCTGCACGTAGTCGGTGCGTGGGACGAACCCCGACCGCGACACGAGCCCCGGGCTCACACCCTCGATCGAGTTGCGGAAGCCCCAGCTGCGCCCCGTCCGGTCGAACGACGCCTCCCAGATCGCGCCCGACTGCCGCGCGTCGCCGGTGCGGGTGACGCCGTGCGCCACCTGGTACGAGGTCTGGTAGGCGTCCTTGTAGATGAAGCGCCCGTCGGTGTTCACCACCGTGTTGTAGTCCGCGCCCTCGCGCCGGTCGGTGACGGTGAGACCGATGTTGTTCTGCGTCCCCACGTCGCGCCGGAGCCGCAGGAGATTGAAGAGCGGCCGCTCGGTGCCGCTCGCGGAATACTTCGCGTTGTCGAGTGCGGCGAGCGCGCCGACGTCGAAGCGCGCGACCTTCCCCGTCAGCTTCGCCGCGGCCACCGGCTGCACGATGCGGCGCGTGTAGACGAGCTGGTTCGGGGTGTCGATCTGCTCGTTCCCTTCGACGAAGAAGGGCCGGAGCTCGGGGAAGTTCACCGCGAAGCGGACATCGCCCGGGATCTGCCCCGCGTCGGCCTCCACCTGCGAGAAGTCGGGGTTGATCGTCGCGTTCAGCGTCAGGCTCGGCGTCACCCCCCACCGCAGGTCGGCGCCCCCCTGCGTGACCTCCCCGTAGCGCCAGGCGCCGGTGGAGTCGGCGGCGCCGGGCACCGAGGTCGTCACCACGGGGGTGAGGTCGAGCACGAGACCGCGGCGCAGGTCATCATCCCGCACCACGACACCGTCATCCAGAGCCTGGACCACGTCGTCATCTTCGTGCCGCGCAAGAGCATGGTGCGCGAGGTGGAGCGGCTGTTCCAGGTCAGCGCGACCTTCCTCTTCTGAGGTCGCGCCGGCCCCGCCCGCTGCGCCCCATCCGCTCCACCGGCTCCTTCCGCTCCACCCGCTGCATTCCCCATGGGTCCGCTTGCCGTCGTCGCGCTCATCGGCCGGATGGTGCTGCTGTTCGCACTGCTGATGCTCGTGCCGCTGGCCTTCGCACTGGCCGGGCCCGATCCGGCCGAGGACGCCTTCCTCACCGCGGC
>CAZGIE010000135.1:2163-5799 GCA_964526485.1 uncultured Gemmatimonas sp. | reverse complement strand
GCGAGTTCGCGTGGATCGTCGTGAGCGACCCCTCGTGCCCGGTGTTCATCGCCTGGAGCATGTCGAGCGCCTCGGCGCCGCGGACCTCGCCGATCAGGATACGGTCGGGACGCATCCGGAGGGCGTTCTTCACGAGGTCGCGCGCGACCACTTCGCCCCGCCCCTCGGCGTTCGGGGGCCGCACCTCGAGCCGCACGACGTGTTCCTTCAGAAGCTTCAGCTCCGCGGCATCCTCGATGGTGATGATGCGCTCGGTCGAGGGGATCGCCTCGCTCAGGGCATTGAGGAGGGTCGTCTTCCCCGCCCCGGTGCCGCCGGAGATGAGGATGCTGAGCCGGGCCTCGACGCAGCCCGCGAGGACGGCCGCGATCCGGGCGGGGAGCATCCCGCGCTCGATGAGCTGCTGCATTGCGAGCTCGGCGCCGAAGCGCCGGATCGAGAGGACGGGGCCGTTGAGCGCGAGCGGCGGGATGATCGCGTTGACGCGCGAGCCATCCGGGAGCCGCGCATCGACCATCGGCGACGACTCGTCGATCCGGCGCCCGACGCGGCTCACGATCCGATCGATGATCGCGAGCAGGTGCGCGTCGTCGCGGAAGGTGGCGCGCACACGCTCGAGGCGTCCATCGCGCTCCACATAGACGTCGTGGGCACCGTTCACGAGGATGTCGCTCACCGTGGCGTCGCGGATCAGCGGCTCGAGCGGCCCGAGCCCGGTGATCTCGTACACGATCTGCTCGATGATCTCCTCCCGCTCCGCCGCCGAGAGCGGGACGCCCTCGGTGCGCAGGAACCCGCCGACGACGGCGCGGATCTGCTCGAGGAGGAGCTGGGGCTCGCGGATGCGCTCGAGCGCCTCGAGATCGAGCCGTTCGATCAGCCGCCGATGGACCTTCATCTTCAACTGTTCGACCGAGGCGTCCGCGGTGCCGCGGGGCGGCTCCTGAACCATCGACCCGCCCCCCGCGGAGGCCGGGACGGAGAGCGCCCCAAGGGGCGGGGTCACCCGCCGGGACAGGCGGTCGCGCAGGGATGGCGGCACCGGTCAGCCCCCGAAGTGGAAGAACTTTCCGAGGCCGCGGGTGGAGAGCCGATCGTTCGCGGGGACGGGGAGCGCCACCGCGGCCGGCGCGGAGTCGAGGACCTGAGCGGCGAACGCCTCGAAGCGCTTCGTGAGACGGGCGTCGGGGGTGGCCTGGCGCAACGCCACCCCGCGTGCCACCGCCGTCGTGCAGCTGCGGTGGTCATTCGGGAGCGTGTGCGCGATGTCGCGGCCCAGCACCTCGCGCGCGTCGGCGAGCGAGACGGCGTCGCCCCCGCTCACACGGTTCATCACCACCTGAACCTTCTCGTCCGAGTAGCCACGCTCCCGCAGCCACTGGCTCGCCTGCTGCGCGCTCCGCAGCGCCGGCAGCGAGAGTTGGGTGACGAGGAGGACCTGGTGCGCCGCATCGAGCGCGGCGAGGACGTGCGGCCGGCGGCTGCTGTCGGCGTCGACGATCAGGATGTCGAAGTGCGCCCGGAGGTGCGCGAGCATCGACGTCACGGCCGCCGCATCGAGCCCACCACGCCCGCCGTGCTCGATCGCCGGGAGCACCCAGACCCCGGAGGGGTGCTCGGTGAGGATCGAAGCAACGACGCTACCATCGATATCATCGCCGCGTGCGAGAAGGTCGGCGATATCATAGGCGGGGGCGAGGTTGAGGAAGAGCCGGATATCCGGATCGTCCTCGGTGAGGTCGATCAGCGCGACGCGCTGGCGCGGCGCGACCGCGGCACACGCCACCGCGAGATTGATCGCGACCGTGGTGACGCCCATCCCGCCTTTCGGGCTGTAGACCGCGAGGATACGCCCCCGCCGGCCATCGGGGCTCACGCGGCGCTGCGCACGCTCGATGGCGGCGATGAGGTCGCGAGCCGCGGCGGGGCGGACGAGGAACTCGTGCGCCCCGAGCCGCAGACCGCGCAGGATCAGCTCCGGGTCCGCGGTCGGCCCGGTGCCGACCACCGACATCGCCGGGTCCGCCCGGAGGGCGTGCTCGAGTGTGCCGAGGCCATCGCCGACCATGTCGAGGGGCAGCAGCAGCAAATCGTAGTGCGCTTCGTGGAGATGGTCGAGGACCTCGGCGGACGAGGTTGCGACCTCCGCGGGCGCGAACCCGAGCGGCGCAAGAATCGTATCGAGTTCGACGTCGGGGCCGGTGGCCCCGGTGATGGTGAGGACGGTGCGGCGCGGCATCTCAGTCACGCCCTCCCGGCGGCAGGGTCGTCGGCTCGGGGGGACGGATCACGCTCGCGGCGGGGAGCGCCGTATCCGCCGGGAACCGGAGGACATCCCGCTCGCGCGGACGCATCGGATCCACCACCACGGGCGTCACGACGACGACGAGCTCGGTCTCATTCCGCTGCCACGACCGGCTGGAGAAGAGCGCGCCGAGGATGGGCAGGTCCTTCAGACCGGGGACGCCGCCGCGGACCTGCTGGCGCTCGTCGTTGAAGAGGCCGGAGATGACGAGACTCTGGTCGCGGCGCACGTCGAGCGTGCTCTGCACCCGTCGGGTGCGCAGCGCGGGGATGCGGAACCCGGCGAGGACGACGGCGTTCGCGTAGTCGAGCGTCGACACTTCGGGTGTGATCTTGAGTCGGATGAGGCTGTCGCTCACGATCTCGCCGTTGAACGAGAGCCGGATGCCGAACTCGCGGTACTGGATCGTCACGGCAGCGACTTGGCCGGGGACGGCGTTCTGCGCGATCGGGACCGGGATCTCACCGCCCGCGAGGAAGCTGGCGTCCTCCTTGTTGCCGGCCATGATGTTCGGCTCGGCGAGCGTGCGGACCTTCCCCTGCTCCTCCTGCGCCTGGAGGAGCGCCATGAAGTCGCGCGTCCCGAACGACGAGAGCAGGGTCAGGAACCGCGCGTCGGCGGGGACGGAGATGGCGCCCGTGGCAGGGTCGACCTGGCGCCCATCGCGCAACACCCCGCTGCCGACTCGGGTCTCCCCGCGGCGATAGAGCCCCGACACGCCGAACTCGGTGAGCACGTCACGCCGCACCTCGGCGAACTTCACGGAGACGAGCACCTGCATGCGGTCGGCCGGCGAGTGGACGAGCACCCGGTAGTGCGCCCGCGTCCCGTCGGCGTGCCAGAGGAGGAGGTCGGTCTCGCCGAGCGCCTTCGCGTTGATGACGAGCTCGCGCGGCGAGATTGCGATCACGTCGGCGATCGCATCGGCGGCGACGGAGACGCGGATGACGTCGACCGTGGCGCTGATCGCATGCGACCGCCCGATCGGAAGGTCGATCTTCTGCAGCACGGGGGCGATCGCGACCGGGGCGACGCTCACCTCCGGGGCGATGGGCCCCTGCGCGCCGAGGAGCGCGGGGAGCAGGAGGAGGGCGAGGGTGACGAACCGGAGCGCTCGGCTCGGCTCGTCCTGATGGACGACGATCATGGGTTCCTCCGCGCGGGGGGCGTGGACGAGTCGGGCTTGAGGAAGGCGCGGGTCTCGGTGCGATCGCCGCGGTGGATCGTGACGGTGAGCGTCTCGGGCGTGGGGCGCGGGGGCTCCACGGGGACCGTCGGCGCGGGTGGGGGCGGGGGCGCCGGCGGTCGACGACGCGGCGCGGACCGGGCGC
>CAZGIE010000135.1:0-2063 GCA_964526485.1 uncultured Gemmatimonas sp. | reverse complement strand
GGCGTGCCGGGCCCCTGCGGCATCATCACGACGACGTCGACGCGGCTGTTCGGCTGGATGAGCCCGCTGATTCCGGCGACGTCGTTGATGCGGACCGCCATCGCGCGCTTCCCGCGCGGGACCTTCACCTCGAGCCCCGGCGCCACGCCGACCGGCGCCAACTTGCCGGGGAGGAAGACGTCGCCCGTGAAGACCGGTGTGACGAGGACGCGGCCGATGAGCGAGTCGCGCCGGATGTAGGCGCCCTCCGGCACCTCGGCGGCGGGCCAATCGCGGACGGTGAGGACGTCCGCGCCGAGGCTCGTCCCCTCGGGGAGGTCCTTCGCCGCGACGACGACGGCGCGCATCGGGATCACGCTGCGCGCCTTGGTGCGCTGCAGCGCCTGGTAGACGCCCACGGTCGCCACGGCGGCCGTGGCGAGGGCGGACCAGAGCAGGATGGTGTAACGACGTGCCGGCATCGGAGAGGGGGAGAGTCGTAAACGGGAGTCGGGACGGCGGGTCAGCCGCCGAGTTCCCAGCGGTAGCGGGCCGCGGCGTGCAGCGTGAGCGGCGGCAACCCGAGCAGGGGGCGGATCGGTGTGAGCATCGTGAACGGGTATTCGACGCTCACCGTCGTGGACTGGAGCGTGGCCGGGGTCCCGGCGGCGTAGTGGTAGGTCACCGTGACCTGGTCGGGGGTGAGCGGGTCGCCCCCGAAGGGGGAGAGGCGCGCGACTGCGGTGTCCTTGATCGCGGCGAGGTTCGCCTCGGGGTTCGGGGCGACGGCGGCGAACCGGGCGGCCTCGCGCACGGCGAGGTTCAGCGTATTGGCCGTGTAAAGCGCGCGCCCGAAATCGACGAGCCCGAAGAGGAGCATCAGGAGCAACACGAGCACGAGGGAGAACTCGAGCAACGCACTCCCGGTGGCATCGGCGAGACCACGCGATGTGCCGCGCCGACGCGGATCGCTCGGACGGCGCATCACCACGCGACCCCCACCGACCGCCAATGCGCACCGAGGACGCCGGTGGCGATGGCGAGCGCATACGGCAAGCGGGTGGCGGCCGGGCGCACCTCGAGCCGCAGGAGCTGGGGCGCGTGCCACGCGGCGGCGAGCCGGAGGATGCCACCCCGGAATCCGGCCTCGCGCCAGAGCACGAGCGCGGCGAGCACCCCACCGACGAGCGCGGTGAGGAGCGCCGCGTCGAGCGCACCGCGCGGCCCGAGCCAGGCTGCGGCGGCGGCGAAGAGTTTGACGTCACCCGCGCCGAGCATCCCAGCGAGGTGGAAGGGGAGCCAGAGGAGGAACCCGAGTCCGAGTCCGGCGACGGCGTCCGATCCCGAGAGCCCGGGGGACCACCCGAGCGCCGCGCCGCCCACCCCCGCCACCCCGAGTGCGATGACGAGGGCGTTGGGGATCCGTCGGTCCCGCAGGTCGGTGAGACACGCGACCGCGAGCCCGCCGACGAGGAGCGGCGTGGCGTCGGAGGTCACGGTCAGGGGAGGTTGGTGTCGACCGTCTTGAAGGCGGTGCTGACCTTCCCGCCGATCGACTTGATGGAGATGATGCAGATGGCCGCGATGAGCGCGACGAGGAGTCCGTACTCCGCGAGCGCGGCGCCATCCTCCGACGCGCCGAAGCGCCGGATGGCGTGAATGAGGGACCGCATGACTGCCTCCGAGGGAGATGAAGTGACGTCACCACGCCGTTCGCGGTGACGCGGGCAGGATGGCATCGGCCCCGAAGCGGAAACAGGAGCGAATCCCTGAGGTCTCGTGGGCGTTGCGACGTCAGCGCAGACGCCCGGACTTCGGTGCGGAACCCTCACACGCACGACGGGGGCGGCCGGCTGGCCGCCCCCGAATGGAGCCTCGTCAGTGCATCAGCACGCGCGATGCGTGTCGCGCGTCAGCGTCGTGCGGCGGGGTGGGCTACCGCACGCGGGTCAGCAGCGATGCGCCCCCCCCCCCCGCCCCACCCTCCCCCCCGATTGTCCGCCCCCCCCCGCCCGCTGCGGCCGACCCCACCCCCCGTTCCCGCCGCCCTCCCGCATTTTCACCGTGCCACCGCGCGACTCCGC
>CAZGIE010000134.1:0-5824 GCA_964526485.1 uncultured Gemmatimonas sp. | reverse complement strand
GTCCGTTCAGCGAACTGGGCTCGTAGCGCCCGAGATGCCTGATCCATCTCTCGGCGGTGCATACCGAGCGTCACGCCGAAGATCAAGGTGAAGGAGAACCAATTGACGATGCGCATCAGATCGACGAACTGAGTCGGACCAAGGAGGACCTGATCCTTCACCGCCGGATAAATCACCAATTCCTGCAGCGCGACGGCGGTGATCATGAATCCGACGCCGAGCCAGGACTCACGTAGGTCGTCCCAGACGAGGAAGATGAAGGGCAGCACCAAGAAGGCCCAGATATGCGGGAATCCGGCGGTGCGTCCCGGACCAAGCAGCCAACTGGTCACCGGGACATAGATCACAATGGTCCCGTACGCGATGAGCCGCGAGAGATAGCGGTGCACCCGGTTGGGGTTCGGTAGGGTGCTGGTCCAGACCACACCGGCGAGGATACAGAGGTGCCACGTCCCGACGATCGTGGCGAACTGGATGTAGTTGGGCAGACCGTACCGGAGGCCCGCGAGGAGATACGGGATGACGACGACCGGGAAGGCAAGCGTGAGACAGATGTTCATCGCCCGCTTGCCGGCCACGTCGCGTGGCGGATCCGAGGACGCGATACCCGCGTCCACCAGCCACCGCGGGAGTGGGAACCAGAATCCGCTGGCCATCTCGTGCCGTCCGTGTCAGGAGGGGGGCGCCTCAGCCATCTCCCTGAAACATACCGGTTACTCTGGAGGCTGGTGCGCTCCCCTCGCGCGCCGGTCAAGCGCGCGGCGCACATCATCCCAGCTTCCTCCGGCGGCGCGCAGCGCCACCAGCGCGTGGTACAGGAGGTCGGCCGTCTCCTCCGCGGCGCGCGGGGCGTCGCCGTCCGCGCAGGCGGCGATCAGCTCCCCCGTCTCCTCCCCGAGCTTCTTGAGTCGGAGGTTACGGTCGTCGAGAAGGCGCCGCGTGTAGCCCGCAGCCGTCGGCGTGGCCATCCGCGAGGCGATCGTGGCGTCGAGCCGCACCACCGCGTCGGCGGCCACCGCCGAACCATCGCGCGCATCGGCGACGGAATCCGACGCGGCACGCGCGCCACCATCCACACCCTCGAAGCAACTCACCGCCCCGGTGTGGCATGCCGGCCCCGCCACGCGCACCCGCGCGAGGACGGCATCCCCATCGCAGTCGGCGGCGAGCGAAACGACGTATTGGATGTGCCCGCTCGTCGCGCCCTTGTGCCAGAGGCCGCGCGTGCGGGAGCGATAGTGCATCTCCCCGGTCTCGAGCGTGCGCGTCAGCGCCTCACGGTCGGCGTGCGCGACCATCAGCACCGCCCCCGTCTCAAAATCCTGCGTGACGACGGTGACGAGCCCGTTCCCCTTCGTGAAGTCCAGCGCATTCAGGTCACGCATCGAACGAAGCCCTCGCGGCCGCGGCGAGCGCGGCGTTCGTGGCGATCACCTGCCCGCCGAAGGCGGTGCGTCGCCCATGGAGATCGGTGAAGACGCCCCCGGCCTCCTCGATGATCGGCTGGAAGCAGGCGGCGTCCCACGGGTTCATGATCGGATCCACCATCACCTCGGCGCGCCCCGTCGCCACCAACAGGTAGCCGTAGCAATCCCCCCAGCCCCGAGCGATCCGCGCCGCGGCCGCGAGGCGCTGCCACCCCGCGCGCTGCGGCGCGTCGGGGAAGGTTCGGTCGTCGGTGATGAGCACCGTCGCCTCATCGAGCGTCGACACCGTGCTCACCGCGGCGCGACGGCCGTTCCACCAGCACCCCTCGCCCGGCGCCGCCACGAGACACTCGTCGACGGCCGGGTAGTACGCCGCGCCCGCGAGCACCCGCTCCCCCTCCACCAGCGCGACGAGCGTCCCCCAGAGCGGGACGCCGCGCACGAAGCTCTTCGTCCCGTCGATCGGATCGAGCATCCACCGCCGCCCGCTCGTCCCCTCGCGCGTCCCGTACTCCTCGCCGAGGATTTCATCCTCGGGGAAGTGCGCGGCCAACCACTCGCGCGCCGCGGCCTCCGCCGCCCGATCGGCGATCGTCACGGGTGAGCCATCCCCCTTGGTCTCCACCGTCAGCGCGGTGCGGAAGTGCGTAAGCGCCACATCTCCGGCGAGCCGCGCCACCGCCTCGGCCGCCTGCATCACCGTCGGCGTGTCTCCCGTCATCATGCGGCCACCTCGCGCACGGGAAGCGTCGCTGCACGCATCGCGTCCTTCAGGGCGCGCACCGTCGTCACACCATCGTGGAGGATCCCCGCGACGAGCGCGGCGTCGGCCCCGCCCTCGCGGATCGCCGCGCAGCAATGCGACGCCGCTCCGGCGCCGCCCGAGGCGACGACCGGCACCGTGACCGCATCGGCGACGGCGCGCGTGAGGGCGAGGTCGTAGCCGTCGCGCCGCCCATCGCGGTCGATGCTCGTCAGCAGGATCTCCCCCGCGCCGCGCGCCGCGCACTCGCGCGCCCACGCCACCGCGTCGAGCCCCGTCGGCGTGCGGCCACCAGCGATCACCACGCGGTACGCATCCCCCTCCCACCGCGCGTCGATGCTCGCCACCACGCACTGCGCGCCGAAACGCTCGGCGCCGCGCGTCAGCAGCGCCGGGTCCCGAACCGCCGCGGAGTTCACCGCCACCTTGTCCGCCCCGGCGCGCAGCGCCGCCCCCATCTCCTCCACCGAACGGATCCCGCCGCCGACGGTGAGCGGGATGAAGAGCCGCTCCGCGGTGCGGCGCACCACGTCGAGGAGCGTCGCTCGGCCCTCGGCTGTCGCCGAGATGTCGAGGAAGACGATCTCATCCGCCCCCTCCTCCTCGTAGCGTTCGGCGAGCGCCACCGGATCCCCCACGTCACGAAGCCCGGTGAAGTTCACCCCCTTCACCACGCGCCCCTCCTGCACGTCGAGACAGACCACGAGCCGACGCGTCAGCATCAGGTGCCCTCGGTCAGCACGACCGCGCCCTTCGTGGAGAAGACCGCCCCCGTGTCCACCGCGGCCTGCCGCACCGCGAAGCCGAGCGCCTTGAACGCGGCCTCGACGATGTGATGCCGGTCGGTTCCGCGCAGCACGCGCAGGTGCAGCGTCCATTGCGCCGCGTCGCAGAAGGAGCGCATCCAGTGCTGGTAGAGCGAGCTCGGGAGCTTCCCGGCGAAGTAGGGCCGCCCGCCCGCGTCGAGCACGGCCTGCACGAGCGCGTCGTCCATCGGGACCGTGCGCTCGCCGTAGCGCGCCGCCGTCGCCGGGACCACCGCCGCGAACGCCGCGCCGACGGTGAGCGCCACATCCTCGATCAGGTGGTGCCGCAGATCCCCTTCAGCTCGGATCACGATGTCGATCCCCGCGTACCGCGCGAGCACCGTCATCATATGATCGAGGAAGGGGATCGTCGTCTGCACGTCGGCCGTGCCCGTGCCGAGCCGCACCTCAACCCGCACCGTCGTCTCGCGGGTCCGACGCTCCCGCACCACCATCGTCTGCTCGCTCATCGTCCGAACTCCGCGGCGACCGCCGCCGCATCAAGGGTTCCCGTGTACAGCCCCATCCCCAACACCACCGCCGCCACGCCCACATCCGCGAGCGCGCGCAGGTCGTCCATCGAGCCGACCCCACCAGAGGCGTGCACCGGCCAGGGCGACGCCGCGACCGCCTCCGCCATCAGGTCGAGATCGGTCCCCGCCATCCGCCCCTCGCGATGCACCGCCGTCACGAGGAGCCCCGCCAGCGGCGCGTCGGCCACGGCGTCGATCGCCTCGCGCAGCGATCGCCCGCTCCCGGCCGCCCATCCCTGTGTCACCACATCGCCGTCGCGCACATCGGCTGCGAGGATCACGCGCCCCGGGGCCTCGAGCGCCTGCGCCCGGAGCCACTCAGGATCCTGCAGTCCGCGGGTGCCGACGATCACCCCCGTGGCTCCACCTTCGAGCAACGCGCGGAGCCGCTCCGCCGTGCGCACGCCGCCCCCCACCTGCACCGGCACCTGCGCTGCCTCGAGCAGTCGCGTCACGAGGGAGCGGTGTTCGCCGCGTCCCGTCGCGGCGTCGAGATCCACCACGTGCAGTCGCGTGAAACCGATCTCCTCCCACCGGCGCGCCACGCCGAGCGGATCCTCCAGACGGATCGCCTCGTTCGCGTAGTCGCCGCCGACGAGCTGCACGCAGCGCCCGTCGCGGAGGTCGATGGCAGGGATGGCGATCATCAGTGGGACTCGGTGAGGAGGGAGGTGACCACGGCCTCGAGGAGTCGCCGTCCGGGCCGGCTGCTCTTCTCCGGGTGGAACTGCAGCCCGACGCACCGTGCCGTGCGCACCGCGGCGGGGAACCGATCGTCCTCGTGCTGCGACCACGCCGTCGCCACGCGCGCCTCCGCGGGGCGGCAGGCGAAGCTGTTCGCGTAGTACGCGATGTCACAGCCGCTCGCCGCGAAGGCCGGATCGGTCGCGTGCTCGATCGCGTTCCAGCCGATCTGCGGGAGGCGCGCCGCCGCGAGACGCGTCACGCGCCCCGCGATCACCCCCAGCCCTGCTCCCTCGCCTTCATCGCTCCCGTCGAGGAGCAGCTGCATCCCGAGGCAGATCCCGATCGTCGGCAGTCCGCCGAGGATCGCCGCGCGCATCGCGGCGCGCGCCGGCGCGAGCCGCGCGGCTGCCGGCCCGAACGCGCCCACGCCGGGGAGCACGAGCAGGTCGGTGTCGAGCGCGCGGAGCGGATCGGGCTCCACGCGCACCTCACAGTCCTCGCCCGCGAACGCCTTGCCGAGGGAGTGCAGGTTCCCGGCGCCGTAATCGAAGAGCGTGATGCGGGTCATGGCCAGCATGCCGCGATCGGCGCCTCGATGGCGGCGAGCCGCTCCCACGGGGCCACGCCCACGCGCAGTGCGTCGCCGATCCCCGGGAGCGCACGGAAGGCGCGCACCGCGATCCCCGCCGCGGCGAACCGCGCCGCATACGCTTCGGCGTCCCCCTCCACCTGCCAGAAGCCGAAGTTCGCGCGCGAGCCCCACGCGCGGACGCCGCGCCGCCCGCGCACCAACGCGTCGAGCCGCGTCCGGCTCTCCACCGCCGCCGTCGCCGTCGCCCGCATCCACGCCGCGTCCTGTGTGAGCGCCACGGTCGCCACACGCTCGGCGACCGCGTTCACCGCGTATGGGCCGCGCGCGCGCACCACCGCGTCCACCAGGTCGCGCGCGCCAACGCCCACTCCCGCACGCAGCCCCGCGAGCCCCCACGCCTTCGAGAAGGTGCGCACGATCAACACGTTGCCGAGGGCGGGCGCCTCCGCGCGCCAATCGCGCAGCCCCGCGAACTCCGCGTACGCCTCGTCGAGCAGGACCACCCCCGGCGCCTCCGCGATGCAGCGCCGGATCTCCGACTCCGGCGTGATCGTCCCCGTCGGGTTGTTCGGCGAGCAGAGGTAGATCACGCGCGCGCCGGTCGCGAGGAGCCCGTCGATGTCGGCCGCACCGTCGGCGCGGAGCGGAACGCCCACCGGCTCGAGCCCGTTGAGCCGCGCGAAGCGCGGCACCATCGAGAAGCTCGGTTCCATATGCGCCACGCGCTCACCGGGGGCGGCGACCGCGCGGAAGCAGGCGTCGATGAGATCGTCGCTCCCGTTCCCCGCCACCACTTCATCGGGACGCGCGCCGAGCTGCGCCGCGACGGCGGTGGTGAGCGGCATGGCGTTCACCGAGGGATAGGTGGCGAGCGCGTCGGCCCCGATCTCGCGCAGCACCGCCATCGCCGTGGGGGGCGCGCCCCAGAGGTTCACATTGTCGCGCAGGTCGAGGGTGATCCCGTCGAGCGGCGTCGTCGCGTAGGACGGCACCTGCGCCAGGTCGGCACGCCCGAT
>CAZGIE010000133.1:3160-5829 GCA_964526485.1 uncultured Gemmatimonas sp. | reverse complement strand
CTCCGGACGAAATCGTCCCCCCTCGTGCGCCGGATGGCGGCCGAGGCGGGCGTCGACATCACCGCGCTCTCGGGCTCGGGGATCGCCGGCCGCGTGACGAAGAAGGACCTCGAGGCGCACCTCGCCTCCGGGACCCGGCCCGCCGCGTCGGCCGTCGCGCCCTCGTCGATGCCGGCGGGGCTCCCCGGGGCGATCAGCGTCCCGGCAGCCCCGATCGGCGGCCACGCCGAGCCGACCTTCGCGCCGTGGCCCGGGGACGTCGTCGAACCGATGTCGAAGATCCGGCGGCTCACCGCCGACCACATGCGGCAGGCGAAGCAGGTCGCCGCGCACGTCACCAGCTTCTTCGAGATCGACCTCACCCGCGTCGCCCGGCAGCGCGCGCAGATGAAGGCCGCGTTCGAGGCCGAGACGGGGCAGAAGCTCACCTTCCTGCCGTTCATCATGAAGGCGGTGGTGGAGAACCTGCGGCGCCACCCGGTGATGAACGCCACCGTCTCCGGGACCGACGTCATCCTCCGCAAGCGGTACAACATCGGCATCGCCGTGGCGCTCGAGCCGGTCGGGCTCATCGTCCCAGTCATCAAGGACGCCGACGGATTGAACCTGACCGGACTCACCCGTGCGGCGAACGACCTCGCAGCCCGCGCGCGCTCCAAGAAGCTCAGCCCGATCGATGTGCAGGATGCCACCTTCACCATCACGAACCCCGGCGTCTTCGGGTCCCTGATGGGCACCCCGATCATCCCCGTCGGCACGACGGCGATCCTCGGTCTCGGCGCGATCGAGAAGCGGGCCAAGGTGATCACCGGCGCGGACGGCGAGGACACGATCGCCATCCGCACCTGCGCCTACTTCTCCTGCAGCTTCGACCACCGCGTGGTGGACGGCGCCGATGCGGACCGCTTCATGGCGGACCTGAAGAAGACCCTCGAGACCGCCTGACCGATGCCGAAGGCTCTGACGATGCATCGGACCGTCGTCACCCCGGGGGACCGCGCGCGGTTCCTCGAGGCCGCGCGGGCCAAGGCTCGGCACTATGAGTCCGCCGCGTGCCGCTACTGGCTCTTCGAGGAGGCCGCCCTCGCGGGCGCCTTCATCGAGTTCTGTGAGGCGCCCGACGCCGCCACCCTGACCGCCGCGCACGCGGCCGCGCCCGGCCGGATCCTCGACCCGTCGCGCGTCTACACCTCCGTGGAGCTCACCTGATGCCCACCCGACATCTCGAGATCGACGGCCGCACCTGGGCCGTCTACCCCAGCGGCTACATCACGCAGTACGACGCCGATGAGTTCGGCCTCCTCTTCGTGCACGGCACCGGGGAGGACCGCGAGGTGCGAGTGACGCGCTACTCGCCTGGTCGCACCCGGTCGCGCGAGCAGGCGCTCGCGGAGATGTCGGACGTTGACGTGCGTCGGCTCTTCGGGCTGTCGCAGCCCAGCGTCCGCTCCCCCGAGGCCGGTTACGCCCCGTGACGGGTGACGCGGCGTCTCCGCCGCGCCACGTCGACCTGCACGCGCACTCCACTGCGTCCGACGGCACCGCCACCCCGACCGGCGCCGTCGAGGCCGCGCACCGCGCGGGCGTCGTCGCCCTCGCCCTCACCGACCACGACACCCTCGCCGGGGTCCCCGAGGCGCAGGTCGCCGCGGACCGGCTCGGGCTCCGCCTCGTCCCCGGCGTCGAGTTGAGCGTCCATCAGGAGGGAGTCGAGGTCCACCTCCTTGGCCTCCACATCCGCGACGTCGCGGGCCTGCAGGCCGAGCTCGAGGCGATCCGCGACCAGCGACGCCTGCGCGCGATCGCGATGGTCGAGAAGCTCGCGGCCGCGGGGGCGCCGATCGCCATCGAGGCGGTGCTCGCCGAGGCCGCGGGCGGCGCGATCGGGCGGCCGCACGTGGCGCGGGCGCTCGTCGCCGCGGGGCATGTGAAGGACCAGCGCGACGCCTTCGACCGCTTCCTCGCGGCCGGCCGCCCCGCCTACGTCGACAAGGCGCGGCTCGAGATCGCCGACGGAATCGCGATGGTGCATCGGGCCGGCGGGCTCGCGATCATCGCGCACCCGGGCGCTGAGGGACGTCGGGAACGGATCGAGCCCCTCGTCCCGATGGGGCTCGACGGGCTCGAGGTCCGGCATCCCAGCCACTCCGCGGAGGACGTGAAGCGGCTCGATGCGCTCGCGCAGCACTTCGGGCTCGTCGTGAGCGGCGGGTCGGATTGGCATGGCGCGATGCAGGGGCCGCGGGTCCTCGGGGCGATGCGGGTGCCGGAGGCGTGGCTCGAGGCGCAGGACGCGCGCCTGGCGGCGCGGGTCGCCTGAGCCCCTGACCGAGACGGACAGATGAGCACGCCGCCGTCGGCGCCGCGGGAGCAGGCAGGGGCGCGGGTCGTCCTCGTGACGGGTGCGGGTCGTCGCGTCGGGGCGGCGATCGCCACCGATCTCGGGGCGCACGGGTGGACCGTGGCGGTCCATCACCACGCGAGCGCCGCCGGGGCGGCCGAGACCGTGCGTCACATCGAGGCCGCCGGCGGGAGCGCGGCCCCCTTCGCGGCGGATCTCTCGGTCCCGGAGGCCTGCGACGCGCTCCCGGCGGCGGTGGTGGCGCGCTTCGGCCGCCTCGACGCCGTCGTGCACGCCGCCGCCTCGCTGCTGCGCACCCCGCTGGGCG
>CAZGIE010000133.1:1264-3129 GCA_964526485.1 uncultured Gemmatimonas sp. | reverse complement strand
CTCACCCTCCGAGCCCCCTTCCTCCTCGCGCAGGCCAGCGCCGCGCATCTCGCCGGCGGGGGCGCCATCGTCTGCATCGGTGACCATCTCGCGGACGAGGCGACGCCGGGCTTCGCCGTGCATGCGGCCGCCAAGGCGGGGGTGCATGCGCTCGTCCGTCAGCTCGCCGGCGCCCTCGCCCCCCGCATCCGCGTCAACGCGGTCGCGCCCGGCGTGGTGCTCCTCCCCGACGACGCCCCGGCCGCTCTCGGCGACCGCTTGGCGGCTGAGGCGGTGCTCGGCCGCCTCGGGACGCCGGCGGACGTCACCAGCGCGGTCCGCTATCTGCTCGACGCGCCCTTCGTCACGGGACAGGTGCTCCGCGTCGACGGGGGCCGCGGCCTCCGCGCCTGACCGCTCGCCGGGGTCAGAGCTGGCGCAGCCAGCTCAGCTTGACGATGAGCTGCCGCGCGCGCGGCGTCAGCCCGCCGAGGATCGGCTGGCGGTCGTTGTAGACGACGTACAGGAACGAGAGCGGCGAGAACTCCCAGCTGAAGCGGGCGTTCAACGTCCCGCGTTCGATCACCGAGTTGTACTGGTAGAACGCGCTCCACTGCAGTCGCGGATTCAGGAAGAGCCGGAGCTCGGGGCCCGCGAGGTAGGTGACGAGCGAGGTGTCGGCGGGGCCGAGCGCGCTCAGGAAGTTCACCTCATACGTGGCGCGCACGCTCAGATACGGGCTCGGCGACCATCGCCCGGAGAGCGCGAGCTGCTCCTGCCGGCCGTCGAAGAATCCACCGGTGGAGGCGCTCACGGTGCCCGCGAGCGGGGCGCTCTGGTCGGTGGAGACGTCGATGCCGGCGCGCAGGTAGTCGTAGGCCCCCGCGGCGATGGCGACCCCCGGCAGGATCGGGAGCGCGCTCGTCGGGCGCTGATAGTTCTGTTGGACGTATGGCGTGAGCGTCCCGCCGGTGCGCCGCAGCACCTCGCCGCGCAGCGCGATGCTCCCCTCCTGCAGCCGCTTCGACTGCGGGTCGTGGAAGAAGAGCGAGAAGACCTCGGGACGGAACCAGACCACGCCGTCGGGGCGCCAGGCGGGCTGGAAGGTGCGGCTCGCGTACGGCCCCGTCATGATGACGTCGGGGCGCGAGACGAAGCCGGTCCGCGGCCGGAATTCGGCCGAGACGTACGCGCCGGAGATGCCGACGTTCGACGAGGGGGTGTTGCGGCTGAGCGCGTAGGTCGCGGCGACGCCGGTGCGGCCGGTGTCGGCCGAGGTGGTGAGCATCGCGCTGAGCTGCGTCGCCTCGCCGAAGCGCGTGAGCGCGTCGACGGCGGTGACCACGTTGCGGCGGTCGCCTGCGTCGTCGCGGTACGCCACCAGCCCGCCGATGCGCGTCGAGCGCCCGACGAACTGCGTGAGGCGACCGACCGCGAAGTCGGCGGCGTCGGCGTCCGTCGCGCCCGCGCCGGCCTGCCGCATCAGCAGCGCGCCCGCCGCCGTGCGGCCGGTGCGATACCCGTAGCGGAGCCCGCCGACGATCGGGCGGGGAGTGCCGTCGGCCCCGAGCCCGATGCTGCGCGAGAAGAAGGGCTGTACCACGAAGGGATTGATCGTGCCGCCGGCGAAGGCCGCGCCGTTCGCACCGCCCCCCGCGGTGAGGAGGTCGGCGTTCTCGAGGAAGAACTGCCGCTGCTCAGGGAAAAACACACTGAAGCGCGTGAGGTTGACGACCTGGCGGTCCACCTCGGCCTGCGCGAAGTCGGTGTTGATCGTCGCCTCGACGAGCGAATTGGCGGTGGGCGCCCAGATGATCTCCCCGCCGATGTCGGCCGCCGTCCCGTCACGGGCTCCCGGACGGGCGTCCTTCGTCGCGTTGGTGAGC
>CAZGIE010000133.1:0-1254 GCA_964526485.1 uncultured Gemmatimonas sp. | reverse complement strand
CTCGCCGCCGCCAGCCCCCGTGGTACCATCCCGCGCGCCGGGCGTCGCGTCCTTCGCGGCGCTCGAGAGCCCGTAGAGCCGTGAACGGATGTTCGTGCGCGGCGGCGGGGGCTGGATCGAGTCGAGGACCCCCGCGTAGGCGAGCCGCCACGAGGAGAACTGGCGCGGATACGGGGCCCACGCCGTCCACTGCGCGACGCGTCGACTGTTGCGCACGAAGTTGATGTCCCAGGTCGTCAGGTCCGGCGCATAGCGGAGCGAGGTCCATGGCACGGCGATCTCGGCGACCCAGCCGGAATCGGACTGCGTGGTGCGCACACGCCACATCGCGTCCCAGCTGAAGCTGAAGGTCGCGCCCCCGTCGAAGGCCTGGACATCCCCCTGCGAGCCGAGCGGGGTCACCTGGATCTGGTAGACGGTGCGGTGGTCGCCGAGCGACCCGATGGTGATCCCGAAGACGTCGCTCTCGGGCGGAGTGAAGTCGCGCCGTAGGTCGGGCATCCGGAGGCCGCGTGGGCCGGCGGTGTCGCGGTGGAAGGCGCCGATGTAGAGGTGCTCGTCGTCGAAGAGGACGTGGACCACGCTCGGGAAGTCGGTCGCGCGGATGAAGTCGGGACGGACGCGGACGAAGTCGCCGATGGGTGCCGCGGCGGCCCAGGCGGCGTCATCGAGGCGTCCATCGAGGACGATCGGCCCCGTCGCGCGGCGTGCGACGGCGTGGCGGCGGGTGGCGTCGGTCGGAACGGTGACCGAGTCCACGCCCTGAGCCGCGAGCGGGCCGGCAACGAGCAGGAGCAACGAGAGGACGAGAGGCGTAGGGCGCGACACGAGAGGGCGGACGAGAAGGACGGGGGAGGCGGCGGGCCGGCGTCTGGACGGTGCCCGGCGGCGCGCCGGGCGCCACGAGGGGCGCCGCGCCCCGGATGGTCTGGCGCGTGGAGACCTGCGGAGCGTACATAGGTCGTCCCTCGTTCGCCACTTCCTCCTCTGTCGACCGCTCGCCATGGCCACGACCCTCCGTCCGACCGCGCTCCTCGCCGCGTTCCTCGCCGCCGCGCTTCCCGCGCAGGGCCCGCCGACCGCGGCGCCGCGTCCCGCCGCCGCCCGTCCGGCCGCCGTCTCCTTCTGGTCGTGGGGACGGCGCGCCATTCAGGGCCTCGCCCGCCTGCTCACCGTACAGGAGCAGCAGCGCGCCGTCGCCTGGGCCGATGATGGTGATGGGGTTGACGAAGGCGTGGTCGTGGAGGAGGTCGG
>CAZGIE010000132.1:0-5863 GCA_964526485.1 uncultured Gemmatimonas sp. | reverse complement strand
AGCGGGTCCTGGCCGCGGCCGGACGCGTTGATCGACTGGGGGCCACGGAGGATGACCGCCGGCGCCGAGCCCGGCCGGCCCGAGGCCGACACGATGTTCGCGCCCGCGATCTTGCCCTGCAGCTGCGCGAGCGGGTTGGAGCCGGGGACCGGCATGTCCTCCGCCGTCACCTGCGCCACGGTGAACGGCAGCTTCTTCACTTCGGTCGCGCCCGTCACGCCGGTCACGACGACCTGGCTGAGGCGGTTCACGTCCTGCTTGAGCGCGAAGTCATGCGACTGCGCACCCGCGGAGACGGTGATGGTCTTCACAACCGGCACGTAGCCGATGGCCCGCGCCCGGAGGACGACCTGCTGCCCGCGCGCACGCGCGCCCGGGATCGTCATGGTGTAGCGACCTTCCTCGTTCGTGCCCACGGAGATCGTGAGCGCCTCGATGGTGATGTTCGCACCATACAGCGGCTGACCGGCCTCGCTCGTCACACGGCCCGTGATGGTCGCACCCGCCTGCGCGGACGCGACCGTGGCCGAGGCGAGCGAGACGACCAACGCGAGGATGGAGGCGGAGAGCCTCCGAATCCCGTTCCGTCCCAGCATGAGCATACCTCAGTGAAGGGGGTTTCCGACGGATGGACGCGAGCTCGCGCGCCATCGCCTGCCTGCGCCCGCCGCACCTGCACGACGGGTAATACGACGACGTGTCCCCCGGGGAGCCGGGAGACGGGTGAGCCAAGCCTAACGCTCTCGCAACAAGCCTCGCAAGAGCCGCCTCGGAACATTTTGCCGGCGGCGGTGTTCTGTGACAATTATCACATCAATGGCGCCGTCCGCTGCAACCGCCGGTGGACCGCCACCTATTGTTCACCTGTGAACCCGCCATCGCCCCGCCACCCCGCGCTTCCCGGCCGACCCCGCTTGGCGTCGATGCTGACCGCCCTGCTGATGGCTGACAGCGTTCTCTCCGCCCAGGACCCGACGCCGCGCGCCGAGGCACGCCCCCTCGTCGGCCTCGTGCAACGCGTCGACGGCGCCGCGCTCGTCGACGTCGAGGTGGAGGGGGCGGGCCAGCGGGTCCGGACCGACGCCGAGGGCCGCTTCCGCCTGCGGATCGTGCGGCGCGACACCCTCACCCTCCTGCTCCGGCACCTCGGCTACGAGCCGATCGCGGTCACCCTGCGCTCGAACCATCTCCGCGGCGACACCATCGTGGTACGGATGGAACAGACCGCGCTGGCCCTCGGGGAGGTCCGCGTCCGGGGCGTCGATCTCCGCTCCCCGCTCGGGCTCGGCGGCTTCGACGAGCGACGCGCCCGCGGCCTGGGCACCTTCGTGACCCGCGAGGAGATCGACCGCCGTCAGACGAACCGCCTGAGCGATGTCCTCCGCGGCCGACGCGGCCTCACCCTCGTGCGGACCCCTTCCGGTGGATACGGCGTGCGCTTCGGCGTCGCGAGCGGCCGGCAACGGCGGTGCGTCCCCGACCTCTGGATCGACGGGCAGCGGGCCCGGGGGATGGAACTCGACGACGTCCCCGCGTCCACCGTCGAGGGGATCGAGCTCTACGCGACGATCGCAACGGTCCCCTTCCAGTTCTCGTCCAGCGGCGCGGGGACGGAGCGCTGCGGCACGATCGTCCTCTGGTCGCGCCCGCCGGGGTGACCGCCCGCCCCGCCGTGCGATGCGTTGCACCGGGTGGGCGTGGGCGTGACGGTCAGGGCGTGAGACGCACCTCACGCGCCCCCTCGGGGACCGCGGTGCGCGTGGTATGCCCGTCGGGCCAACGCACCCGGACGGCCACGGGCCGCCGCGGCGCGCCCAGGAGCTGCACCGCCCCCTGCTGCGACCAGTAGCCGCTCCCCGCCTGCACCTCGCGCACAGGGCCGAGTCCGTCGGCGAACTCGAGACGCACCTGCGCACCGACGGCGTCGGGATTCGCCGACGGACCCACGAGTCGCACCCGCAGCCCCGGCTGCGCCGTGGCGTTCCGGAAGAGGCGTGTCGCATCTCCGTTCTGCGCGAGGGCGAGGTCGAGGCGCCCATCCGCGTCATAGTCGGCGAGCGCGAGGCCGCGCTGATCGCCGTAGACGACGACCCCGGACGCGGCGCCGGTGAGCGGACGCAACGCCCCGCGCCCATCACCGAGGAGGACGAGGCCGCGCCCCGCATCGAGCCGCGGCATCCCGAGCGCGGTGGGATAGAAGTTCTGCGAGAGGACCACGTCCTCGCGGCCATCGCCGTCGAGGTCCGCGATCGCCACCCCGGAGGCCGGGGCGAGCTGCGCGACGTCCGGGAGCGGGTGGGCCTCGACGCGGTCCCCGCGATTCAGGAACACGGTGTGCTCCATCGTCGTCGCCCGGAGGACCGTCGCGAGGACACGATCGGGCCCGAGCAGGCCATCCAGGGTCGAATCGGCGAACGCGCGGAAGGTGGGGACACGCTCGACCGCCCCGGCGACGGCCTCCCGCACGCGCGGGTAGCTGTTCATCGGCGCGTACCCGCGCAGGCGCGGATCGTAGGCCGCGAGGATCGGCTGCACGTCCCCTTCCATCCCGAGCCGGCCGTAGACCATCGCGAGCGCATGCGTCGAATCCCCGCGGAGCGGCCCGTTCCGCCCCCAACTCGTGGCGAGCAGGTCGAGCCGACCGTCGCCGTCGAGGTCGCCCGTCGCGAGCCCGATCCACCGGCTCGTCGGCTCGAGCCCCGGGAGGGAATCGAGCGTGAGGCCGGCGCGGCTCCCGCGGAAGATCTTGAGCGGCCCCCACTCGAGCGCGAGCACCAGATCGGGCGATGCGTCGCCGACCACATCGGCGAAGAGCGCGGCGGAGACCATCCCCACCTCGCGAAGCACGGCCGTGCGGGCGGTGTCGATCGTGAAGCGCCCCCCCGTGTTCCGATAGATCACCGAGTTCGTGGGCTCGGGATACCGCCCTGCGATGGCGCGTCCACCCACGAAGAGATCGAGGTCGCCATCGCCGTCCACGTCGGCCAGCGCCATCGGCCCCGTCGCGGGATCACGCAGCGGGAGGAGCGGCAGCGTGGCGGTGGAGACGCCGCGCGCATCCGCCGCGACGGCCACCGCCGCCTGCACGGGGATCGCCTCCCAGTTCGACATCCCGACCAGGAGCCGCGTCCCGGCGGAATCGGTCATCCCGAGGATCGTCGTCTGGTCGGTGCGAGCGATCGGGCCCTCGGTGCGGCGCCGCGAGAGTCGTCCCCCGTCGTTTCGGAAGACGCCCATCTGCCGGGCGCGCGCCGCGCCCACCAACAGATCCTCGTCCCCATCGCGGTCGATGTCATACCAGGAGACACCCGGGCCGAGCTCCGCGAGCGAGTTGGCGATGAGGAACTGTCGACTCCACTCGTCGAAGTCGCTCTCCAAGTGCCGGTGCCCACCGAGCTCGTCGGTGGCGTCGACGAAGAGGGGCCGGTCGGCGGACGGGGCCGCCGGGGCGACCGGACGCGCACCCGCTTGACGGACCTCATACTCGCGGTCGGGACGGATGTCGTCGATCGTCGTGCGCGTCCCATCCCGCCACGTCACCTCGAGGCGCGCGGCCTCCGCCGTCCCCATCGCGAAGGTCAGCTGCTCGTCCGCGTGGGAGAGGTAGAGCCCGCCGGCGACGACCTCGCGCACCTGCGGCGGCAGCCCCGGCGCGGTGAGCCGGACGGTCGCGCCGATGGCGCGCGTGTTCGGGGCGGCGCCGACGAGGCGCACCGCGAGACGTGGCGCATCGGCGTCGTTGCGCAGCACGAGCGCGGGCGCGTCGAGCCGGTTGATGACGACATCCCGATCGCCGTCGCCATCGAGGTCGGCCGAGGCGATCGCGTGGGAGACGTCGGGCGCGGTGCCGAAGCGCCACGCCGGACCCATCGGGACGAAGCCGCGGCCCTCGGCGTTCCGGAAGGCGAGGTTCTGAAGCGCGAGGCGCGGGAACTCCCAGCGCAGCCGCTGCCACGGCACCTCGTTGAGCCGGTTCTGCAACCCCTCCTGGACGTCGGCGTCCATGAGGTCCCAGAGATGCCCGTTCACGACGAGGAGGTCCTGCCACCCATCGAGGTCCACGTCCACCAGGTGGGAGCCCCAGGTCCATCCGCTCGCCTCGACGCCGTACGCGTAGGCGGCCTCCGCGAAGGTGCCATCGCCACGATTCAGGTAGAGCGAGTTCTTCTGCTGCTGCAGGACCGTCGCCGCATCGCCGGGCGTCTTCCGCAGCGCGGTGTGCGTCGGGATCTGCGTGCGGCGACGCCGCGAATCGGCGGACAACATGTCGGAGACGAACAGATCCGGCCGCCCGTCGCCGTCGATATCGCCCGCCTCGATGGACATCGAGGCGTTGCTCTGCTGCCGGAGGGCGCGCCAGTCGGCCATCCGGAAGGTGCCGCGCCCATCGTTGCGCCAGAGGATGTCGGGATCCTCGAAGTCGTTGGCGACGTACAGCTCCGGGGCCCCGTCGCCGTCGAGGTCACCGAAGCGCGCCGCGAGCGTGAACGACTCCTCCGGCTCCGCGAGCGGCCGGCCCGCCGTGTCGAGGAAGCGTCCGCCCAGCGGCGACTCCGCGACGAGGGCGCCGCGGACGTTGCGATAGAACGCGTCCGGGGTGGCGCGCTGCGTCATGCGCAGGCCGCCGATGTCGGGGCGATAGACGACCTTGTACTCGCGCTGGTGCTCGGGCACGACCTCCCAGCGCCCCGGCGCGACCTCGCGCACCATCTGATTGAACGCGCGGCGCTGCGGCGGCACCGAATCGTCGATGGTGTACGCCTTGTAGTTCGCGACGTAGACCTCGAGCCAGCCGTCACCATCCACGTCGGCGACGGTGATCCCCGCCCCGCCCCGCCCGACCGGGTCCAGCCCGAGGTCGCGGCGCTCGGTGAACCGTCCCCGACCGTCGTTGACGAAGATGGCGTTCGGACCCGTCGTCGCGAGCAGGAGAAGATCGAGGTCGGCGTCACCGTCGAGGTCGACGAGCGCGACGGCGCTCGTGTGCCGGTCGCACGCGCCGACCCCGGCCACGGCCGTCACGTCCTCGAAGCGCCACCCACCGAGGTTCCGGTAGAGGGCGCTGCAGCCCTCGGTCCGGCCGAGGAAGACGTCGACGCGACCGTCACCGTCCACGTCGCCGAGAGCGATGCCGGCCCCCTGCGCAAGCATCCGATTCCCGACGAGCGCGGTGTCGCTCACGGTGTTGGTGAAGTCGATCCCCGCCCGCCGCGCAACGGAGGTGAAACGGGCGGCGCCGCCGCGGACGTCGAGCGTGCGCCACCGATGCGTCCCCGCCTCCTGCCATGGCCCGGGCTCCCCGGGGCCGCACGCAGCGAGGGAGCCGAGGGAGATGAGGGCGATGAGCACGGCGCGCATGACGGCCCCGCGAGGCGAGCGTGGGGCCATTGCGAGCGGACGATGGGTCATGCGATCCCTCCGATGCCCCGGGCGGCGACCGTCCGCCCGACGCAGACGCCGAGCGCACGACCGGCGTCGTTCCCGGTCGGGAAATGGATGCCGCCATAGAGGCGCGAGACGGCGGCCTCCTCCGCGGCGGCGGTGAAGCTCGGATAGCGCCGCGGCGGATGGCCGAGCGCCACGCTGGTGCTGTCGACGAAGGGAACGTCCCCCAGACGCGCCGCGAGCACCGCCGCCGCGGCGGCGGACTGCGTCGCATGGCCCGCCGGGTGTTCCGGAAAGGGCGGCGTCGGGATGGCGGGCTCCCACCGCGGGTCGATCACTCGACGGATGTAGGTGCGCGGCCGGATGGTGACGTCCCGGTACTTGTAGCCCCAGGCCGCGATGAACGCGTCGGCGACGGCGATGCTCGTCGCGAGCACGACGCCGGCCGCCGCCGGTGCGGTCAGGCCGCGAGCGGCCG
>CAZGIE010000131.1:0-6040 GCA_964526485.1 uncultured Gemmatimonas sp. | reverse complement strand
GAATGGATCATCGGGAAGAGCAACCGCGAGTACGGCACGCGCCGAGGGCTGCCCGAGGCGGTCATCGCCGAGCGGGATGCGCTCATCCGGCAGGTCGCGGCGACCGGGACCCCCGTCGAGTTTGACGAGTCGTTCACCACGAAGGCGGGGGAGCTCCGCTGGTACCGCCGGACCATCGCCCCCATCACGGACGCCGAGGGGCGCGTGGTCCGGCTCATCGGCGCCGGGCTCGACATCACCGAGATGCGGCGCGTCGAGGAGCAGCTCCGCCAGTCGCAGAAGATGGAGGCGGTGGGGCTCCTCGCCGGCGGCGTGGCGCACGACTTCAACAATCTGCTGACGGTCGTCACCGGGATCACGGAGGTCCTCCGAGCCGACCTCGCCGGGATGCCGGAGCGCGTCGGAATGCTCGACGAGCTCCTCGCCGCCGTGAAACGCGGTTCCGACCTGACGCGGAAGCTCCTCGCCTTCAGTCGGCGCACGATCGTCGAGCCGCGAGTGGTCGAGTTCGGCGAGGCGATCCGTCAGGCGAGTGTGCTCTTCGGGCGGCTGCTGACCGAGCGCATCACGGTCGCGCTCGACCTCCCCGCCGACGAGGTCCACGTGCGCATCGATCCCGGCGCGCTCGACCAGCTCCTCTTCAACCTCGCGGTCAACGCCCGCGATGCGATGCCGGCCGGCGGCACCTTCCGCATCGCCGTCGACATCGAGCAGCTCGATGCCGCCGCCGCGGCACGGGTCGATCTCACCCCGGGTCCCTACATTCGACTTGTCGTCAGCGACACCGGGGTTGGGATGTCCCCCACGGTCCTCGCCCGCATCTTTGAGCCCTTCTTCACCACCAAGCCCGCAGGCCACGGCACCGGCCTCGGCCTCGCGACGGTGTACGGTGTGGTGTCCCAGGCGCAGGGCGCCATCCGGGTGCAGAGCGTCGAGGGGCAGGGGACGCGCTTCACCATCCATCTCCCGCAGGTCAGCGCGCCCGCGCGGCGGCCCTCCGGAAGCGGGGCGGCTGGCGACACCTCCATTCGCGGGACGGAGTGCATCCTCGTCGCTGAGGACGAGGATGGCGTGCGCAAGCTTGTCTGCCGGGTGCTCAAGTCGCTCGGCTATGAGGTGCTCGAGGCGCGGCGCGGCGAGCAGGCCGTGGCGCTCGGTGAGGCCGCGGGGCGCCTCGATCTGCTCCTGACCGACATCCGGATGCCCGACCTCTCCGGCATCGAGGTCGCCGATCAGCTCCGCGCGCGCCGCCCCGGCCTTCGCGTCCTCTTCATGAGCGGGTTCATCGACGACCCCGCGCTGCGGGGGCGGCTCGCCGCCGAGTCCGCCCTCGTTGTCGACAAGCCCTTCACCACCGCCCAGCTCGCGGAGAAGGTGCGCGCCGCCCTCGACGCGCCGCCGGCCTCAGTCTGACCCGACGGGGCGCCAGCGGATCTCGCGGTGCGGCCGGCCGAAGAGATACCCCTGCGTCAGCTCGATCCCGAGGTCCCAGAGCGCCGACGCCTCCTCGGGTTTCTCCACGCCCTCGGCGATGATCTGGATGTCCATCGACTGGCAGAGGATCACCATCGACGCCACCACCGCCCGGCGCGTCATCGATTCGTGAATGTCGCGGATGAGCGACATGTCGAGCTTCACGATGCTCGGCTCAAGCTGCGTGATCGACGAGAGGCCCGAGTACCCCGCGCCGAGGTCGTCCACCGCCAGCCGGTAGCCCATGTCACGGAGCTGCTTCACGCGCGCCGGCAGGTTGAGGGAGGCGTCGAGCTTCGTCCGCTCGGTGATCTCAAGCACCACGCGGGAGGCGTAGGCGGAGAGCGGCGCCGCCGGATCGACGAGGTCGGGGTCCGCGAGGTCGTCCGCCACGATGTTGACCAGCGCGAGCGCACCATCCGGGAACGACGGGATGCTCTCTGCCACGCGACCCCGGATCCGTCGCGACAGCTCGCGGCCCCGCTCGATCCGCTGAGCGGCGGTGACGAAGACCTCCGGCTGCGAGAGTTGCGGCTCGTCGGAGCGGAGGAGTGCCTCGAACGCGAAGAGCTGCGTGCCGTGATGGCTTGTGATCGGCTGCCACGCCATCCAGAGCCCCGCCATCGCTGCGTCTATCAAGCGACTGGCTGTCGTACGCGCCGCGTCCTCTGAGCGCACGGCGTCGAGCGCCTCCTTCTGCAGGCGCGCGAACGACCGCGCGAGCCCTGCCTTCCGCACCGTCGCCTCGAGCTCCGCGAGGTCCACCGGCTTCATCAGGTAGCGGAACGCGCCGAGGTTCACGGCGAGGACCGCGGACTCGAGCTGGGGCGCCGCCGTCATCAGGATGAACGGCAGACTCGCGTCCCGGTCCCGCACCTCCGCCAGGAACTGGAGCCCCGAGGAGCCCGGCATATTGATGTCGCTCACGATGACGTCAACCGTCTCCTCGGCGAGCACCTTTCGCGCCTCGTCGACGGAGCCGGCGGTCAACGGTGCGAACCCCGCGTGCTCGAGGAGCCGGGCGAGCGCGGTGCGCATCGGCCGGTCGTCGTCCACCAGGAGGACGCGGAGGCGGGCGGGGGCGAGCTGGTCGCTCATGCGGACGGGGACCGGGGGAGGCGGAGCCCGAGGGTCGTTCCCTCGGCGTCCACGGTGAGGGTCGGATGGCCACCGTGCGCCTCCGCGACGAGCCGCGCGAGGTGCAGGCCGAGGCCGATGTCGTGCCGGGCGCCGCGCCGGCGCAGCTCGATCGCGCCGAAGCGCCCGAAGAGGAGCGGCGCCTCGGACTCCGGGAGGCCTGTGCTCCGATCGCGCACGGTGCAGGTCACTGCGGTCGCGTCCGCGGTGGCGCCCACCCGCACCACGTCGCCGTCAGGCGCGTAGCGGAGCGCGTTCGCCACGAGGTTCGCGAGCGCGCGGCGCACGAGGTCGCCGTCGAGCTCGACGGTCACGTCGTCCACCGCGTCGGCCGCGAGCGAGAGCCCCTGTGCGATCGCCACCGGTGTGAGCTCCGTGACCACCGCCTCGACGAGGGGCCGGAGCGGCGTCGGCGCGCGCACGGCGCGCAGCACCCCGGCCTCCAGCCCCCGCACCTCGAGCAGATCGTCGATCAGCGCCTTCAACCGGTCGGCTGCGGCTGTCGCCCCATCCACCGATTCCTTCATGTCCGGCGTGAGCGACTCGAACTCGAGCAGTTTGAGGTTCGCGAGGAGCCCCGCCAGCGGGTTCCGGAGGTCGTGCACCAGGATCGCCGCCAGCGCATCCTTCCGCGCGTCCACCTCCGCGAGCGCGCGCCGGAGCGCCTCGCGCTCCACCCAGAGTGCCCGCGAACGCAGGAAGGCTCGCACCCGGAGCTCCACCTCGCCCAGGTCGATCGGCTTCGCGAGGAAATCGTCCACCCCCGCGGCCAGCCCCGCGAGGCGCGCCTCCCGCTCCGCGAACGCCGTCACCAGCAGGATCGGAAGGTGGGCTTCGGGGTGGAGCGCGCGGAGCCGGCGGGCCACGGTCAGTCCATCGAAGTCGGGAAGGACGACGTCGAGGAGGACGAGGTCCACCGACTCCGCGGCGGCGAGGCGCAGTGCCTCCTCCCCCGTCCCCGCCTCGAGGACATGGCAGGTGGGCGCGAACAGCCCGCGTAGCACCTCCCGCGCCGACAGGGAGTCGTCGACGACGAGCAGGGTCGGCGGGGTCGCCGGGGATCTGGGTGCGGCGGTGGACATCTCAGAGTGCAGTATAGCGCGACCCACACAACCGGGTAACGTTACGGGCATGAAAGGCATGGTCTTCACGCACTTCCTCGATTTCGTCACCGAGACGTTCGGCCCCGACATGGCCGACGACATCATCGAGGCGAGCGAACTCCCGAGCGGCGGCGCCTATACGGCCGTCGGTACCTACAGCCACACCGAGATGGTGGCGATGGTCGGGTCCCTCGCTGAGCGGACCGGTGTCCCCGCCGACGCGCTCGTCCGGGCCTTCGGCGAGCGGCTGAGCGATACCTTCGCGCACGACTTCCCCGACTTCTTCCGGCGTGCCGCCAACCTCTTCGACTTCCTCGAGAGCATCGAGGCACATATCCACATTGAGGTCCGGAAGCTCTATCCCGACGCGGAGCTCCCGACCTTCCGCACCGAGTCGCGGACCCCGTCCCGCCTCGTGATCCGCTATACGAGCCCGCGGCGGATGGGCCATCTCTCCGAGGGGCTCATCACCGGGTCGGCGCGTCAGTTCGGCGTCGCGGTGAAGGTCCTCGCGGAGCCGGTCACGGAGAGCGATGGCCTCGACGTCCGCTTCACCGTCGATCTCGCGTAGCCGACCCGCTCCATCCGACCGGGCGTTCGCTGCCCCCCTCACGGATTTCCTATGCGCCTCCGTCGCGTCCTCGCCTCTGTCGCCCTCCTCGCCCCGCTCGCCGGGACGGCGCAGGAGACCCCCACCCAGCGCGCCGCCGCCGCCGACGTCGTTCGCCGCCTCGGGGAGCTCCGCACCAGCATCGACGCTGCCGGACTGGCCCGGCGCCTGACCACCGCGCGCAGCGCCACTCGTGACGCCGTCGTCGAGCGGGCCCGGCAGCTCTGGGAGTCGGAACTGCAGGCGATGGCCGACGACATCACCCGGCACCCGGAGATCGGCTTCCAGGAGCGGCGGTCGGTCGAGGTGCTCGTGACCTGGCTCCGCGCTCACGACTTCGACGTCACCGTCGGCGTCGCGGACCTCCCCACCGCCTTCACCGCCACCTACCGCAAGGGCACCCCGGGGCCGAACCTCGGGGTCATCATCGAGTACGACGCGCTCCGTGGCACCGTGCGCGACTATCACGGCGACCAGCACAGCACCCAGGGTCCGATTGGCCTCGCCGCCGCCGTCGCGGTCGCCGAGTTCCTGACGCGCACCGGCACCCCCGGCACCGTCACGGTCATCGGGACCCCGGCTGAGGAGATGATGCCCCCGCCGTCGAAGACGGTGATGCACGAGCGCGGCGTCTTCAACGGCCTCGACATCGCCGTGCGGTCCCACTCGAGCACCGACACGCAACGCCCCGCCCCCGGCTTCGGCTCCTGCTGCCTCAACATCGACGGCGTGAAGTACGTCTTCACCGGCGCCCCCGCGCACCAGATGATGCCGTGGGAGGGCCGCGACGCCCTCACCGCCGTGGTGCGCTTCTTCACGAACGTCGATGGGATCCGGAAGAACATCCGCCCCGAGGCGCGCATCCAGGGCATCATCAGCGAGGGTGGGAAGGCGCCGAACGTCGTTCCCGACCGCGCGGTGGCCGACTTCTACATCCGGTATCCCGACGAGGTCTACCTGGCGCAGGTGCGGCAGATGGTCGATGATGCCGCGCGTGCGGCCGCGCTTGCCACGGGGACGCGCGTCAGCATCGAGCCCTACGGCAGCATGCGCGACGGGATCTCCGTCGGCGCGCTCAACGAGGTCGCCTTCGCGTATCTCAAGAAGTACGGCGCCACGCGGGTGAAGGAGGAGCCGCAGAAGCCGCAGGGATGGGAGGAGACGGGCTCCGTCTCCCGCGACCTCCCGGGCGTCGGATTCAGCGCCTACACCTCGAGCGGTGGCTTCCATACGTACGAGATGGAGGCCGACGCGCTCAATGACATCGGGCACACCGGCTTCCGCATCGACGCGATGGCGATGGCCGCGCTGCTGCACGACTTCGCCACCGACGCCGCGTTCCGCGCAAAGGTGCGCGAGGAGTTCGCCGCCACCAGGGGGCTCTTCGGCGACTACCTGACCGCGCTCCGTCCGGCGTATCCGATTCCGGCGATCCGCTGAGCTGGCTCAGCGCACCCGGGCGCCGATACACACCATCGTCAGCCCCGGCCGTATGCGCCCGAGCAGCCACGCCGTCGCGAGTGCGTGCCATCCGCCAGTCCGTGGCCGGCGTAGCCACACGCTGCGCGACCGCCGCGCGAACGCTTGGAACCCGTCGAGGATTGGCCCGCCAGCCTCCGTCATCGTGATCGCGGCGTAACCGGCCTCGGCCATCGCGTCGGCGATGACGTCGTGGCCCCAGAGATTCTCGGGAGGGATCCCGGCCTGCGACGCGGCC
>CAZGIE010000130.1:0-6052 GCA_964526485.1 uncultured Gemmatimonas sp. | reverse complement strand
CAGCGGACCGAGGAGCCCTCCGTGGCGCGAGCGCCGGACGACGACCTCCGTCGAGCCGCAGGGCAGGGTGGCCCCCCACGCGGTGCCACGGCCCATGAAGGCCTGCGCCTCCGGGGCGGTCGCGGCCCACGCATGCAGGGTCGGCGCGACGCGCAGCGCCGCGCGCACCCCGGCGACGGCCCCCGTCCGCGCGACCGCGGTGATCCCCCCGATCGCGAGCTGCTCGTACCCGGCGGGCGCGACCACGCCGGCCGGCGTCACCGCTGCACGCGGAAGACCGGGAGCGGCTGGCTCTTCCCCTTGAGTTCCATCGGCGGGAGGGCCTCGAGCGCGGGCGGCGACGAGAGCGCGTCCCGGAACATCTCGGAGATCAGGATCTCCCCCGGCCCGGCCGCGCCGCAGAGCCGGCTCGACACGTTCACGGAGTCGCCGATGACGGTGTACTCGAGGCGACGATCGCTCCCGATGTTCCCGGCGAAGACGTCGCCGACGTTCAGTCCGATCCCGATCTCGAGGGTGGGGCGCTGCTCGGCCCGCCACCGCGCGTTCAGGGCGTCGAGCTCCGTCATCATGTCGAGCGCGGCCCGCATCGCCTTGTCGCAGTCGTCCGCGTCGCCGATCGGCGCGCCCCACTGCGCCATCACCGCGTCGCCGATGAACTTGTCGAGCGTCCCCCCGTGCCGGAACACGCACTCCACCATCTCGGTGAAGTACTCCGTCAGGAGCCGCGCCATCGTGTCGGGGTTCATCGTCTCCGACAGCGCCGTAAAGCCGCGGATGTCGCTGAAGAGCACCGCTACGCGCCGCTTGTCGCCGCCGAGCTTCACCGCGTCGGGGCTCGACGCGATGCGCGCCGCGAGGGCGGGCGTGAAGAAGCGCTCGAAGTTGCTCCGCGCGAGCGCCTCGCGTCGGATGCGGTCCGCGAGCTGCCCGTTCTCGAGCGCCACCGAGGCCAGTCCCGCGAACGCGATGAGAAAGTCGAGGTCGGCCTCGCCGAACGTCCGGATCGAGAAGTTGTCGACGTACAGGATGCCGAGCACCCGCATCTCGCTGCTCACCAGCGGGACGCACATCGCCGACCGCACCTTCTGCATCACGATCGACTGCCCGGTGAAGCGCTGGTCCTGGGCGGCGTCGTCGGAGAGGATGGCCACTTGCTGCTCGACCGCCGTCCGCGCGATCGATTGCGGTACCGCCCCCGGCGCGTCGGCGCCGCGGCGGTCACGTGAGAGCTTCGGCACGAGCTCCCCCGCATCATCCGTCAGGAGGATCGCGCAGCGGTCCGTCTCGAGCACCTGGAACGCGTACTCGACGATCTTCTCGAGCAGCGCGTCGATGTCCACCGACTTGCCGAGCCCCTTGGACACCTCGAGCAGGATGTCGAGACGACGACGGTCGTTCTGCCGCCGGTCGCCACCGGCGTCGGCGGGGCCCGGCGCGGCGAGCACCGCCGTGCCGGCCTTTGGGATCTGGCGGACGATCGTGCCGCCCACCGGCGGCGGCGCCATCCCCCCCGCTGCCGGGCCGGCCATCGGAGTGGCGTGGAGCGCCCGCACCGGGGGGACCGGGGCCGCCGCGGGGACCGGCGCCACCGGCATTGCCTCCACCCGGAACGCGACCTTCCCGAACATGACCTCGTCCCCGACCTGCGCGACCCCGGTCTGCACCGGGGCCCCGTTCACGAAGGTCCCGTTGCTCGACCCCAGATCGCGCACCTCGAGTCCCTGCGCGGTGACGCGGAGCTCGGCGTGCTGGCGCGAGACGGTGCCGTCGACGACGGTGAGGTCGTTCGTGACCGCTCGGCCGACGACCACGACATCGCGGTCGCCGAGTTCGCAGCGCTGTGTGGTGGACACCCCGACGAGTCGCAAGGACATCGGCGAAATATGCCCTCCCCGCGAGGGGGATGCGACGGTTGTCCGTGCCGCCGACGCTGGGTGAGATTCCCCGGTATGCCGCTGTCCGCGCGCGTCCGGTCCCTCCTCCTCGCCACCGCCCTGCTCGGGCCGATGCCCGCGTTCGCGCAGGCGGGCTGGGACGACCCCGCCGCTCTCACCCTCGTCCGTGCCGCGGTCGCCCGGCGCGGGGCGCAGCTCGCCGATTCGGCCCTCCGGGATTATTCCGCCCGCGCCCACGGCTTCGTGACTTTCCTCGCCCAGCTCGGCGACGGATTCCCTTTGCCGCCCGCCGTCATCAAGTCCGACGAATTGATGGTGGACCTCCTCTGGCAGGCGCCGAATCGGAGCGTCCAGCGCGTCGTGGGCCGGCGAGACACGCTCCTGCTGCCCAGCGATATGCAGTACCATCGCGACCACCTCGGCATCGTCCAGAACGACTTTCCCGCCATCATCCGACTCGGGGACGGCGACGAGGTCCGCGACGTCCCGCACCCCCTGTCCCCCGAGGGGATGGCGACCTACGAGTTCCGCGTCAGCGACTCCCTCGCCATCCGGGCCGGCACGCGCGCCATCGACGTCATCGTCGTCGAGCTGCGGCCCCGCGATCCGACGCGTCCTGCCGCGGTCGGCGCCGTGTATCTCGATCGCGGTACTGCCGCCGTCGTGCGGATGACCCTCTCCTTCACCCGCGCCGCGCTCAAGGACCCGCAGCTCGAGGACGTCTCCGTCATCCTCGAGAACAGTCTCGTCGACGGCCGCTTCTGGCTCCCGCGGCGGCAGGAGATCGAGATCCGGCGCACCGCGACCTGGATGGACTTCCCTGCCCGGGGGATCATCCGGGGGCGGTGGGAGATCTGCTGCGTGGAGACCAATCGGTCCCCCGCGCCCGAACGCTTCGCCGGTCCGGAGATCACCGAGGCGCCGCGGCGCGAGCAGCGCGCCTACCCGTTCGAGGGGGCCATCCTCGACGCCCTCCCTGAGGAGGTGCGGGCGCTCGATGCCGAGGAGGTGCGTCAGGTGCAGGAGGAGGCGCGCGCCCTTGTCCGTGCCGCCGTGCTGACCCGGACACGACTCACCCGACCGGCGGCCCGACGGGTCTCCGATCTCGTCCGCGTCAATCGCGTCGAGGGGCTCGCCCTCGGCGGTGGCCTCTCCCACCTCCTCGGCGGCGGCGTGGGGGTCTCGGCGCTCGGGCGCTATGGCCTCTCGGATTACGACTGGAAGGGGCGTGCCGCCATCGGGTGGCGCTCGGCGCGTGATGCGCGGCTCGAACTCGAGGGGTTCGTCGACTTCGCCGAGGCGGGGGGCATCCCCGAGGTCAGCGGGCTGCGGAATTCGATCGCCGCCCAGGAGTTCGGGAGCGACTGGACCGACCCGTATCGGGTGGAGGGCGGGGCGGTGCGTTGGCTGTCCGCCCCGGCGGGGCGCCGCCGCTGGGAGGGTGAGCTCGGTCGGGAGCGCCACGCGGCCCTCGCCGTGAACGCCGTCCCCGCCACCGGGCGCTACGAGCCGACGCTCGCTGTCGATCCCGTGACCCTCACGCGCGCCACCGTCCGGTGGTCGCGCGCGGAGGCCGCCGATCCGGCCGCGCCGCAGTGGATGGGCCGTGTCGCCGGCACGGTCGCACGGGCGGTCGCCACGACGGGGGGGGCGGCGACGCGCTTCGGGCGGGTCGAGCTCGAGGTTGAGGGGCGCCGTCCGCTCGGACGGGGTACCGTCGTCGCCCGCACGATCGGCATCGCCACCACCGCCGGCGACGTCCCCACGCAGCTCGGTGTCCTCTTCGGCGGTCCGCTGACCGCTCCGGGGCATGCCTTCCACTCACTGCGCGGGACGGCGGGGGTGGCCCAACGCCTCGAGTGGCAGCGCACCCTTCCGGCGGGACGGCTCGCCCTCGGACGGTTCGGCAGCGTCCCGACGACGCTGACGATCGCGCCGTACTGGCACGAGGCGGTCGTCCTCGCGACGGACCGCGCCGCCTGGCGACGGGAGCCCGCCGTCGGCGTGGGGATCATCGGTCTCTTTGACCTGCTGCGCGTCGATGTCGCGCGGCCCGTCCACGGCGGTGCCTGGCGCCTGAGCATCGACCTCCGTCGTGATCTGTGGCCGGTGCTCTGAGGTCGGTGCTCTGAGGCCGGATCGGTGGTAGTCAGGCGTCGCGGATGACGTAGATTGCATCTGACTCTGACGTGAGGATCACGGGACGATGGCGAATGGCGGACAGGCGGCGCGCGATGAGTGGGTCCTCGGGGCGCTTGCGGACCGCCTGACGCCCGAGGAGCTGCAGGCGCTTCGGGCGGCCGAGGTGCCGAGCATCTGGGAGGCCCTCCTCGAGCGGCGCTGGTTCTCGGACGGGGAGATCGCCGACGCGGTGGCGGCCCGGTATCGGCTCAAGCGCGCCGACCTCACGGCCATCGACCCGCGCGCGAAGGACTTCCTCCCCGAGGGCCTCGCGCGGAAGTACCTGGTCTTGGCGATCGCCGTCTCGGATTCGACCGTCGATCTCGCCACCGCGGACCCCCTCGACCTCGACTGCGAGCGGGCGATCGCCTTCGCCCTCGGGCGGCAGGTCCGGCTCCTCGTCGCGTCGCCGCGTGAACTCGCGAAACATCTGGAATCCACCTATGTCGAGCGCGATGTGCTGGAGGAGATCGTCTCCAGCATGACCGGTAGCTACGAGGTGCAGGCGATCGACGAGGCGGCCGAGGACTCCGAGCTCGACATCGGCGTCGACCGGTCGGGCGATCGGCCCGTCATCCAGCTCGTGGACCGCATCATCGCGGAGGGGATCCGCTCCCGGGCGTCCGACATCCACCTCGAGCCCGAGGAGTCGGGGGTGTCGGTGCGGTATCGCATCGACGGCGTGCTGCGGCAGGTGATGGTGCTCCCGAAGGCGGCGAAGGTGCCGCTCGCCTCGCGCATCAAGATCATGGCGCAGCTCGATATCGCGGACCGGCTTCGCCCACAGGACGGGCGCGCGCGCGTCGCGGTCGGCGGCAATCGTGTCGATCTTCGCGTCTCCACCCTCCCCTCGGCGCAGGGCGAGAAGGTCGTCATCCGGATCCTCGACCAGCGCTCCACCGTGCTCTCGCTCGACAGCCTCGGGTTGCTCGACGAGGAGCGGGCGCGCATCGACGCGCTCCTCGACGCGCGCGAGGGAATCGTCCTCGTGACCGGGCCGACGGGCTCGGGGAAGACGACCACGCTCTACTCGATGCTCCGCGCCGTCCAGGCGCGCGGCGTCAACATCGTGACGGTCGAGGACCCGGTCGAGTATCGGTTGCAGGGGATCGTGCAGGTGCAGGTCAACGAGAAGGCGGGCCTGACCTTCCCGGCCGCCCTCCGGTCGATCCTCCGGCAGGACCCCGATGTCATCCTCGTCGGTGAGATCCGCGACCACGAGACGGCGACGATCGCCGTGCAGGCCGCGCTGACGGGGCACCTCGTCCTGAGCACGCTGCACACCAACGACGCGGTCAGCGCGGTCACGCGCCTCGTCGACATTGGGGTCGAGTCGTACAAGATCGCCGCGGCGCTGAAGGGCGTCGTGGCCCAGCGGCTGATGCGGCGGCTCTGCCCCGCCTGCCGCGCGCCGGCGCCCGAGGACATCCCCGATCGGCTGCGGCGGTTCTTTCCCGATCGGAGCCGGTTGCATCGGGCCGTGGGGTGCGCCGAGTGCGCGATGACCGGGTATCGAGGCCGCCTCGCGATCGAGGAGGTGCTCGCCGCCAGCGAGGAGGTCTCTCGGCGCATCGGGTCGGCGGAGCCCCTCGACCGCATCGCGGAGGCGGCGCGCGAGGCGGGCCTCCTCTCCCTGTGGGACTCCGGCGTGGAACACGTCCGCCGAGGCGAGAGCTCCATCGTGGAGCTCCTCCGCGTGCTCGAGGCGCCGGCGGAGGTCGCGCCATCCCCTGCCGAGGCCCCGGCGGCAACGCCGTCAACTGCCGAGCCGGCGGCCCCCGCACCCGTCGTCGACCGCCGCAAGGCGTCCCGCCCCGTCACCCCGCCACTCGGCGTCGGGCTCGAGAACCCCTCCGTCTCCGGGCCGACCGGTCGTCGCCTCGGAACGCGGCATGCCCCCCCGAAGCCCTTCTCCGGCGACGCGTTCGACCTCCTCGACGATCCGAGCACCGCGCCGCGGGTGGCGCACAAGC
>CAZGIE010000129.1:2527-6057 GCA_964526485.1 uncultured Gemmatimonas sp. | reverse complement strand
CCCCTTCCCGATGGCCGTGACCCCTCTCCTGATTGGCATCGCCGGCGGATCCGGCTCCGGAAAGTCGACCGTCGCCCGACGCGTCGCCGACGCCCTGCCGAACGCGCGGGTCGCGTTCGTGGACATGGACGCCTACTACCGCGACCATCCGCATCACTCGATGGACGAGCGGCGCCACATCAACTGGGACCATCCACACGCCTTCGACCTCGACCTCCTCGCCGACCACGTCGGCGCCCTGCGCCGTGGCGAGCCGATCGACAAGCCCGTCTATGACTTCGTCACGCACCGACGGGCCTCGGAGGTCGTTCGGATCGAGGCGGCTGATGTGGTGGTGCTCGACGGCATCCTTCTGCTCGTCGACGAGCGGGTCCGCGCCGCCTGCGACGTCAAAGTTTTCGTCGACACGGACCCGGACATCCGGCTCGTCCGGCGAATTCGCCGCGACATGGCCGTGCGGGGCCGTCCGCTCGAGGAGATCCTCGACCAGTACCTCACGCCCGTCCAGCCGATGCACCTCCAGTTCGTCGAGCCGAGCAAGCGCTACGCCGACCTGATCATCCCACACGGCGGCGAGAATCGCGTGGCCACCGACCTGCTGGTCGCGACGATCCGCCGACGCCTCACCGAAGCGACCTCATGACGACCAGCACGACCGAGGCAGAGCGGATTCTGGTCGTCGATGACGAGCCGGACATCGTCGCGCTGGTGGTCTACCACCTCGCGAAGGCCAAGTACCGCGTCTCCTCGGCCGCGTCAGGACCGGACGCGCTGGCGCTCGCGAAGCGCGAACGGCCGGCACTCGTCGTCCTCGACCTGATGCTCCCGGGGATGAGTGGGTTCGATGTGCTCGCCCGCCTGCGACAGGATCCGGACACCGCCGGCGTGGCGGTGTTGATGCTGACGGCACGGAAGGACGAACCCGACCGCATCCGCGGCCTCGAGCTCGGCGCCGACGACTACCTGACGAAGCCATTCAGCCCGCAGGAACTCGTCCTTCGCGTCGCGGCCATCCTGCGACGGGTCGGCACCGGTGGCGAGGCGATCGACTCGCTCCACATCGGGCCGATTCGAATCGACCGCTCCGCGCATCGCGTCTGGGTGGAGGAGGAGGAACTCGAGCTGACCCCGACCGAGTACAAACTTTTGTTGATGCTGGCCGACCGCCGGGGCCGTGTGCAGGCGCGAACGCACCTCCTCGAGACGGTCTGGGAGGCGGCGCCGGACATCCAGACGCGCACCGTCGACATGCACGTGCAGCGACTCCGCACGAAGCTCGGCGTGGCCGGCGAGCTCGTGGAGACGGTCCGCGGTTTCGGGTATCGCCTGCGCGCCCCGGGCGCCTGACCCGCGGTGCGACTCACCCAACGACTGCTCCTCGGCGCGCTGCTCATCGTCGGCTTCCTCGCGGCGATGATCATCGTCGTCGTCGATCGGCAGATTGGCGCGCGCCTCAGCGACGACGCCCGGACCTTCCTGTCGCGGGAGGCTCGGCTCGTCGGCGACCTCTGGGTCCGCGAGCCGGCCGACCCCGACGCGCTGGCCAATCGCACCGGGGAGGCGCTCGATCGTCGCGTGACGCTCGTCGCATCGGACGGGACGGTCGTCGGCGACTCGGAATTCGATGGCGACTCCCTGCGTGCGCTCCAGAACCATCGCGAGCGGCCCGAGATCGCCGCGGCCATCGCCGGCGGGATCGGGATGTCCCGACGGCCCTCCCCCTCGACGGGCGAGGAGGAGCTGTACGTCGCCGTCGCCGTCCCAACGCTCGGGGTCGCCCGCGTCTCGCTCCCGACCCGCAGCATCGACGCGGTCGTCGCGTCCGCCCGATCGCGGATCCTCACGGCCTCGCTCCTGGCGTTAGGCGGCGCGCTGATCATCGCCTTCTTCTTCTCGCGCTCGGTCTCGCGCCCCGTCGAGGAGCTGCGCGACGTCGCCCAGGCGCTCGCCGACGGCAACCTCGCGCGGCGCCCGACCTTGGCCGCGCCCGGGGAGGTCGGCGAGCTCGCCGTGGCGTTACGCCGGCTGGCCGAACAGCTCTCCGCGCGCCTCCGGGCCCTCGAGGCGGACGAGACCCTGCTGCTCCAGTTGTCGGAATCGCTCAACGAAGGGGTCATCGCGGTGGACACGAAGCAGCAGGTCGTCCGCATCAACGAGACGGCCCGCCGCCTCCTGGGCGTCCGGGCGCCGCTGCCCTTCCCCGTGGACATCCTGCCCCGCGACGTCGTCCTCCGAGATGCCATGCTGGCCGCCTTCGCCGGCGAGACGACCGATGATGCCGAGCTGGTGATCGCCGGGCGCACGCTGAACGTGACGGCCCGCCCGCTCGACGAGGGCGGTGCCGTCCTCGCGCTCTTCGACCTCACCCGTGTCCGCCGCCTGGAGGCGGTCCGACGCGACTTCGTCGCGAACGTGTCGCACGAGCTGCGGACCCCGCTGACGATCGTCGGCGGCTTCGCGGAGACGCTGAGCGAGGGAGATGTGCCGGCCGACGTGATGCAGCAGTTCGCCGCACGGATCCTGGGCAACACCCGGCGGATGCAGCGGATCGTCGACGACCTCCTCGACCTCTCGCGCATCGAGTCCGGGGGCTGGGTCCCCAATCCCGCCGACCTCGAGCTCCGCGGCATCGCGGCCGAGGTCATCTCGGCCGCACGGGACGCGGCGACGGCGAAGGGCCTCACCCTCTCGCTCGCACTCGCCCCGGACGCGAGCCTCGTGTATGCGGATGCCACGGCGGTCCGCCAGGTCCTCGGCAACCTCGTCGACAACGCGGTACGCCACACCCTCACCGGCGAGGTGACCCTCTTCTCGCGGACGCATCCTCGCGGCGTCGAGGTGGGGGTGCGCGACACCGGGGTCGGCATCGCGCCGGAGCACCTCCCGCGAATCTTCGAGCGGTTCTATCGCGTCGACCCCGGCCGCTCACGCGAGCAGGGGGGCACGGGGCTCGGGTTGTCGATCGTGAAGCACCTCGTGGAGGCCCACGGGGGCCGCGTGCGCGCGGAGAGCACGGTCGGGGAGGGCTCGACCATCTTCGCGCTCTTCCCAGCACGCGCGAGCTGACGGCGCGGACGGCCGAGGCGGTCGGAGGGACCGCTCCCGTGGGGCTTCGTCACGGTCCGTTACATGTCCGTGACGATTCCGTCGGGGGGTCGGTACCGGGGTCCGGGACATTTCTGGACAGGGAACGGAACGCCTCCGCACCCTCTCCAGATTCTCCAACACCCGAATTCCGATGCGCCGTCTCCGCTCGCGCACCTTCAGCTTCCTCGCCCTCTCGCTCGCGCTGCTCGGCGCGCCCGCGTCCGTTCAGAGCCAGACCACCGGCCGCATCGTCGGTCGGGTGATCGATGCCGCCAACGGCGCCGGACTCTCCGACGCCGGCATCCAGGTGGTCGGCACCACCCTCGGCACGATGTCCGGCGTCGAGGGACGGTTCACGCTCGGCGCCGTCCCGGCCGGAACGGTCACTCTGCAGGTTCGCCGCATCGGCTACGCCCCGAAGACGATCACGGGGCTCTTCTTGG
>CAZGIE010000129.1:0-2517 GCA_964526485.1 uncultured Gemmatimonas sp. | reverse complement strand
CCAGCAGGACATCTCGCTGAGCGCCGCCAACGTGCAGCTCGCAGCCCAGGTGGTCACCGCCTCCGCGGAGCGGGGCTCGGTGAACGATGCGCTCGACGCCCAGCGCACCTCGACCAACGTGGTGAGCAGCATCACCGCGGAGCAGATGGCGAAGAGCCCGGACGGCGACGCCGCGCAGGCGGTGGGCCGCGTCTCCGGTGTGAGCGTGCAGGACGGCCGGTATGTCTTCGTGCGCGGCCTCGGCGATCGGTACACGCAGACCTCGCTCAACGGGGCCCGTATCCCGAGCCCGGAACCCGAGAAGAAGGTGGTCCCGCTCGACCTCTTCCCGGCGGGCCTGCTGCAGACGATCACCACGGTGAAGACCTTCACCCCGGACCAGCCCGGCGACTTCTCCGGGGCGCAGGTCGACATCCAGACCCGCGAATTCCCGACGCAGCGTACCTGGGCCTTCAGCTCGAGCACCGGCGGGTCTGACGCCGTCGTGGGTCGGACCATGCTGATGCCCGGCCGGGCCCGCGGCGACCTCCTCGCGTTCGGCGCGGAGCCCCGCGCCCGCCCTGGGTTCATCGCCGGCTTCGGCAACTTCTCGCAGAGCCGTCCCGGTCAGTCGGACTTCAATCGGATGGTGTCGGAGTTCCGGAATGCGTGGACGCCGCAGCAGCAGGAGGGGGCGCTGAACGGTTCGACGTCGCTCTCCGTCGGCGGCAGCGATCCGGTGTTCGGCCGGACGGTCGGCTACCTCGTCTCGGGCACCTACTCCTACGCGCAGGAAGCGAAGGTCGATCAGGTGCGCGCGCTCGCGCTCGCGCAGGGGGGGAGCACCCCCTCCGAAGTGGACCGGTACGAGGGCTCGACCGGTCGGTCGAGCGTCCTCTGGGGCGGGCTCGCGAACTTCAGCACCCTCCTCGGCACCCGCACGCGGCTCGCCCTGAACAACACCTACAACCGCACGATGGACTCGGAGGCGCGGCAGGAGCGCGGCCTCTCGGAGAACCTCGGCATCCCGTTCACGATCACGCGTCAGAAGTACGTCGAGCGGAGCATCCGGTCGAGCCAGCTGCTCCTACAGTCGGATCCGACGGCCTCGCAGAAGCTGGAGCTCTCGCTCTCCGCGTCCGGGGTGACGCGCGTCGAGCCCGACCGTTCCGAGTTCGTGCAGGCCACCTTCGCCGACCCGGCCACCGGGGCTACGATGGCCCCGCAGTGGTTCGCCGCGTCGAACGAGGGGGCGGTCCGCACCTTCAGCGACCTCGCCGAGCAGGCCTATGAGGCGCGGGGCTTCTGGCGGATCCAGCTGGGCGAGGTGGGCCGCTCGACGGCGATCAAGGTGGGCGGCCTCGGCCGGCATGCGCTCCGCGACGCGACGAGCACGGCGTACAGCATCAGCGGGAGCGGACTGACCGCGACCGACCGTGAGCAGGCGGCCGAGCAGCTCTTCTCGCGGTTCACCGGCGCGGGTGACCGCGTCTGGAACGTCACCCCGATCGGCGTCGGCGGCACCTATGACGCCTCGGACTACACCGCCGCCGGGTTCGCGATGGTGGAGCATGAGTTCGGGCCCACCTGGCAGCTCATCACGGGCGCGCGGGTGGAACACTCCGATGTCCTGGTCCGTGCGGAGCCGACGGTGGGCGCGCGGTCGAGCACCAACCCGATCTTCACGGACGTCCTCCCCGCGCTCGCGCTCACCTGGCGCCCGACCGACGCGACGAACCTCCGATTCTCGGCCTCGCAGACCGTGTCGCGGCCGGAGTACCGTGAGCTCGCGCCGATCATGTATCGCGAGGTCATCGGCTTCGACAACGTCTTCGGCAATCCGAACCTGAAGCGGGCGCTCATCCAGAACGTCGACCTCCGCTGGGAGCACTACCCGAACGCGGGCGAGGTGATCAGCGTCGCGCTCTTCGCGAAGCGCTTCACCAACCCGATCGAGCGCGTCTATCAGGGGTCGTCAGGGACGCGTATCATCACCTTCCTCAACGCGGACGGCGCGGACAACTACGGCGTGGAACTCGAGGCGCGCAAGTCGCTCGGGATGCTGGCGGAGGCGCTGTCGAACGTCACGCTCTCCACCAACGCGACGGTGATGGCGAGCAGCATCCGGCTCGCGCCGGGGGCCAGCGCGGTGACGAACACCCGCCGCGCGATGGTGGGCCAGGCGCCGTACATGTTCAACACCGGGCTGACCTGGAGCTCCAACAGCGGCCGGAGCAGCGCGACGCTCCTCTACAACGTCGTGGGGGCGCGCATCACGGAGGCCGGCGAGCTCCCCCTGCCGGATGTGAAGGAGCTGGAGCGTCACATCGTGGACTTCTCCCTCCGCGTGCCGGTCTCGGACCGCCTCTCGCTCCGCGCCGATGCGAAGAACCTCCTCGACGCTCCCTACCGGTTCGTGCAGGGGCCGGTGACCCGCGAGTCGTACCGGATGGGCCGCGGGTTCACGCTGGGGCTCAGCTGGAAGCCGTGAGCCGGCGCCCGGCCCGGGCGTGACTCGGTTGTGACAGAAGCGCCGCC
>CAZGIE010000128.1:2546-6117 GCA_964526485.1 uncultured Gemmatimonas sp. | reverse complement strand
TTCGGGCAGCTCACATTCAGCTCGAACCCGTGGAACCCCGGCTCCCCGTCGAGGCGCGCCACGACCGCGCCGAAATCGGCGGCCTCGCGCCCTACGACGTTCACGAGCACCCGCGGCCGCCGCACGTGCGCCGCGATCCAGGGGAGATCGTCGCGACAGACCTCCTCGACGCCGGGGTTGGCGAGCCCGACCGCGTTGATCATCCCGCCGTCGAAGTCGGCGACCCGGGGCGCGGGCGCGCCGGGCCGCGGCTCCCGACTCACCGCCTTGGTGACGAACCCGCCCAGCGCCTCGAGGTCCATCACGTCGGCGAGCTCACGGCCGTAGGCCGCGGTCCCCGACGCGAGCAGCACCGGATTCTGCAGCGTGAGCGGGCCGAGGCGCGTGGCGAGATCGCTCATCGCGCGACGGGCCGGAGCCGACGCCGGTCGTAATCCACCAGGTACTCGTGCGCCGCCTCGGCGATCGCCCGCGCGGCGTCCGCCTGTCCGGCGTCGCTCGACATCCAGCGCGCCTCCGCCGGATTCGACCCGAAGCCGACCTCGACGAGGACCGCGGGCATGTAGGCGGTGGAAAGGACCGCGAGCCCCGCCTGCTTCACCCCCCGGTTGGGCCCCGGGTGGATCCCCGCGAGCCGATGCTGCACGGCCGCGGCCACCTCCTTCGACTCCCGCAGATGCTCGTTGCGCGCGAGGTCGTTGAGGATGAAGGCGAGGGCATCGTTCCCGCGCGGCGCATCGGCCTCGGTCTCGAAGTGCACCACGTCGTTCTCCATCGCCGCGACGTGCGCTTCGTCCTCGGTCCGCGCGGTCGACAGGTAGAACGTCTCGAAGCCACGCGCGGCCGTGGGATTGTTCCACTTGGGGTTCGCCCCGTTCACGTGCACCGAGACGAAGAGGTCCCCGCTCGCCCGGTTCGCGATGGGCCCGCGATGGAACAGATTGATCAGCGTGTCGGTGGTGCGCGTCATGAGGACCTTGAGCCCGCGCGCCTCGAGCTCCGCCTTGACCCGTCGTGCGATCTCGAGGGTGATGCGGGCCTCGCTCAGCGCGCGGCCGTCGACCAGGGCGCCGCGCATCCCGGGGTCGCGCCCCCCGTGGCCGGCGTCGACGACGACGGTGTACGACCGCGACAACCGCGGCGCGTCAGGCACGTCGGGCGCGACACGGGGCGCGGGGGCCGCCGCCTCGGCGGCGCGGGCGGGCCCGGCGACCGACGGGTCCCTGGCCGGCGGCGTCGTCCCGATGCGCGCCGCGGCGGACGTCTCGTCGCGATGCAACGCCCCCGCCGCGCGGTCCCACCGCACCCCGACGTCGAACCGCGGGAGGATCTCACTGAAGAGCTGCAGCGGCACCGCCGGGGCCCCATCGACCAGCCGCGGCGCCTCGACCAGCGGAAGCGGGAACCCGTTGTAGGTCGCGAAGGGGGACCCCGTCTCGAGGTCGAGCGCGGCCGTACCGACCGCCAGGCGCCACCGCCCCGCCCCCTGCGGCTCGAGCCGACCGCCGACGAGACGCCCCACCACATCCGCGCGGACCACCCCGCCCGACGGACTCGCCACGACCGCGACGGCACCGGGCCCGGCGGCGCCGCCGCCGCGACGGGCCCCGCGGCGAGCCCGAGCAGCAGGACCAGCGCCTTCACCGTGCGCAGCGCGCGCGCCATCTCGCGCTTCGCGTCCCGCTCGCGCGCGTCCGCCCGCTTGTCATGGAGCTTCTTCCCGCGCGCGAGCCCGATGCGGACCTTCGCGCGACCATCCCGGAAATAGAGTTCGAGTGCCACGAGCGTCAGCCCCTTGCGTTCGACCGCCCCGATCAGCTTCCGGATCTCCTGCGCGTGCAGCAGGAGCTTCCGGCTCCGGGTCGGTTCGTGGTTCCACACGTTGCCATGCGAATACGGGGCGATGTGCGCGTTGAGCAGCCAGACCTCGCCATCCTTCACGACCGCGTACGCGTCCGTGATCTGGGCCCGCCCCTCGCGCAGCGACTTCACCTCGGTCCCGAGCAACATGAGCCCGGCCTCCCACGTCTCGAGGATCTCGTAGTCGTGGCGGGCGCGTGCGTTGCGGGCGATCGATGCGATCCCCTCGTCGGTCCGTGGCTTGGTCATCTCGCCTGAAGGATGACGACCGAACGTTGACTTGGGTATCGCGCGCCGGTACGTTCCGCTCTTCGCCGAAGTGGTGGAATTGGTAGACGCGCTGCGTTCAGGGCGCAGTGGGCGTACGCCCGTGGGGGTTCGAGTCCCCCCTTCGGCACTCCGATCGGTCCCGTCCGACCCGCGCGCCGCCCGCTCTCCGGGGGCGGCGCGTGTGCGTTCAGCCCTGGAGCACCGGGAGACCGACGCGCTCGCGCACCTGCGGCTCCGCCTCCAACAGGTCGGCCAGCCGGACGCCGTCGAGGACCTCGTCGATCCGGCGCTGCAGCATCATCCAGACGGGCCGGATGGAGCAGTCGCACGACTGCGCACAGCGCTCCGCGTCGAGCGGATGGGTGTCGCAGTGCAGGTCGAAGGTCACGAGCTCCGCGGCGGCGATGATCTCGCGCACCGTGATCGCCTCCGCGGCGCGGGCCAACGCGTACCCCCCCTTCGCGCCGCGCGTGCTCTGCACGATCCCCGCGCGCCGGAGCCGGAGCAGGATCTGCTCCACGTAATCCCCGGGGAGCCGTTCCCGCGCCGCGATGTCGCGACCGGTCACCGGTCCCTCGTCGGTGCGGCGCGCGAGGTGCAGCGCGCAGATGACTCCGTACTCCGCCCACGTCGTGATCCGCATGGGGCGTAACTTGTGCCACGCCGGGGGATGGGGACAAGGGCGTTCGGGCTTTCCTCACTCCGCGCCCGGGACCCCGGGCGTCGTCAGCCGCCGCAGGTCGAGCACCCGGTCGGCCTCCGCCGCCGTCAGGAGCCCCTCCCGCACGACCAGCTCGCGCACTGTGAGCCCCTCCGCGATCGCCCGCTGCGTCAGGGCCGCCGCACGGGCGTAGCCGAGGCGCGGCGCCAACGCCGTCGCCAGGGCGGCGGAGCGTTCCGCCCAGTGCGCCAGCATCACCGGGTTCGCCTCGAGTCCACGGATGGTCTTTTCCCCGAGGACACGGGCGGCGTTCCCGAGGATCGTCACCGCGCTCAGCACATTGTGGGCCACGACCGGCATCATGACGTTCAGCTCGAGCTCGCCGCGCTCCGCGGCGGCGGCGACGGTCGCGTCGTGCCCGATCACCTGGAAGACGACTTGCTGCACCATCTCCGGCACGCTCGGGTTCACCTTCCCCGGCATGATGCTCGAGCCAGGTTGCACCGCCGGGAGCCGGAGCTCGGCGAGCCCGGTGCGCGGCCCGCTCGACAGCAGGCGGAGGTCGAAGGCGACCTTGCCGAGGTCGAGCGCGAGGACGCGCCAGGCGGCGCTGACGCCCGCGAGATCCCCGAGCGACTGCATCAACTGCACCGGATCCGCCCCGACCCGCACGGGCAACCCGGTCAACCGACCGAGCTCCGCCACCATCCGCGCGGCATACACGGGCTCGGCGTGGAACGCCTCCTCGGGCGCTTGCGCAAGATCGACCGCAAGGGCCGC
>CAZGIE010000128.1:0-2536 GCA_964526485.1 uncultured Gemmatimonas sp. | reverse complement strand
CGCGGCATACACGGGCTCGGCGTTCACGCCGGTGCCGACGGCGGTGCCCCCGATGCCGAGGTCGAGGAGGTAGCGGGCGGCCTGCCGCACGCGCCGCGCGCCGCGCTCGAGCGAGCCGGCCCACGCCCCGACCTCCTGCCCGAGCCGGATCGGCATCGCGTCCTGCAGGTGCGTCCGCCCGGCCTTCACGTGGGGGTCGAACGCGACGGCCCGCTCCCGGAGGTCCGCGACCAGCGCGTCGACGGCGCCGAGCGCGGGCGCCAGTGCCTCGAGGGTCGCGAGGCGCATCGCCGTGGGGATCACGTCGTTCGTGGACTGCGCCATGTTGACGTGATCGTTCGGGTGGACCGGGTCGTACGTCCCGCGGTGCCCGCCCAAGGCGACCGTCGCGAGGTTCGCGATCACCTCGTTGACGTTCATGTGGAGCGAGGTCCCCGCCCCGGCCTGGTAGACGTCGACGACGATCTGGTCGCGGAGCGCACCCGCGAGGAGCCGGTCGCAGGCCGCCACGATTGCCTCGGCCCGTCGCGCGTCGAGGCGCCCCGTGTCCCGATGCACGACCGCCGCCGCGCGCTTGATGCGCACGACGGCGGTGACGAGGGCGGGATGCGCCCGGAGCCCGCTGATCGGGAAGTTCGCGACGGCCCGGGCGGTGGCGGCGCCGTACCACGCCTCCGCCGGCAGCGCGATCGCGCCGAGCGCGTCGTGCTCCGTGCGGGGAGCGTCCGTCATGGCGACGAGAGGAGCGGCAGGCCGTACGTGGAGACGAAGGCGAGCCGCGTCCGCGAATCGATGACGACCTCCTTCACGCGGAGGCGGATGGCGCGCACGCTCCGCGATTGGACCGGCGCGTTGCGCCAGAACTCGATGAACTCCGCGGGGATCGTGCCGCTCCCGTCATCCGTGAAGCCGCAGAAGACCTGCTCGTTCGGTGTCTGGTCGGTGGAGAACGCGTTCGCATACCGCAGCGCGAAGGTCATCAGCGAGCCGCTCTGCGGCGCCGGCGTCCACGTCAGCTGCATCGGCTGGCCCGCGACCGGGGTCACGACCGAGTCATGCGTGAAGGCCTCCGCGGTCCGCACGTTCGACGTGATCGCGGGAAAGCCCGCGGGGGAGCCCGGGACCTGCAGGGTCAGCGTGTCCCCCGGGGTGAACGGGAGGAGCCGTCCCGTCGGCGGGCGGTAGATCGCGAGGTTCCCGACGAAATAGGGACGTAGCGTGTCGGTCCGGCCGCGGACGGTGGAGAGCAGGAAGTCGCCGGCGCTCAGGGTGAAGCTGCTCGTGTTCACGTTCTGCGACGGCGTGTACGCCGCGAACTGGCACGAATCCGCCCCGGGCGGCGTGATGCGCAGGTCGGTCTTGTCGTAGAAGATCGCTTCCGGCGCCATGGCGGTCCCGAGCAGGTCATCGCGGTACGTCGCGATGGAGACCACGCCGTAGCGGGCGTTCGGGATCTCGAGGGTGTCGACACAGGCCGCCGCGAGGCAGAGGACGGCGACGGGGAGCGACCGGCGGAACGCCGCGGGGGATCGCATGGCTATCGGGGCGAGAGGTGAAGGTCTCCCGCAAGATACACCGCCCCACCCCGGACGGGTCGAGGGGTTCAGCGCCGCGGGATGCGGGCCGCGCCGGTCAGGAACGGATTCGAGCGGCGCTCGGTCCCGATGGTCGTGCTCGGGCCGTGCCCAGGATGGACGATGCGCGTGTCGGGGAGGGTCATGAGGCGCTCGAGCGACCGTTCCATCGCCTCGGGCTCGGACCGAGGCAGATCGGTGCGGCCGACCGAGCCCTGAAAGAGGAGGTCCCCGCCGAAGAGACGCGTCGTGCCCACGAGGGCGACGTGCCCGGGGCTATGGCCCGGCAGATGCCACACCTCGTACGACTCCCCCGCGAAGGTCAGGGTCTGCCCCTCCGCGAGTGCATGGTCGGCGGGGGCCGGCTGTTCGAACGGGAGGTTGTACATCGCCGCGGCCCGCCAGGCGTTGGCGTAGACCTCGGCGTCGGCCGGGTGCAGGTGCACCGGGACGCCGGGCCACGCGCGGCGCAGCCCCTCGACGGCGCCGATGTGGTCGAGGTGCGCGTGGGTGAGCCAGATGGCGCTGAGGCGCGCCCGCCGGCGCTCGAGCTCGGCGCCGAGGCGGACCGGGTCGTCTCCGGGATCGATCAAGACGGCCGTGCCGGCGTCGGCATCGTGCAGGAGGTAGCAGTTCTCCTGGAACGCCCCGACGACGAAGACCGCCGGCTCGCTCACGCCGGGGCGCCGAGCATCGGCGGCGGCCCGTTCTTGCGCGCCGTGAGGTACTTCTCCACTCCGATCGCGGCGGTGGTCGCGTCGCCGACGGCCGTGGTGACCTGCCGCGTGAGCTGCGCGCGGACGTCGCCCGCCGCGAAGAGCCCCGGCACCGAGGTCTGCATCATCGCGTCGGTGATGAGATAGCCCGCGGCGTCGTGCTCGACGTGGTCGCGGATGATCCCGGTGTTGGGCTTGAAGCCGACGAAGATGAAGATGCCGGTCGCGATGAGGTCGGACGCGGCG
>CAZGIE010000127.1:5209-6145 GCA_964526485.1 uncultured Gemmatimonas sp. | reverse complement strand
CTTCCCGGGCGGCAGCCAGCGACGTAACTCCCCCGACAACGACCGCATCCGCTCCGCCACCTGCGCCTGCGCCGCGCGCTCGTCGAAGAGTTCGGAGGTGATCGCCATCGCCGCCAGGATCGCCGCCTTCCCGGGGTCGGTGATCGCGGGACTCTCCAACACCTTCCGGATCGCCGCGTCCACATGCGCCGCGATGGCCTGCGTGTGCTCGGGGGAGACCGTCGACCGCACGGTGTACTCCTCGCCGACGATCCGGACGCGCGTCGAATGCACCGTCATGGGGTCTCCCCGCCAAGGGCGTGCTGCTGTCGGAGGAAGGTGACGCGCTCCAGCGCGGCCTCGGTCTGTGCCACCGCCGTCTCCAAGCGCGCCCGGAGCGCCGCGTTCTCCGCCTCGAGCGCGGCGACGCGCTCTTCGGCGCTCGCCTCCCCGGACGGCGTCGCGCCGAGCGCCTTCAACCGCGCCTCGGCCTGCTGCGCGCGCTTCCGGAAGGTCGCCACCTCCTCGCCGAGGTGCCGGATGAGCACCTCGAGCTCGCGGAACGCCGCGGCGGCGGGATCAGACGGCACGGGGACGGACACCGAGTCGCTCCTCCAACGCCTTGAGGAGCTGTGCCCGCCGCCCCTCGATCTCCTTGTCGCGCAGCGTCCGCTCCGGGTGCCGGAAGGTGAGCCGCCACGCGAGAGAGCGCACGCCCTCGGCGACCCCCGCGCCGCGGAACTCGTCGAACAGCATCACCGACTCGAGCTGCGCACCCGACACCTCGCGCACCACCTGTTCGACGGCAGCGGCCGGGACCGTGTCCGGCACGAGCAGCGCCAGATCGAAGAGCGCCGCCGGTGTGGTGGGCAGTGACCGATAGCGCACCGGCACCCGATGCGGCACGCCGGCGAGCGGCGCATCCTATTACCTGATTGATGAAAAAGGCGACGGCAA
>CAZGIE010000127.1:0-5199 GCA_964526485.1 uncultured Gemmatimonas sp. | reverse complement strand
CCCAGACGGGGGCATCGAGAGGGACCCGCTCCACCGTCCCGACCTCACGCCCATCGACCCGGACGGACCAGAGCACATCGCCCTCGCCCGGCTCGAGCGTGACGGACGCCCCCGGGAACGCGACGGCCGCGGCGCGCGCGCCGAGCGCCTTCGCGTCCCACGCGTCGAACGCGGGGGGCTGCGGCTCGGAGAAGTGCACGGGACGGCGCGCCCCCATGATGAGCGCCGCCACGCGCTGCTCCTCGATGGGCAACGCGGCACCGTCGGGCGTGAAGGCCGCGCCGACCTCGAAGAGGCGGACGTCGCCCTGCATCCGGTTCAGGTTGTACTCGGCTCGGCGCGCGAGCGTGTCGAGGAGCCGGCGCCGGAGGTATGGCTCGTCCTCCGCGAGGGGATTCTGTACCCGCACGAATCCCTCGGGCGCGCCCTTCGAGAACGGAAGCGGCCGCACCTCGTGCAGCCCGTCCGCGACCAGGGCGTCGCGCAGGCGCCGCCCGACCGTGAAGAGCGGATCGTCCGGGGCGGTGCCGGGCCGCGCGCCCTGCAAGGCATCGGGGAGCCGATCGAAGCCACGAAGCCGCGCGACCTCCTCGATGAGATCCACTTCGCGGGACACGTCATGCCGCCAGGTCGGCACGCTGACGAGGAGCACGCCGCCGGCCCCTTCGCGCACGCCGAATCCGATCCCGGTGAGCAGGCCGGCCATCTCCGCCGCGGGGATCGCGTCGCCGAGGACCGCCGTCACCCGGGCGGGCCGGAGCGTCACCGGCGGCGCGGCCGCCGGGGCGGCGCCCAGATGCAGGAGCGCGTCAACCTGGCCGCCACCGACCTGCGCGAGCAGCGCGGCGCCGATGGTGAGCATCTCGGCGACGGCGCCGCCGTCGATGCCGCGCTCGAACCGGTAGCTCGCATCGGTGGAGAGTCCGGCCTTCCGGCGCGTCGTGCGCACCACCGCCGGCGCGAAGCACGCCACCTCGAGGACCACGCGAGTCGTCGCGGCGGTGACCTCGCTCCCCTGCCCACCCATCACACCAGCCAGCGCCGTCGGCGCCGCCCCGTCCGCGATGACGAGCATCGCGGGGTCGAGTGTGCGGGTCACCCCGTCGAGGGTCACGAGCGTCTCGCCGGCGCGCGCACGGCGCACGACGAGCGCGTCGCCGCGGAGCGTCGCCGCGTCGAAGGCGTGCATCGGCTGGCCGAAGCCGTGGAGCAGGTAATTGGTCGCGTCGACGAGGTTGTTGATCGACCGACCACCGACCGCCTCCACCGCGGCGCGCAGCCACGCCGGGCTCGGCCCGACGGTCAGGCCGGACACCACCGCGGCGCCGTACTGCGAGCAGTCCGCCCGCTCCTCGATCTTCACCGTGATCCCACCCGCGCGCGCCTCACGGTCCGCGCGGACGACGGGGACCGTCACCGGCGGCAACGATGCGATCTCCGGCGGGCGCCGCAACGGCGTCCCGGTGAGCGCGGCCACCTCGAGCGCGACGCCCAGATGCGAGAGGAGGTCCGGCCGGTTCGGGAGCACGTCGACGAGCAGCCGGACATCCCCGAGCGGGAGCACGTCGAGGAGCGGTGTTCCCGGCGGCGCGTCGGTCGTGAGCGTCAGGATACCGTCATGCTCCTCGCCGAGGCCGAGCTCGCGCGCGGAGCAGAGCATCCCGTTGGAGGTGAAGCCGCGGATCTTCCGCTTCTCGATGACCAGGCCACCCGGCATCGTGGTCCCCGATCGGGCGAAGGGGTACGACGCCCCGACGGTCACGTTCGGCGCGCCGCAGACGACGTCGAGGAGCGTGCCGCTCCCGTCGTCCACCTGATTGAACGAGAGCTTCGTCTCCGGGATGCGCTCGCTCGCGACGACCTTCCCCACGACGAAGGGGACCAGATCCGCGCGCAGCCGTTCGAGCCCCTCCACCGTCGCGACATGCGCGGTGAGGAGGTCGCGGATCGCCTCGGGGGAGCGCCCGTGCGGGACGAAGCGCGAGAGCCACTCGTGCGAGATGTTCATCGGGCGAACTGGTCGAGGAACCGCACGTCCGCGTCGTACAGGATGCGGATGTCGGGGATCCCGTGGCGCGAGATCGCGGTGCGCGCGGGCCCCATCCCGAAGGCCCACCCGGTGTAGCGCTCGCTGTCGAGGCCGGCGTGCTCGAGCACCGCCGGATGCACCATCCCCGAGCCGAGGATCTCGATCCACCCCGACTGCTTGCAGACCCCGCACCCCGCCCCGCCACAGACGCCGCACTGCACGTCCATCTCCGCGCTCGGCTCGGTGAACGGGAAGAAGCTCGGGCGGAACCGGGTCTTGGTCGTCGGACCGAAGAAGCGGCGCGCGAAGTGGGAGAGCGTCGCCTTGAGGTCGGCGAAGGTCACGCCCTCGTCGACGACGAGCCCCTCGATCTGCGCGAACATCGGCGCGTGCGACGGGTCGAAGAAGTCGCGCCGGTAGACGTTCCCCGGCGCGAGGACGCGGACCGGCGGGGCATACCGCTGGAGGGTGCGCACCTGCACGGGCGAGGTGTGCGTGCGCAGCACCCGATCCGGGCCGAGGTAGAGCGTGTCGTGCATGTCCATCGCCGGGTGGTCGGCCGGGAAGTTGAGCGCGCCGAAGTTGTACCAGGCATGCTCGGCCTCGGGACCGAGAGCGATGGTGAAGCCCAGTTCGCGGAAGATCTCGACGACCTCGTCGATGACGAGCGAGACGGGGTGGACGGCGCCGCGCCACCGGTCGCGCGCGGGCATCGTGCGGTCGAGCGTCGGGCCGGCGGCGGCCGCCACCGCGGCGAGCTCGGCGTGCCGCGCCTCGAGGGCCGCCTCGATGGTGGCCTTCACCGCGTTGGCGCGCTGCCCCGCCTCCCGTTTGTCCTCCTTCGGGAGGGCACCGAGACCGGCGAGGATGTCGGTGAGGCGCCCCGACTGCCGGCCGACGAGCGCGTTGCGCGCCGCGGTCCACTCGTCGAGGGACGCGGCGGCGGCGATGCGGCCCGGGGCCTCCGCGGCGAGCTGGTCGAGGGCGGCGAGGAAGTCAGCGAGGGTCACGAACGCGGACGGGCGGAGGGAGAGGGACGGTCGAGCGAGGGAAAGATACGCGACGAGGGCGGGGAGCGGACGTCGCCACCCCCCGCCCTCGCGTCACCGGCGGACCGGTGTCAGGCCGCGGTCTTGAGCGCGGCCTGCGCCTTCTCGGCGATGAGCGTGAACGCGGCCGGATCGGACACCGCGAGCTCCGCGAGGATCTTGCGGTCGACGGCGATGCCGGCGGCCTGGACCCCGTTGATGAAGGTGCTGTAGCTCATCCCGTTGAGACGGGCGGCCGCGTTGATGCGCGTGATCCAGAGCTTCCGGAAGTCGCGCTTCTTCGCCTTACGATCCCGGTAGGCGTAGACCCACCCACGCTCCACGGTCTCCTTCGCGGCCTTCCAGAGCTTGCTCCGGCCGCCGAAGGCGCCCTTGGCGGCCTTCATGATCTGCTTCTTGCGCTTGAGGCGCACGACGTTGGACTTGACGCGAGGCATCGGTCGGTCTCCTTAGGCCTGGAGGAGGCGCTTGAGGTTCTTCGCCTCGCCGTTCGTCGCGACCGTGGTCGGACGACGGAGATTGCGCTTCCGCTTGGCGGTCTTCTTGGTGAGGATGTGGCTCTTGTAGGCCTTGAGGCGCCGCACCTTGCCCTTCCCCGTCACGGAGAAGCGCTTCTTGGCGCCCTTGTGGGACTTCATCTTCGGCATCGGTCGGTCCGTCCTTAGCGTGGCGTGAGGATCATCGTGAGGGCCTTGCCCTCGAGCTTCGCCGCGGTCTCGATCTTCGCGACATCCGCGAGGGCCTGGGCGACGCGCTCGACGACCGCCATGCCCAGCTCCGGATGCGCGATCTGTCGACCGCGGAACATCAACGTCACCTTCACCTTGTTGCCGTCCCCGATGAACTCGCGCGCATGGTTCACCTTGGTGTCGAAGTCGTGCTTCTCGATCCCGGGACGGAACTTCACTTCCTTTAGCTGGATCACGTGCTGCTTCTTCTTCGCCAGCCGCGCCTGCTTGGCCATCTCGAACTTGTACTTCCCGTAGTCCATGATGCGGACCACCGGGGGCCGGGCCATCGGGGCGACCTCGACGAGGTCGAGCCCCGCCTCCACCGCCATGCTGAGCGCCACATCCACCTCGAGCACGCCGAGCTGCGCGCCGTCGGATCCGATCACACGGACCGGGCTGATGCGGATCTGCCGATTGATGCGCGGGCCACGCGGCGCCTGCTTGGTCTCCTGGATACGACGGCTCCTGCGAAGGGGAATACAGAAACGCGGACCCCGCTCACGGAGCCCGCGCACGCACGAGGCCGTCCCGGCGTGACGACGCCGACGGCTCGAGCCTTCGAGGACTCCTGCAGCACGACGCCCGAGGGCGAAGGCCAGAGGGTGGGAGGCGCACCAGCGCCTCCGCTTGACTGGATTGTCCGCTAAACCTAGGCCGGCTCGACGGTTAGGTCAAGGCGCCCCCGCGCATCCGGCCGACGCGCCAGCCGCCCCCACGCCGTCACCGCATCGTGCTCGAAGACGAGCAGCCACCCGGCCGCCTCCGCCTCCGCCCAGAGCGCCCGCTTCGACTCGAGCGTCCGCAGCGGCTCCACGTCGTACCCCATGATCCAGGGCAACGGCACGTGCGCCGTCGTCGGACAGAGATCCCCGAGGAAGACCGCCGTCTCCCCGCCCCCGTCGATGATGATCGACTGATGATGCGGCGTGTGCCCCGGCGTCGCCCGCATCCGGATCCCCGCGACCAGCTCCGCGTCGCTCCCCACGAGCTCCAACTGGCCCGACGCGCGCAGCGGCTCCCAATTCCGCGGGAAATAACTCGCCGCCGTCCGCTCGTTCGGATGCATCGCGTAGTGATGCTCCCCCGCGTGCACGAGATATCGGGCGTTCTGGAACGCGGCCTCGATCCCGCCATCCGCCCCGAGCCGCGTGTTCCCGCCGGCATGATCGAAGTGCAGGTGCGTGTTGATCACGACCCGCACATCCGCGGCGGTGAACCCCGCCGCCGCCAGCGCGGCGTCGCGCATCGACCGGTGCCCGGGGACGGAGGCCTCAATCCCATAAATGTCGAGGAACTTCGCATCCTCTTTCTCACCCACCCCGGTGTCGATCAGCACCGGCCCCGCGGGATGCTCGATCAGCAGGCACCGCATCCCCAGCGCGATGCGGTT
>CAZGIE010000126.1:5883-6256 GCA_964526485.1 uncultured Gemmatimonas sp. | reverse complement strand
TGATCTTCCTCCCCATCATGACGCTCTACGTCTATCCGCTGCTCGGCCGCCTCGGCCAACGCGACGTCCGCTGCGCGCCGGCGGCGCGTGGCGGGCTTCGCCTCCTCAACAGCGGGCGTCGGCTCGGGGGTCGGCTCGGGGGCGGCCTTCCGGCGCGCCGCCGGCTTCTTCTCCGCGGCCGGGGCGGCTTCGGCGTCCGGGCTCTTCTTGACGGCCGCCTTCTTCTTCGCGGGCGCCTCCGCGGGCTTCTCGGTGCGATGGCGCTTCTCGCGCTCCCAGCGGACGCGCGCCCGAGCGACCTGCTCGTCGGTCAGCGGCGACGCCGGCGTGCGCGCCACGATCTCCATCGATCGCAGCATCGTCAGGACCTCGT
>CAZGIE010000126.1:2746-5873 GCA_964526485.1 uncultured Gemmatimonas sp. | reverse complement strand
CTCCGCCGCCAGTTCACTCACCCGAAGCTTGCTCAACCCATCCCCCTTGCTGCGTTCACTCCGCGACCGCCGTCCCGACGATCGCGAGCACCCCGTTGGCCAACGACGCGTCGACGACCCCGATGGCCGCCGCCGCCTCCCGCCCTGCCACCCCGCCCAACCGCGCCGCCGACGGCACCCAGATCACCGGCACCTTCCGCGCGCGCACGAGCCCCTCGACCTTCTCGCGGCTGTGGTGCGAGGCGTCCGTCGCCACCACCACGCACCGGAGCGTACCCCGTTGCGCCGCGTCCCGCACCCGATCCACCCCGAGCACCGCCCGCCGGCCCCGCAGCCCGAGCCCGATCAGCCCGAGCAGACGTCGTTCGGCGACGGCGTCCACGCCGCTCAGCTCGGCTCGACCGCCCCCTCGGGGGCCCCCGCGCCGTCCTCCGTCAGTTCATCCAAGATCGCGATGATCCGGTCCGCCTCGGCCGGCGCGATGCCGGGGAGTCGGAGGAAATCGTCGCGCTCGAGGTCGATGATGTCGTTCAGCGTGCGGTACCCGCCCGCCTCGAGCACCGCGACCGTCGCCGTGGGGAGCCCCACGATCTCGGCGAGCAGCACGTCGGCGGCGGTCTCGTCCGCGAGCGGCGCGAAGAGCGGGATGTCACCGCCGCGCTCCAGCCACTCCCGGCTCGAATAGAGGTCGATCTTCCACCCCGTGAGCTCCGACGCCAGGCGGACGTTCTGGCCGTTCCGCCCGATCGCGAGCGAGAGCTGATCCTCGTCGACGACGGCCTGGATCGTCTTGGTCGCCGCCTCGCTGAAGACGCGGGCGACCTTCGCCGGCGCGAGCGCGAGCTTCGCGAAGCGCTCGGGGTCGGCCGACCAGGGGACGATATCGATGCGCTCGCCGCCGAGCTCCTGCACGACGGCCTGCACGCGCGCGCCCTTGAGGCCGACGCAGGCGCCGACCGGATCGATCCCGTCATCCCGTGAAACGACGGCGATCTTCGTGCGGCTGCCGACCTCGCGCGACGCGGCGCGGATCTCGACGACGCCGGCCTGGATCTCGGGGACCTCGAGGCGGAAGAGCGCCTGCACGAAGAGCGCGTCGGCGCGCGAGAGGATCAGGCGCGGCCCCTTCGGCGTCTCCTCGATGCGCTTGAGCACCGCGCGGATCGGCTCGCCCTGCGAGTAGGTCTCGCGGTGATTCTGCTCGCGATACGGGATGATGGCCTCGGCCTCGCGGAACTTGTTGAGGAGGAGGACGATCTTCCCGCGCTCGATCTGCTGGATCTCGCCGGAGAGGAGGTCGCCGACGCGCGATGAGAACTCGTCGCGGATCTTGGTGCGCTCGCCCTCGCGAACCCGCTGCACGATGCGCTGCTTGCACGCCTGCACGGCGGAGCGGCCGAACTCGGCGAACTCGACCGGGATCTCCATCAGGTCGCCCGGCTGGTAGTCGGGGTCCTCGTAGCGGGCCTCCTCGAGGGCGATCTCGGTCACGCCATCCTCGACGGCCTCGACGACCTTCTTGAGCATGACGATGCGGATCGCGCCCTTGTCGTCATCGATCTCGACCTCGGCCTGCACGGTCGGGCCGTGCTTCTTGGCGAGGGCGGCGAGGATGCCGTCCCGGAGGAGCTCATGGAGCTCCGTGCGATCGATCTGCTTGGTGTTCGCGAGCTCGCGCAACGCGACGAGGATCTCGGCCGACCCGGACATTTCGTGCTCCGTCGAAGAAGTGCCTTACGGTTTCCAGTGGAACGCGAGGCGGGCGTCGGTGACGTCCGCCAGCGCGATCTCCCGCTCCTGCCCCTTCCCGTCGCGGAGGGTGAGCCGCTCCTGCCCGGCCTCCCCCGTGACCGCGACGATCTCCAACTCGTGCCGCCCCTGCAGGGCCGGCGAGTTCACACTCGCCCGACGCCCGACGAACCTGGCCCAGTCCGCCGCCTTCCGGAGCGGACGCTCCATCCCGGGGGAAGACACCTCGAGCACGTAGCGCTCCCCCACCACCGCCGGCATCGCGTCGAGCCGCGCCTCGATGGCCCGGGACGCCCGCGCACAATCGTCGATCTGCACCTTCTGCCGGTCCAGCCGGTCGATGCGGACGTCCAGCACCGGGCGTCCCTTCGAGCCACCGCGCTTGAGCTCCACCAGCTCGAAGCCAAGCGCCTCAAGTTCTTGATTGACAACCAGTTCCACTTCGGGATGCATCGTCGCCACCTGACTCACGGGGAACAAAAAAGTGTGGGGAGACCCGCCCCCACACTCCGCAAACACACCGGAATGTCTCCCGACCCTTACAACGTAGGCTCCGGGTGGCCCCCAGTCAAGCCGATGGACGGGCGATGACGGCGATCTGCCGCCCCTCGTCCCCGGCCCGATGCGAGAAAAAAAGCCGGTTGTCGCAGCGGGTGCATTCGGCGCTGGCGGCCCAGCGCCGGACGCCCAGCGCCTTCCCCTGCTCCGCGAGCAGCGCCCGGAGGTCGACCTGGCGGGGGCGGGTGGTCTGCCATCCGGTCAGGCGCTCGTACACGTCCGGGCCGACCTCGTAGCACCGCCCGCAGATGGCGGGCCCGAGATGCATCCGGAGGTCCTCGGCGGCACGTCCCGCGCGGGCGAAGGCACGAATCGCGACCTCAAGGATCCCGCCCGCCACCCCGCGCCACCCGGCGTGGACCGCCGCGACCGTCCCGTCGGGATGGGCCAAGAGGACCGGGACGCAATCGGCGACGGTGACCGCGAGGGCACCGGGCCCGAGGAGCAGATGCCCGTCGGCCCCCTCGTGGCGATGCAGTCCGGCCGCGAGGGCGACTCCGTCGTGGGTGAGGACCGTCGACTCGTGGACCTGGCGGGCGGACGTCAGATGGGGGACCCCATCGGCAACGAGTTCCGTCTGTAGCGCCGCCCATCGCGCCATGGCCTCCGCGTCGACCTCCGGCGTCCCCGTCGCGAGACCGAAGGTCCCCGCCGCCCGGGTCGTGACGAAGGCCGTGACGCCCATCGCGTCGAACTCCGCGAGCGGGACGCGCGGGGTCGGCGTCGTCGTCACGACGGGCTCATTCCACCCGGGTGATCGAGGCGCCGAGGGCGTTCAGGCGCTCGTCGATCCGCTCGTACCCGCGGTCGATCTGCCCGA
>CAZGIE010000126.1:1087-2736 GCA_964526485.1 uncultured Gemmatimonas sp. | reverse complement strand
GCTCGTCCCCTTCGCGCAGAGGGCGGCGATGAGCATCGCCATCCCGGCGCGGATGTCGGGACTCTCGACGGTCGACCCCCGCAGCTCCGTCGGGCCACTCACCAGCGCGCGGTGCGGGTCACAGAGCACGATACGCGCCCCCATCCCGACGAGCTTGTCGACGAAGAACATCCGCGACTCGAACATCTTCTCGTGGATGAGGATGATCCCCTCGCACTGCGTCGCCGTGACGATGGCGATCGACATCACGTCCGCCGGGAAGGCGGGCCAGGGCTGATCCTCGAGCTTCGGGACGGCGCCCCCGAGATCGGAGCGGACGCGCATCGCCTGCACGGCCGGGACGATCAGGTCGTCGCCCTCGATCCGCGTCTCGACGCCCAACCGATCGAAGCCGAGCCGCACGGATCGGAGGTGCGCGACGCCGGCGTCGGCGATGCGGAGCTCGGACCGCGTCACGGCGGCGAGGCCGATGAAGGAGCCGACCTCGATGTGGTCGGGGCCGATGCGGTGCGTGCAGCCATGCAGCGGACGGCCGCCCTCGATGGTGAGGACGTTCGAGCCGATCCCGTGAATCGTCGCCCCCATCGCGACGAGGAGCTGACAGAGGTCTTGGACATGCGGCTCCGAGGCCGCGTTGTGCAGCACCGTGGTGCCCTGCGCCGCGACGGCGGCCATCACCGCGTTCTCGGTCCCGGTGACACTGGGTTCGTCGAGGAAGATGTCGGCGCCGCGGAGGCCGGTGGTCCGGAAGGTCAGGCGCTCCGCGAACTCGTACGACGCGCCGAGGGCCTCCAGCGCGAGAAAGTGCGTGTCGAGCCGGCGTCGGCCGATCACGTCCCCGCCCGGGGGGGCGAGCTCGCATCCGCCGGCCCGCGCGAGCAGGGGCGCGGCGAGGAGGATCGACGCGCGGATCCGCTTGCAGAGCTCGGGGTCGAGCGCGTCCCCCCGGACCTGCCGGGCGTGGACGCGCAACGTGTTCGCGGCGGTCCACTCCGCCTCGGCGCCCGTCTGTCGGACGAGTTCGACGAGATGCTCGATGTCACGGATGCGCGGCACGTTCTCGAGCGTGACGGGCTGGTCGGTGAGGAGCGTGGCGCAGACGATCGGGAGCGCGGCGTTCTTGTTCCCGGTGGGGCGGATGGTCCCGTGGAGGGATCGGCCACCCTCGACGACGAAGTGAGGAGCTCGCATGTCAGGCAATATACGCTTGACGGTCGGGGGCGTCCCCCCGAGGGTTCAGGATGCCCTCGCCCCTCGCCGCCGCCGCGGAGACGCTCCTGGTGCGTCCCGTCCCCCCCGTCCGGACCGCCTTCGACCAGGTCGTCCATGTGACGAGCGGGCTCACGAGCATCCTGACCCTCGTACTCTGTCTGTCCGCGCTCTGGCTCATCCTGGAGCTCCGCCGTCGCGCGGGGGCGATCGAGGCCGAGCTCGCCTCGCTCGCGAAGGATCTCCGTCCCCTCGCCGAGCGGGCCACCGCCGCGGCGGAGGACGTGCGGGCGGTCACGCAGAAAGTGGATGCCATCGTCGGGGAGGTGCACCAGACCGCGTCCTCGGTCGGGGCGACGGTCCGGGCGACCGCCGACCTCGGGCGGAGCGTGGTGGACGCGATGCGGTTGTAATAGACCTGATCGATGTAGAAGCCGACG
>CAZGIE010000126.1:0-1077 GCA_964526485.1 uncultured Gemmatimonas sp. | reverse complement strand
TGGACGCGATGCGGGGCCGGCGGAAGGAGCGCGACGGCGAGGACCGGGACGGCGGCGACCGCTCCGCGTGATGCGCGCGCTCGGCGCCACCGTCTCGGCGCTCCTGGTCGTCGCCCTCTGCCCCACTGATGCGTTCGCGTGGACGCCGGGGACGCACATCCTCCTCGGCGATGCGGTGTTGCGCGCGGCGCCGACCCTGCTCCCGGCCGCCGTGGCGGCGCTCCTGCGGGCGCACCCGATGCAGTTCCTGTACGGATCGATCGCCGCGGACACGAGCTTCGCGAAGCGGTACGCACGGGTGGGTCGGCACTGCCACCACTGGCCGGTGGCGGACGATATCATGGCCGGCGCCCGCGAGGCGCCGCTACAGGCGTTCGCCTGGGGCTATCTGGCGCATCTCGCCGCGGACGTGGTGGCGCACAATCACTTCGTACCGCTGCAACTCGCCCTCACGACGGCGAGCGGCGGGGCCGGCCACGGGTACTGGGAGAGCCGCTTCGAGCTGCAGACCGGTGAGGGATGGTCGCGCCGGGCGCGCGACCTGATCCGGATGGATCACGCGCGCGCGGACGCGCACCTCGACCGCATCCTGAGCCCGACGATCTTCACGACCTCGACGAACCGGCGTCTCTTCCGCGGGATGGTCCACGCCTCCGACACGGCGTCATGGCAGCGGATGATGACGGCGATGGCGGCGCGGAGCCGCTGGGTGCTCCGCGACGCGACCGTCGCCGCGCATCTCGAGGTGGCCTTCGACTACATCGTCGACCTCCTGCGCGCGGATGGCGGCATGGACGCGGCGCCCGCGATCGCCCGCGGCTTCGATCCGAGCGGCGAGACCCCGCTGCGCGAGGCGGCGCGCGTCCGCCGCCTCGCCGTCGGGGCCGGCGCGGGGAGCATTCGCCGCGAGGCGCGCGTACGCTATGCGCTCCCGACGGGCGGGCCGGGCTGGAGCACAGCCCTCCCCGAGCCCCTGCACGTGGTGCGGCCTTCGCCGACGGCCGCGGAGCGCCGGGCGCCCTGACGCTCAGCAGAAGCGCACCGCCGCGCGCCGCGGCGCGTCCGCGACTCAGCCCT
>CAZGIE010000125.1:0-6256 GCA_964526485.1 uncultured Gemmatimonas sp. | reverse complement strand
CTGCGGGTGCGCGGCTTCGGGTGCGGCTACTCGGGCTATGGCATCACCTACGGCGACACGCTGTGGGATTTCGACGGGCAGGTGATCTTCAAGCGCGCCGTCGGCGCGATGGCCGCGGCGTCGACGAAGGTCTTGGCGGATGCGGGCGTCACGGCGGAGCAGGTCGGGCTCGTGGTCCCGCACCAGGCGAACCTCCGTATCATCGAGGGCGTGGCGAAGCACGCGGGCATCCCGATGGAGAAGGTGATGCTCACTGTGCAGAAGTACGGCAACATGAGCGCGGCCACGGTCCCGGTGGCGCTCGTCGAGGCGCTCGAAGCGGGGCGCGTCGCGCCAGGGAGCTGGCTCCTGATGCCCGCATTCGGCGGCGGGCTCACCTACTGCTCGCTGCTCGTGAAGTGGGGTGCCCGCACGACGCCGCTCGGGACGAGCGACGCGGCGCTCCCTCCCTGCCCTGAGACGGCGCTCGAGATGGTCAACCGGATCCGCGCGAACCAGGACCCGCACGGCCGGTCGCTGGCGGGGCTGATGTCGCCGACGTTCGCGGAGACGCGAGGCGCCGACCCCGTCTAGCCGGGGATCGAGACGATCTTCCCGAGGAAGAGGATCGTCCCGCTGAACCGCTCGCGGATGGCGAAGAGGAAGGGTCGGTCGACACGGAACGGCGGCGGCCCGACCGGGACGCTCGTCGTTTTGATCCCGATCGCGGTCACCGCGGCCGCCTCGGTCCCAACCTCGTTGACGTCGACGAACGTCTTATGCCGGACGAAGCCGACGAAGAGCCGCTCCGGTCCGGTCGCGAGCTTCGTCAGGTTCGCACGCTCCGCGTCGAAGAGATCCCCCATGCCGAGCGCCGTGAGGTCGTCGTTCAGCTCGCGGGTGATCTCGACCTTGAACTTCGGCATCGTGAGGTCGGTGGTCACGGTCGCAGCCGTCGCCGTGAGGTCCCCGATCATCTGGTCCCAGCGAGCGGTCGTAAACTCCTCCACCAGCCCATGCACATCCTGCCCCTCATTCGGGAGCACGAGCGTCATCGTGAAGGCGCCGTTGCCGTAGGGAAGCTCCGTCGCCGCGTAGCGGTCCGTGTACAGCACCTTCTGCCGGATCTCACGCGTCATCATCGGGACCTGCTGCGCGCCCTCGGCACCCCGGAACTGGCCCGGGGTGGTCTTCCGCGGGTCGAACGCGTCCTTCCATGCACCCTTGAAGTAGATCGCATTGATGAGGTACATGACATCGTCAGGACCGATCTCGTCGAGGATCGTCGGGATCTTCCCGGCGGTCTGCTCCTTCACCCAGCCGTTGATCTCGCCGAGCGTCCGGCCGTCGGCGAAGTCGACCTCGCGGATGGCGGCATCGAAGGCCGTGCGTGTGGCGTCGAGGAAGGTCGGGGCCGCGGCGAACCCCTCGCGGTACCAGATCCCGTTCGCGACGCGCATCGTCGAGGTCGGGTCGAGGCCGCGGAGGAGGTCGATGAGGCCACGGTAGGCCGCGTTCATCTCCGGCAGGGTGGGCGCCGGGGCGTTCGGCGCCGCATGCCGGAGTCCGAGCCGCATCGCGTCGAGCGTCGCTCCGTCGGCGCCGTTCATCAGCATCCCCAGCGCCATCGAGACGCTGATCGGCGAGACGAAGCTGTTCGCCGTCCGGTCGGCGGCGGTACGCCGTAGGAGGTCGAAGGCGAAGGCGTTCGAGGCGCCCGCCACGCGGAGCTCCGCCGGCGTGAGATCGCGCGGGAGGCTCGTCAGGGGGGTGGGCGGCCCAGCCGGATCCTGGCTGCACGCGATCAGCACGGGCAGAAGGACAAGGGGCCGGATGGAGCGACGGACGGACGGTGCGAGGCGCATGAAGACTCCGTAGGGTGGTGCTCTCGAACGCTACACCGGCGGTCGGAATCGGTGCCAGCGGCCGCCACCGGTCCGGACCGGTTCGGGTAATTTTCAGCCGGGGTCGGCCACGCCCGCCGTTCGACGGCGGCGTCGGCTCCCCCGCTCCAACGCTCCCAGACGCCTCCCCCCACCGTCCTCCCGCCATGCCGATCGGCCGCTCCCTCCTCCTCGCCGCCGCCCAGAGCGATACGCTCAACCGCTTCGCCCTTCGCAGCCCGATCGTGAAGCGCGCGACGAAGGCGTTCATGCCGGGCGAGCGGCCGGAGGATGCGCTCGACGCGGGCGCGCGTCTCGTACAGGACGGCCGGTCGCTGATCTACACCAAGCTCGGCGAGGCCCTCACGGCCCTCGCCGACGCCGATGCGGTGCGCGATCACTACCTCTGGTTCTTCGACCAGGTCGCGGCACGTCGGCTCCCGGCGCAGGTGAGCATCAAGCCGACGCAGCTCGGCATCGATCAATCCGAGACGGCGTGCCGCGACCACTGCCTCGCCCTCGCGGCGAAGGCGGCGGCGACCGGCTCGGTGCTCTGGCTCGACATGGAGGACACCTCGTATGTCGACCGGACCCTCGCGCTCTACGAGGCGGTGAAGGCGGCGTACCCCGAGACCGGGCTCGCGCTGCAGGCGTACCTCTACCGCACCCCGAAGGACGTGGAGCGGCTCCGGCCCCTCGCGCCGGTGATCCGGCTCGTGAAGGGCGCGTACGCCGAGCCGGCCTCGCACGCCTTCCCGCAGAAGGCCGACACCGACGCGGCCTACGAGGCGATCGCAGGAACGATGCTCGAGATGGCCGCGGCCGGTCGATGCCGCGCCGTCTTCGGCACCCACGACATCCCCCTCCTCGGCCGGATCATCGGCCACGCCGACCGCCTCGCCCTCGCCAAGGGCCGGTACGAGATCCACATGCTCTACGGCATCCGGGAACGGGAGCAGGCACGGCTGCGCCGCGAGGGGCACGCCGTCACGACGCTGATCAGCTACGGCGACGCCTGGTACCGCTGGTACATGCGGCGGTTGGCCGAGCGGCCGGCGAACGTCTGGTTCGTGGCGAAGTCGATCTTCGGCTGAGGGCGGAGCGGGCGGAACCCGGACGCGCATGATGCGCGTTTGGAAAGAATGCCTTCGACGTGCTGCACCCGCCTCGTCCGCTCGCTCCTGCTACTCACCACGGCCGCGACGCGCCTCACCGGCCAGGTCCCATCGTCCCAGCCCGCTCTCGCCGCCGGCATCATCACCGGTCGCGTGGTCGACGCGGTCACCGAGCAGGGACTCGCCGAGGCTACCATCCGGATCGTCGGCCAGCCGGTCACCGCGACCTCCGGTGGGGACGGCAGCTTCACACTCCGTGGCGTGACGCCGGGGATCGTCCGGCTCGAGGTACGACGCCTCGGCTACCTGCCGACGGTACGGAGCGACCTCGCCGTCAGCGCGGGGAAGCCTGTGGTGGTGACCCTCGCGATGCGCCGGCTCCCCGCCGAACAGCTCGCGGCGGTCACGGTCCGCCCGTCCGCGTTCCCCGCCGAACCGGCGAGCGGCACCCCCGTCTCGACCACGACGCTCACGAGCGAGGAGCTCCGCCGCACGCCGGGCGCGCTGGAGGACGTCGTGCAGGCGCTCGCGGTGACCCCGGGCATCGCGACCACAGGGGGTGGGCGCAACGACCTCTTCGTCCGCGGCGGCGCGGCGTACGAGAACCTCTTCGTCGTCGACAACATCGAGGTGCCGAACATCAATCACTTCGGCTCCCAAGGCTCAACGGGCGGCCCCCTCTCCCTGATGAACGTGCGCTTCATCGAGGAGGCGACCCTCTCCGCCGGCGGCTTCGGCGTCCGCTACGGCGACCGCGTCTCCTCCGCGACCAGCCTCACATTGCGCGAGGGGAACCGCGAACGGCTCGCGGGCGAACTGAACCTCGCCGCCTCGCAGTTCGGCGCGATCGTCGAAGGGCCGATCGGGCGCACCGGCTCCTTCCTGCTCAACATCCGTCGCAGTTACCTCGACCTCCTCTTCGAGGCGCTCGGCGTCGCCTTCGTCCCGACGTACACCGACCTGACCGCGAAGCTCGCCTGGCGCCCGACCGCCCGGGACGCGGTCTCGTTTCTCACCGTCGCCGCGATCGACGAGATCGCCTTCAACAACGACTCCGCCGAGAGTCGCGTCTCCAACAGCCAGATCCTCGGCACGGCGCAGGACCAGTACTTCTCGGGGCTGACGTGGAAGCGCCTTCTGGCGCGAGGCGTCGTGACGACGACGCTCGGGCGGACCTGGAGCCGCTACCGCTCCGTCCAGAACGATTCCCTCGTCCCGCCGAACCCGATCTTCGCGCTGCGCTCGACGGAGGGAGAGACCTCGCTGCGCACCGACCTCACGCGCGAGGTCGGCTCGGCCCTCACGATCGACGCGGGTGTCATCGTGAAGACGGCGCCGCGCCTCCGGTACGACGTCACCCTCCCGGGCTTCCTGCGCACCGACGCCGCGGGCGTGCCGCGGGCGCTCACAGTGGATACCACCTTCGCCAGCACCCGCCTCGGGGCGTATGCGCAGGCGACGGTGCAGGCCACCCCGCGACTGCGCGTCACGGGCGGACTCCGCGGTGATACCTACGGGGCACTCGGCGACGCACGCACGCTCGCGCCGCGCCTCAGCGCCGTCTACCAGCTGAGCGCCCCCACCTCGCTCACTCTCAGCGCGGGCCGATACTACCAGGCGCCGAGCGCGATCTGGCTCGTCGGTGACCCCGGCAACGCGGGGCGGCTCACGCCTCTGCGCGCCGACCAGGTCGTGGCCGGGTGGCGCCGCCTCATCGGCGACGACTGGCGTGTGCAGGTGGAGGGGTACGCCAAGCGATACGCGCAGTACCCCACGCGTCTCTTCCGCACGAACGCGGTGCTGCAGCCCGGCGGGTTCGACGACGCGACGACGGACATCCCGTTCGGCCTCGAGCCCCTCGCCGCCACCGGCACGGGCAAGGTCTGGGGCGTCGAGGCGCTCCTGCAGAAGCGCCTCGGCGTGATTCCGGTCTATGGGCTGGTCGCCGTGAGCTACACGAAGACCGCCTTCACCGGTGCCGATGGCACGACCACGCGCGGGGCGTTCGACACGCCACTGATCTTCAACGTCGTGGGCGGCTGGCGGCCGTCACCGGTCTGGGAGTTCAGCGGGCGGCTCCGCAGCTCGACGGGGCGTCCCTACACGCCGTACCTGACCGCGGGCGCCGAGGCGGGCCGGCTCGACTTCACACGGTACAACGGCGAGCGGCTTCCGAGCTTCTTCTCGGTGGACGCGCGGGTGGACCGACGCTGGACCGTGGGACGCACGCAGCTCGTGACATTCGTCGACGTGGGGAACATCAACGCGCGCGCGAATGTGAACGGCTACCGCTGGAACCCGCGGACGCGGCTCGTCGAAGCGCAGTCGGGGATCGCCATCCTCCCGACCATCGGGATCAACTGGGAGTTCTGACGCGCGGGGGGCAGCGTCCCGTCGCCACCTGGGCGGGCGGGATGGTGCCGGTGGCGAGGAAGCGCTTCACGAGGTCGATCGTGTCGTCGCGCATCATGATGAAGGTGTGCCCTTCCGGGACGAGCACATGCGCCCGTGCGCCGGCGAGACAGGTCTCCTCGAACGAGACGGTGCGATCGTCGCGCCCGGCCACGATCGCGAACTCGAGTCCCGCGGGGGGCGCGGGGAGTGAGGCGACGGTGCTCCCCGTGGTGATGAGTTCCGTGATGGGGGCGAGGAGCCAGCTCACATACGGGGCGAACGCATCGGCGACCCGTGCGCCGCGGTTCGGCGGGGCGAGCATCACCATCCGGCCGAGCGGCGCGCGCATCGGGTCGTTGGCGAGCATCCAGCGCACCACGATGTTCCCGAGGCTGTGGCCCACGAAGTGCACGCGCCGCACCGGCTGCGCGGCGACCTCGGCATCCACCGCGCGGCTCAGCTCGGCGCCGATCTCCGCGATGGTCGGCCCGTAGCTGCTGTAGAAGAAGTTCAGCACGCGGTAGCCGTCGGCCTCGAGGGCGCGCTGCATCGGCCACATCGACATCGAGGTCCTCCCCATCCCGTGGACGAGGACGACGAGCGCGTCAGGGCGCTTGGCGGCCTGCGTCCCCTGGCCCTGAAGCGTCCCCGCCACGACCATGAAGGCCGCGAGGAGGGGGAAGAGACGCAGGCGAGGGAGCGGGTGGTGCATATTCGTAGTCTCACCTCCGCCTCCCGCTGGAGCAACGGCCGCGCGATGCTCGCCCATCCCGACTCGACCACCCCGCTGCGCCGGATCGGCGGCGCCGTCCGCTGCGTCGCCGTCCTCCTCGCCGCCTGCACCCGGCATGACGCGTCGCCGCCGTGGCCCGCGCCGACCCTCGG
>CAZGIE010000124.1:4615-6399 GCA_964526485.1 uncultured Gemmatimonas sp. | reverse complement strand
GCTCGGCCGGGCGGTGACGGGGGCGGCGGAGCCGGCGGCGGTGCTGCGCGGCATCCGGGAGACGCTGCGGGTCCGCTGACGGCTCGAGCAGTCCCCCGCTTTTCGCACGTTTCGGTACATGTCGGTCCGCCACTTGTGTCAAGTGGCGTGGCCCGCTAAGCTATGGGGCTGGCCGAAAACCGGTCAGCGCAAGCATTTGCGGGCGTCCGCGCCCTCACGTCCCTTCGGAGTCCTCAGTGAAAGTTCGCAGCAGCGTGAAGCCGATCTGTGAGCATTGCAAGGTGGTCAAGCGGGCGGGTGTGACGCGGATCATCTGCAAGCGCAATCCCAAGCACAAGCAGCGGCAGGGGTAACCAGACCATGGCACGTATTTCCGGCGTGGACCTCCCGCGCGACAAGAAGGTCGAGATCGGCTTGACCTACATCTTCGGCATCGGGCGCGTGCTCGCGCGCCGCATCCTGGCGGCGACGGGCGTGAGCCCCGAGCAGCGGATCCGCGACCTCTCGGACGCGGACGTGAACAAGCTCCGGCAGGAGATCGAGAAGCAGTACCGCGTCGAGGGTGCGCTCCGCACCGAGGTCGCGATGAACGTGAAGCGCCTGATGGACATCGGCTCGTATCGCGGCACGCGGCATCGCCGTGGGCTGCCGGTCCGCGGGCAGCGCACGCACACGAACGCCCGCACGAAGAAGGGGCCGCGCCGCGCGATCGCGGGTAAGAAGAAGGTGACCAAGTAATGGCTCTCGGGAAGAAGACGAAGCGCGTGGTGGACGCCGAGGGCGTGGCGCACGTCAACGCGACGTTCAACAACACGCTCATCACCATCACGGACGCGCACGGCAACGCCGTGTCCTGGGGCACGGCCGGGAAGGCCGGGTTCAAGGGGTCCAAGAAGAGCACCCCGTTCGCGGCGACCGTCGCCGGCGAGCAGTGCGCGCGCGAGGCGATGTCCGCCGGCGTGCGGCGGGTGCACGTCCGCGTGCAGGGGCCGGGCTCGGGTCGCGAGTCGGCGATCCAGGCGCTCGCCGCCGCGGGGCTGCAGGTCAAGTCGATCAAGGACGTGACGCCGATCCCGCACAACGGCTGCCGTCCCCCCAAGCGTCGGAGGGTCTGACCCATGCGGTATACCGGTCCCAGCTGCCGGCAGTGCCGGCGCGAAGGCACGAAGCTCTTCCTGAAGGGCACCAAGTGCTTCACCGAGAAGTGCCCGGTGGAGCGGCGCCCGTACGCCCCGGGGCAGCACGGCCAGAACACGGCCCGCCGCCGGAAGGTGAGCGAGTACGCGAAGCAGCTCCGTGAGAAGCAGAAGATCAAGCGCATCTATGGGCTGAGCGAGCGGCAGTTCCGGAACACGTTCGAGCGGGTCTCGACCCTCCCGGGCGTCACCGGCCACAACCTGCTCGCGGCGCTCGAGAGCCGGCTCGACAACATCGTCTACCGCATGGGCTTCGCCGCGAGCCGCAAGGCCGCGCGCCAGCTGATCCGTCACCGGCACGTCGAGGTGAACGGGAAGTCGGTGGACGTGCCGAGCTTCGTGGTCGAGCCGGGCCAGGAGGTCCGGGTGCGCCAGAAGTCGCGCGAGCTCGTGATCGTGCAGGCGGCCCTCGAGGTCGCGGCGCGCGGCGCGTCGCCGGCGTGGATCGCTGTCGACAAGGACACCTTCTCGGGCCGGATGCTCGAGCGGCCGCAGCGGCAGAGCATCCCGATCGCGGCGCAGGAGCAGCTGGTCGTCGAGCTCTACTCGAAGTAAGCACACAGACTCCCTGACAGTCTCACGAGCGTA
>CAZGIE010000124.1:0-4573 GCA_964526485.1 uncultured Gemmatimonas sp. | reverse complement strand
TCTCGAGGATTCCCTTATGGCGAACACCATCGATCTCCGCGGGCTCGTCCGGCCGCAGCTCGTCGAGATGACGAAGCGCGAGGACCAGGCGAACGCGGCGGAGTTCCGCCTCCAGCCGCTCGAGCGCGGCTTCGGGCACACGCTCGGCAACAGCATGCGCCGCATGCTGCTCTCCTCCCTCCGCGGCGCCGCCGTGTGGGGCTTCCGCATCGACGGCGTGCTCCACGAGCACCAGACCATCGTCGGCGTGGTCGAGGACGTCCACCAGATTATCGCGAACCTGAAGACCCTCGTGCTCGCCCTCGATGAGGACGTCGAGGAGGCGATCCTGTCGGTCAAGGTCCGCAAGGCGGGCCCGGTCACGGCGGGGCAGCTCGACCTCCCGGCCGGCGTGCGCGTCATCGACGCGTCGCACCACCTGCTGACCCTGCAGGACGCGCGCGACCTCTCGATCGAGCTCCATGTGAACAAGGGGCGCGGGTACGTCGAGGCCGAGCAGCATCCGATGGACCGCTCGCTCCCGGTCGACCTCGTCCGCATCGACTCCATCTACTCGCCGGTGCGGCGCGTGAACTTCGCCGTGGCGGAGACCCGCGTCGGCCAGCGCACCGACTACGACCGACTGACCCTCACGGTCGAGACGGACGGGACGGTGTCCCCCGAGGAGGCCGTGAGCTACGCGGCCGCCCTCGCGCAGACGCACTTCCAGTATTTCGCGAGCTTCGGCACCTCCGCCGCGGCCGCGGTCGCGGTCCCGGGCGCCGAGGGGAGCCCCGAGGGGGCCCGCCTCGCGGAGCTCCTCCGCACCCCGATCGACGAGCTCTCGCTCTCGGTCCGCTCGGTCAACTCGCTGAAGAACTCGAGCATCCGCTCGCTCGGGGATCTCGTGCGCCAGACCGAGACCCAGATCCTGCAGGTCAAGAATTTCGGCAAGAAGTCCCTCCAGGAGATCGCCGAGCTCCTCGAGAAGGAAGGACTCAATTTCGGGATGCGGTTCGAGGAGTCGCCGGACGGTGTGCGCGTGGTCGATTGGGGCACGCCGCCGAGCCGCGCCGCCGCGAACGCCCCCGACGACGAGGAGGAGTAGGACCGATGCGTCACCGTAAGGCTGGGCGGAGCCTCCGCCGCACGTCGGAGCAGCGCCTGGCGCTCCTCCGCAATCTCGCGACCTCGCTCATCGAGCAGGGCGCCATCGAGACGACCGAAGCGAAGGCCAAGGAGCTCCGGCCCTTCGTCGAGAAGCTCATCACCAAGGCCCGCGCGGGCACGCTCCACGCCCGTCGCCTCGTCGCGCGCGATGTCCAGAAGCGCGGCGCCGCCGATAAGCTCTTCCAGGAGGTCGCCCCGAAGCAGGCGGCGCGTCCCGGGGGCTACACGCGCATCCTGAAGACCGGCCACCGCAAGGGTGACGGCGCGGACATGGCGCGGATCGAAATCATCCAGGAGGGCTGACCCATGCCCATCCAGCGCAATCGCTGCTACGTCTGCGACAAGGGCGTCGCCCACGGCAACAACCGGTCGCACGCCAACAACTCCACCCGCCGCACCTGGAAGCCCAACCTCCAGGTCGCGCGGATCGTGGAGGGCGGCAAGACGGTCAAGATTAAGGTCTGCACCCGCTGCCTGAACGCGGGGAAGATCCAGCGCGCCCCGCGCGGGGCCGCGGCCGCGGCCGTCTGACGCCCTGGTGCCCCACGGCACGTCATCGGACGGGGGGAGCGTGATCGCGCTCCCCCCGTTCGTCTGCCCCACCCGACCCCACGCGCCATGACCCACCCCAAAACCGCGCTCATCACCGGGATCACCGGGCAGGACGGCTCCTATCTCGCGGAGCTCCTCCTGGCCAAGGGGTATCGCGTCGTCGGCGCCGTCCGGCGCTCCTCCACCACCCCATACGACCGCATCGGGCATCTCGTCGACCGCGTCGAGCTCCTCTCCGCCGACCTCCTCGACCAGACGTCCCTGATGGATGTGATGGCCGAGGTCCGTCCCGACGAGATCTACAACCTCGCGGCGCAGTCCTTCGTCGCCACGTCCTGGAACCAGCCCGTCCTCACCGGCGAGTTCACGGGGCTCGGCGTCACCCGCATGCTCGAGGCGATGCGCCGAACGGTGCCCTCGGCGCGCTTCTATCAGGCCTCGTCCTCCGAACAGTTCGGGATGGTGCGGGAGACCCCGCAGCGCGAGACGACCCCGTTCTACCCGCGCTCCCCGTACGGCGTCGCCAAGGTCTATGGGCACTGGATCACCGTGAACTACCGCGAGTCGTTCGGGCTCTACGCGGTCAGCGGGATCCTCTTCAACCACGAGTCCCCGCGCCGCGGACTCGAGTTCGTGACGCGCAAGGTGACGGACGGCGTCGCGCGCATCGTCACCGGCAAGGCGACGGAGCTGCGCCTCGGGAACCTCGACGCCCGTCGTGACTGGGGCTTCGCTGGCGACTACGTCGACGCGATGTGGCGCATGCTGCAGCAGGAGCGTCCCGCCGACTACGTGATCGGCACCGGGGAGACCTGGACCGTGCGCCAGCTGTGCGAGGAGGCCTTCGCGCACGTGGGGCTCGACTGGGCCGCCCACGTGGTCACGGACAAGCGCTTCGAGCGACCCGCCGAGGTCGAGCTCCTCGTCGCCGATCCCACGAAGGCCCGGCGCGAGCTCGGGTGGGAGCCGACGGTCCGGTTCCGCGAGCTCGTCCGGATGATGGTCGATGCCGACCTCGCGCGACATCGCGCCACCGCGGCGCCCTGACGTGCGTCGCGCGCTCGTCACCGGAGGCGAGGGCTTCGTGGGCCAGTGGCTCGTGAAGGCCCTCCTCGCCGATGGCGTGACCGTGACCGCGACCACGGCGACGGTGCCGCCCATCACGGGGACCCTCCGGGCGGCGGAGATCGCCGCGGTGCAGTGGGTGGCGGGGGACCTCGCGGCGAGCCGCGACCTCGACCCGATGCGCCGACTGCTCGACGCGGCACGTCCCGATGCCATCTACCATCTCGCCGGCATCTCCTACGTCCCCGCCGTCGGGGACGACCCGGTGGCCGCCCTCGGGATCAACGTCGGCATCGGCGTGCGCCTGATCGAGGCGGCGCGCGGCTGGCGCGAGCAGACGGGCGCCGACCCGGCGATCCTCGTGGTGGGGAGCGCCGAGCAGTACGGGCGGCAGCCCGCGGCGGCGGGGCGCATCACCGAGCACGCCGAGCTCCTCCCGCGAACCTTCTACGGGGCGACCAAGTGCTCGCAGGAGCACTTCGCCCTCGCCGCGGCCCGGACGTACGGGATGCGGATCCTGGCGACGCGCTCGTTCAACCACTGCGGGCCGGGCCACGCGTCGGTCTTCCTCCTCCCGGCGCTGGTGCAGCGAGTGCTCCGGTGTCGGGTCGAGGGCGGAGCGCGCATCGGGGTGGGCAACCTCGACTCGGTCCGGGACTATCTGCACGTGGCGGACGTCGTGGACGCGTACCGCGCGCTCGTGGCGACGGGGGAGGCGGGAGAGGCGTACAACATCTGCAGCGGGGAGGGGGTGTCGGTCGCCGACCTCGCCCGCGAGGTGCTGGAGGAGGCCGGGGTGACGGCGCGCGTCGAGAGCGACGCCGCGCTGCAGCGCCCGGTGGACGTACCGTATCTTGTAGGGGACAACGCCAAGCTCCGCGCGCGCACCGGATGGGCGCCGCGACGGAGCCGGCGGGACATCATCCGCGATCATCTGCATGCCGCGTCGTGACGACCTGAAGCGCATTCTGCTCATCGGTTCCGGGCCCATCGTGATCGGGCAGGGCGCCGAGTTCGACTATTCCGGGACCCAGGCGGCCAAGGCGCTGCGGGAGGAGGGGTACGAGGTGATCCTCGTGAACTCCAATCCCGCGACGATCATGACCGACCCGGAGCTCGCGGACCGGACCTACATCGAGCCGGTGACGCCGGCGTACGTGGAGCGCATCATCGCCAAGGAGCGGCCCGACGCGCTCCTGCCGACGATGGGGGGCCAGACGGCGCTGAACGTCGCGATGGCGCTGCACGAGGACGGCACGCTCGAGAAGTACGGGGTGGAGCTCATCGGGGCCAACGCGCGCGCCATCGCGATCGCCGAGGACCGGAAGCTCTTCGGCGAGGCGATGGAGCGGATCGGGCTCAAGTGCCCGCAGGGGCGGATCGCGACCACCTGGGACGAGGCGCTCGCGATCGCCGAGTGGACGGGGTTCCCCGCGATCATCCGGCCCGCCTTCACCCTCGGCGGGTCGGGGGGCGGCATCGCTTACAACCGCGAGGAGTACGAGCGCATTGTGCGCCGCGGCCTCGCGGAGTCGCCCATCTCGCAGGTGCTGATCGAGCGCTCGCTGATCGGGTGGAAGGAGTACGAGCTCGAGGTGATGCGCGATTCGGCGGACAACGTCGTCATCATCTGCTCGATCGAGAACATCGACCCGATGGGCGTCCACACCGGCGACTCGATCACCGTGGCCCCCGCCTTGACCCTGACGGACAAGGAATACCAGATCATGCGCAACGCCAGCATTGCTGTGCTGCGCGAGATCGGCGTTGAAACCGGCGGCTCCAACGTACAGTTCGCCATCAACCC
>CAZGIE010000123.1:0-6424 GCA_964526485.1 uncultured Gemmatimonas sp. | reverse complement strand
CGAAGCAGAACAAGGGTTCCCTCGGCGACGACCTCTTCCGCGGGCCGAACCCCGCGTACGGCGCGATCATCCGCTATCACCTGAAGGCCGCGCCGGCGGCCGGCACCGCGGCGAAGCTGGAGAGCCTCGACGACGCGGGCCGGGTCATCCGCACCTATCCGCGGATCCCGACCGCCGCCGGGATCAACACCACCGCATGGGACCTCGCGCATGAGGCCGCCCGGCCCCGGCGTGCGCCGGCCGCCGGTGCGGCCGGTGGTGACGACGACGGCGAGGAGGGCTTCTGGGGCGGGGGCGGCGGACCGCGCGCGCTCCCGGGCCGCTACACCGTGCGCCTCACCGTCGGCACGCAGGTGCTCGAGCAGCCGGTAACGGTGCGCGTCGACCCGACCGCGCGCACCACCCCCGAGGGGCTCCGCGCCCAGTTCGACCTCGCGATGCAGCTACGCGACCTCGTCTCGCAGGCGAACGACACCCTCCGTGCGCTCGATGCCCGGAAGGGGGAGCTCGAAGCGCGGCGCCGTGCGGCGCAGGCGCTCCCCAATCAGGAGGGGGCGACGGTGGTGAAGGCACTGACCACCGAGCTCGCCGAGGTCGACACCCTCATCACCACGCTCACGAAGCCGGCGAACTATCCGTACTGGAGCGAGGGGCCGCGCGTCACCGAGCGGCTCGGCAACCTGCAGCGCAGTGTCGTCGCGGGGAATTTCCCGCCGACGACCCCCCAGCAGGCGCTCTCGCGGGAACTCGCGAGCGAGCTCAAGCAGGCGCGCGACCGCGTGCAGAAGTACCTGGGGCGCTACACGACGATGTGATCGGCGCGTATGACTGATGGACGAGGGGGGCGGTCCGCATCGCGGGCCGCCCCCCTCGTCGTCCGGTGACTCACCTGCGGGTCATGCCGCGGGCTCGTGCCCGTCCTGCACCGGCGCGAGGATCCAGATCGAGAGGAACACCAGCGCCACGAGCACCACGATGCCCACGCCCTGCCCCTGCGCCGCGGGCATTCCGCGTTCGATCGTCAGTTTCGCGACGATCGCCCAGATCAGCGGGCCGGTGATCGCGCTGAAACGCCCCACCATCCCGTAGAGGCCATAGAACTCGCCGATCCGCTCGGGGGGCGTGAGGCGCAGCATGTACGGACGATCGGCGGCCCAGATGCCGCCCATCCCGATGCCGGCGAGGGCGCCGATCACGAAGAGCGAATCCACCGGCAGCGTGAAGAGCCCGATCGCCGCGGCGCAGCCGAACGTCACCACCCAGAGCCAGAGCACCAGCGAGAGGGTGCGCTTCGGTCCGATCCGATCGACGAGCCACCCCCAGGCGAAGCCCCCCGCCACCGCGGCACTGATGGCCGCGAGCATGATGAGCTGCGCCTTCCCCTCGCCCGCCTTCTGGTCGAGGCCCGACGCCATCGCGACGTTCACGGTGTAGAGCGTCATGATGCTGATGACCGTGTTGATCGCGTCGGTGTAGAAGACGCGCCCCACGAGGAAGCGGAGCAGCCCCGGATACCGCCCGCCGTCGCGCAGCGTCGCGAGCGTCTCCGCGGTCGATTCGCGCACCACCCGCCAGCCGAAGACGGGCCGCGGATTCGGGTTCCCCCGCTCCCGCACGAAGACGAAGCAGGGGAGCGCGCAGAGGAGGAAGGCGCCGGCGATCGCCGTGAACAGGAACGGCTTGTCGTCGGTGCCGAAGATCAGCCCGATCGCCACCGCGAAGTACGAGCCGAGGTAGCCGATGGCGACGCCGAGCCCGGAGATGCGCCCGCGGTTCTCGGGGGTGCTGACCTCGATCAGCAACGCGTCGTAGAACTGGAGTCCCGCCTGATACGCGGCGTTGGCGAGGACGAACGCCGCCATCGTGAACCAGTATCCGCCCCGGCCGATCAGCGCGGTCAGCAGCACGCAGAGGATCGTCGACCAGATCAGGAAAGGCATCCGGCGCGCCGCGCGGTCGGTCATCGCGCCGAGCAGCGGCGAGATCACGAAGATGATCCCCATCGAGACGGCGGTGACGACGCCGTACACGGCATCGGCCCGGTCGGCGCCGACCTGCTCGCGGACCCAGAGGGAGAAGTAGAGCGAGACGACCCCCATCGAGAAGATCGTGTTCGCGAGGTCGTAGAGGACCCAGCTCGCGACGGCGCGGCGGGGGATCGCCCGCGGGGGGGCGGGGGCGGTCAGCGAGGGGGCGGTCATCCCGGGAAGGTGCGCCCCGCTCCGCCTCATCGCCACCCGGCGCGATATTCCCGGGATGTCACGGATCCGTCTCGGGGCGCAGGGGTGGAACTACCCGAGCTGGGTGGGGCCGTTCTATCCGCGCGGCACCCCGGCGCGCGACTTCCTCACGCGGTATGCGCGCGCCTTCGACACGGTCGAGGTCGACAGCACCTTCTACGCCGTCCCCGCGGCGGCCACGGTGCGCGGCTGGGCGGCCCGCACCCCCGATGGCTTCACCTTCGCGCTGAAGCTCCCGCAGGAGATCACGCACGAGCGCCGATTCGTCGACGCGGGGGAGGTCGCCGCGCGTTTCCTCGACGCGGCCCGGGAGCTCGGGCCGAAGCTCGGTCCTGTGCTCATCCAGTGCGGCCCTGACCTTGGCCCCGCCGCTGCGGCCGACCTCACGCGCTTCTTGGACGGGCTCCCCACCGACGTGCGTTTCGCCATCGAGTTCCGGGACCGCGCCTGGATCACCGAAGTCACGCACGCGATGCTCGCCGAGCGGAACGTCGCGCTCGCCCTCGTCGCGGCCCGGTGGGTCCCCGAGAAGTGGATGCGGCAGCTCGCCGCGCGCCCCACCGCGACGCACGCGTACGTGCGGTGGATGGGTCCCGACCGCGCGCTCACCGACTATTCGCGGCTCCAGGTGGATCGCACCGCGGAGCTCGAGGCGTGGGCTGCGGTGTTGCCCTCGCTCGCGGCCTCGGTGCCGGTCTACGGCTACGTGAACAATCATTTCGCCGGGCACAGTCCCGCCTCGCTGCGGATGCTCCAGACGATGCTGGGCCAGACCCCGAGGGACCCAGCCCAGCTCGACGATCAGATCACCTTGTTCTGACCGCCTGGGGCGCGAAGCCGGCGCCTGTGCCAGGGCGCCGGCGCGGTGCCATTAGACTTCCCGATGCCCCACAGGTCGCTCTGGCCTGAGCGTTCCCATCACGACGCCCCGTCCTCTCCCGCCGTGCGCGCTCGACATCTCCTCGGCCTCCTGATCCCGCTCGCCTGCGCCGCGCTCTTCGTGCGGCTCGGCCTCTGGCAGCTCAGCCGTCATCGCGAGCGAGCCGCGTTCAACGCGGGGCTGATCGCCCGGCTCGCGGAGCCGGCGGTGCCCCTCGACGCGGTGCCCCTCGATGACTCGGGCGCGGTGCGCGGACGGCGGGTGACGGTGACGGGGCGGTTCCGCTACGATCTGGAGCAGGTGGCGGCCGGGCGGGTGAGTGAAGGATCGCCGGGCGTCCATCTCCTCACCCCGCTCGAGGTCCCGGGACGCGAGACGCTCCTCGTCGTGCTCCGCGGTTGGGTCTACTCGCCTGACGCGACGACGATCGAGACCGCACGATGGCGCGAGCGGGACTCCGTCGTCGTCTCCGGCTATCTCATCCCGATCCCTGAGGATCCCGCCGGCGCACCGGTGGCCGCGGACGCGGCGGGACGACCGCTGCGACGCGTCACCCTCCCGGCGTTACGGGCCCGGATCGGTGTACCGATCCACGCCGCGCAGCTCGTGATGACCTCCGATTCCCTTCGGCGCGCCGACTCCGTGCCGCGGCGGCTCCCGCCTCCGACGGTCGATCCCGGGCCCCACTGGTCGTATATGTGGCAGTGGTTCGCCTTCGCGGCCGTGGCGGTGATCGGCGGCGTCGCCCTCTTCCGCCGGGGGCGTGCGCGCCCTCGCTCAGGGACGCGGCCGACCGCCTGACGACGGGAGGAGCCGCTCCCGCGGGATCCGCGTCCCCGCGCTGTCGGCGGCGACGTCGAGCGTCGCGATGAACGCCGTCGCGTCGAGCGGACGCGCGGCCCGCACCCGGAGCGTGAGCACTGTGTCGTGGCGGAAGCCGCCCACGGTGTAGCCGGCGAAGCGGACGAGCCCCGCGGTCGAGTCGGCGGCGTTCACGAGGCGCGTTGCGTCGCCGCCGCGCGGAGCCGTCACCTGCCGCAGCTGCACGCGCCCCGGCGTGAAGCGCAGCGCCCCCTGATACGAGCCGAGCACGACGGTGCTCGGAACGACGCGGACCGTCACCGGAATGGTGCCGTCCGCGGCGAGTGCGCCGACGTCGACGACCGCCTGTACGCGCGCCCCCTGCGCGTGCGCCTCCTTCGCCAGCAGTGCGCCGGCGAAGAGGAGGGCGATGGGGGTTGCGCGAATGGCCACGGCGTCAGCGCGTGACGAGCCGGCCCTTCACGTCGCGCACGCCGTCCGCGCTGCGCACCCGCGCGCGATCGACCGCCGTACCGCTGACGTGCCCGACGACCTCGAGCGTCGCAGCGAGCCGGGCCGCCGAGAGCGGTCCCGTCGGGCGCACGGTGAATCGGAACGCCTCGTCGGTGCTGAAGTGTTCTGTCGTGAGCGCCGAGAACCGGATCCGCCCCTGTGCGCCCTGCGCGTTTACGAGGAACATCTCCCCGTCCGCCCCCGCCGGCGTCCGCGAGCTCAGCAGCTCGAGTGACCCGGGCGCGAAGGTGACCTCGCCCTGATAGGAGGCGACGCCCTCGAGTCGCGTGACGACGCGGACCAGGTAGGTCAGCGTCCCCTCGGTGGGGCCAGGCAGCTCCTGGAGCATGACCTGCGTCTCGCCCTCCGGCACGAGCCCGGTGAGGTCGACCGTCGCCTCGGTCGGCGCGGCGTCGCGGCAGGCGAGGAGCCCCACCATCGGGAGGACGGCGAGGAGGAGGTGGACGTAGCGGCGAGGCATCAGAGCACTCCGGACGGAGGAGACGGTGGTGGCGGGCATGGCGGATGCGTGCAGGTGGATCACGGGACGGGGATCAGGACGGGAACGCTGCTCGCGGTAAAGGTCCCATTGCCGAGCGGCGCGGCCCCCCAGCACCAGGAGTCGCCGGACGACGAGACGGCGCACTGCCGGATGTCGGTGGCGCTGGGGTGGAAGGCGGTGAAGGTCGCGCCGCTCTGGACCTGCACCGGGATCGAGCGGGTGATGGTGCTCCCGTCACCGAGCTGGCCGAAGGTGTTGTCCCCCCAGCAGAAGAGGCGGCCGTCGCTCGCACGACCGCAGACGGAGGTCCACCCCATGAAGCGGACCTCCTGCATCGCGACGCCCGTGGGGAGACCGACCACCGTGGTCGGCGTCGCGACCGCCGTGGTCGTCCCCGTCCCGAGCTGGCCGTAGGTGTTGTCGGTCCCCCAGCACCGGATCTGGCCGTCGGCGGTCGTGACGCAGAAGGCGCGGTCGGACGCGGTGATCTGCGTGGCGATGAGGTTCGGGATCGGCGCGGCGCCCGGCACTTGGCGCGTGACGCCGAGGTCGCCGAGGATGAAGGCGTTGGTGTTGGACCAGCAGTGTACACCGCCGGCCACGGTCAGGCCGCAGGTGGCGTCGAGCGCGAGCGCCACCGACGTGAAGGTGAGCCCGTTCGTGCTCACCGGGGTCGGCACGGTCCGGATGTCGGCGACGGTGGCGTCCCCCAGACGGGAGTGACTCATCCAGCCCCAGCAATGGAGCTGCGCGCTCCCGACGGTGATCCCGCAGGTGCTCGCGATCCCCTTGAAGAGCTTGCTGAAGGTGAGGCCGCCGCTGACGGGCACCGGCACGGCGCTTGCCGTGCGCGTGCCGTTCCCGAGCTCGCCGGCGCCGTTGTCACCCCAGCAGTATGCCGCGCCCGCCGCAGTGAGTCCGCACTGATGGTAGCTCCGGTTGCCCTCGGCGAAGGCGACCAGCGGGATGCCGCCGGTGACAACTGCCGGCGTGGTCTGCGCGGTCGTGCCGCCGGTGCCCGCCTCGCCGCGATTGTTGTCCCCCCAGCAGTAGGCGGCGCCGTTCTTCATCCGGCAGGTCGTCCGCCCGCCGTAGTTCTGCTGCTTGACCATGGTGAAGCTCACCGCTGTGAGCCCCGGCACCGATGCGGTGAGCGTGTAAGTCCCCGCAGTTCCGGTCGGCGTGCTCCAGCTCTGGATCGAGGCGATGCCCGCGGCGTTCGTGACGGCGGTCGTACTGCTCCCGCCGGCAATCGTCCCGTTCCCGGCCGACACCGCGTAGGTGACCGGATAGTTCGCAATCGGCTGCCCATTGGCGTCGCGGACCAGCACCGCGAGCGGGTTCCGGGAGTACGATTCCCAGTCGAAGACGTACTGCGTGGTGTTCGTTGCGGCGCTGAAGCTCGCCGCCGGCGCGACCGGCGTGAACCGGAAGGTGATGGACGCCAGTCCGGGTGCGCTCGCGCGCACGGTGTGCACCAGCCCCGGC
>CAZGIE010000122.1:0-6450 GCA_964526485.1 uncultured Gemmatimonas sp. | reverse complement strand
CCCGGCGGCCCCGCAGGGCGGCCCCGGCGGTGGTGGCCCCGGTGGCGCCGGTGCCTCCGCCGACCCGGCACCGCGTCCCTACGCGCAGGTGATCCGCGGTGAGGTGAAGACCAAGGCCGGCCTCTTCAAGACGCACCAGATCGGGAGCCAGCTCTACTACGAGATCCCCGCCGCCGAGATGGGGAAGGACCTCCTCCTCGTCACGCAGATCGCGAAGACGAATGAGGGCGACGGGTACGGTGGTCAGGCGCTCGACGAGCGCGTCGTCCGCTGGGAGCGGCGCGGTCACCGCGTCCTCCTCCGCAGCGTCTCGTATGCGATCGTCTCCGATCCCTCGGCGCCGATCGCCGAGGCGGTCCGCAACGCCAACTACGACGCGATCCTCGCGACCTTCAACGTCGCCGCCTACGGCCCCGATTCCGCCGCGGTGATCGAGGTCTCGCGCATCTATACGAACCCGCCGTCGGAGATCAGCGTCGTGCAGCGGTACCGCGGCTCCGTGGATGCGACCCGCAGCTTCCTCGAGCGCGTCGCGACCTACCCGCGCAACATCGAGGTGGAGGCCACGGTCACGATCAGCGCGCAGCCGACGCCGCAGTCGTTCTTCCCCGGGCTCCCGCCGTCGCAGCCGGCGCCGGGCACGCCGCCGACCACGAAGTCCTTCGTCCTGCATTGGTCGATGGTCCGGCTCCCCGACCAGCCGATGATGCCGCGCCTGCGTGACTCGCGCGTCGGCTACTTCTTCACCTCGACGGTCGACTTCAGCCGCCCCGAGCAGCGCGCGCAGCAGCGGAACTTCATCTCGCGCTGGCGCCTCGAGAAGAAGGACCCGACCGCCGCGGTCTCGGAGCCGGTGCAGCCCATCGTGTATTACGTGGATCCGGCGACGCCGACCTGGCTCGTGCCGTTCGTGAAGAAGGGGATCGAGGAGTGGCAGGGGGCGTTCGAGGCCGCGGGCTTCAAGAACGCCATCATCGCCAAGGAGGCGCCGTCGAAGGCCGAGGATCCCGACTGGTCGCCGGAGGACGCGCGCTACTCCGTCGTCCGCTGGCTCCCGTCGACCATCGAGAACGCGGTCGGCCCGAGCGTCGTCGATCCGCGCTCCGGGGAGATCCTCGAGGCGGACGTGCAGATGTACCACAACATCATGAACCTCCAGACCTGGTGGTACTGGACGCAGGTCGGCCCGCTCGACCCGCGCGCCGCGAAGCTCCCGCTCCCGGATTCGCTGCAGGGTCGCCTCGTGCAGTTCGTCGTCGCGCACGAGGTCGGACACACCCTCGGCCTCCCGCACAACCAGAACGCGTCGGGGATGTACCCGGCCGACTCGGTGCGCTCGCGCACGTGGGTGGCGCGGATGGGGCACTCGCCGACGATCATGGACTACGCGCGCTTCAACTACGTCGCGCAGCCGGAGGACGGGATCGCCCTCGAGGACCTGGTCCCGAAGGTCGGCGTCTATGATCGCTACGCCATCCGGTGGGGGTACACGCCCATCCCGGGCGCCCGCTCCGCCGACGAGGAGCGCCCCGCGCTCGACGCCATCGCGCGCGAGCAGGACACGACCCCCTGGTACCGCTATGGCCTCCCGGACGACTTCGGCGCCATCCCCTACACCTCGTACTCCGAGGCGGTGGGCGACCAGGACGCGGTGAAGAGCACCGCACTCGGGATCCGCAATCTGAAGCGGCTCGTCCCGATGCTCCTTACCGCCACGACACAGGCGACGGAGGACGTCTCCACCACTCGCGAGGGGTATAGCCGCATCGTCGGGCAGTTCACGACGGAGCTCCGGCACGTGGCGGCGATCCCGGGCTCGTCCACCGGCCAGGAGAAGTACGGCTCGCAGCCCGGGCCGCGCTTCACCCCGATCCCGCGGGCGCGCCAGCGGGCCGCGGTGCAGTTCCTCCAGGAGAATCTCTTCACGACGCCGACCTGGCTCCTCGACCCGGCGATCCTGCGCCGCCTCGAGCCCGATGGCTCGGTGGCGCGCATCAACGGCGCGCAGCGCGGCATCCTCTCGACGCTGATGTCCGACGACCGGATGGCGCGCCTCGTCGAGTACGAGGCCCTCCCGGGGGCGCGGGACACCTACGCCCTCGACGAGTACCTCGGCGACCTCCGGAGCGGCATCTGGAGCGAGCTGCGGACGCCCGCGGTGCGCATCGACGCCTACTCCAGCGGTCGTACGTCGAGCTGGTCGCCGCGAAGCTCGCGGCCCCGGCCTCGACCACGCCGCGGATCTCGAGCAGCGCGCAGACGGGGCAGAGCCTCACGGCGCCGTCGCGCGGCAGCACCGACGTGAAGGCGATGCTGCGGATGGAGCTCCGCACGCTCGATCGCGAGCTCGCCGCCGCGCAGGGGAAGGCGACCGACGCGGCCACGCGGGCGCACCTCGCCGAGGCCCGGTGGCAGATCGAGCAGGCCCTCGACCCGAAGTGATCCCCTGATCGGGGAGCATCCCCGGGACGACACGAGGGGGCGGACGGCATCAGCCGTCCGCCCCCTCGTGCATCCGTCCTGGCCCGCCGGTCAGCGCACCCGGACGAACTCGATCGGCTGGCCCACCGGCCCGATCTTCAGCACCCGGTGCGGCGCCGTCTTCTCGATCCACACCACCACCGGCGCCTCACCACCCGAGACGCTCAGCTTGTAGGCCGCCACCGGCGCGCCGGCGATCGTCACCGACTCCTCCCCCGTCACCGCGTAGGTCCGCGGCTGCACGACCCCCTTCGAGGTCAGGACGTTGATGGTGTGCCGCGCGTCCGGTCCCCACGCCAGATACGGGAGGAACACGCTCGCCACGTTCTCATCGACGACGCCCGCGGGGACGGTGACGTCGGTGAAGCGCACCGGCTCCATCCCCTGAGCGCCCGGGACGTTCCCTTCACCGCTCGCCTTCCCGCCGGCGTAGGTGATCCGGACTCCCATCTCCTGGCCCTGGAGACGGCCGGTCTGCTCCGTCCGACGCATCGTGAGATCGGCCGCGAAGGTGACCGTCGTGCTCTGCTGGATGATGGTCGCGAGCTGCGAGCGCTCGGTGTAGGTCCAGCCGCCGTCCGCCGCGCGGACGAGCGACGACGCCTGGTAGCCGAAGGCCTGCCCCTGCACGAGCACCGCGAACGAATCGCTCACGGGCACGAGCTTCGCCGCGTCGATCACCGGGCCGCCCCCGCGCACGGTGAGGTCGGCGGCGGCGACGGGCTTGCCGTCGACGTCGACGACCGTGAGCGGCGCGATCGGCGCGAGCTTCTCGCGTAGGACCGTCGCGTCCCCGACCACCACGATGAACGCCGCGTCCGCCCGGACCGCCGCCCGCGCCGCCGCCTGCGCCTGGACCGGGGTCACCGCGGCGAGCCGCTGCCGATACGTCTGCACGTAATCGGTGGGGAGCCCGAGGAGCCGCGCGTTCGCGACCTGGCTCGCCACCGCGTCGGCCGTCTCCACCTGGAGCGGGAAGCGCCCCACCAGGGTCTGCTTCTTCCGATCGAACTCCGCCGCCGCGATCGGCTCGGTGCCCACGCGACGCATCTGCGCGAGGAGCTCGCGCAGCGCCGAGTCGGCCACCGCGTTCCGCACCTCCGCCGTCGCCGAGAAGTTCCCGATGCCGCGCCGCCGGCTCACCGACGAGTAGGCGCCGTAAGTCCACCCCTTCCGCTCGCGGAGGATGTCGAAGAGGCGCGAGTCGGACCCGCCGCCGAGCACCTCGTTCGCGAGCGTCAGCGCGTAGCCGCGCGTGTCACTCGGGAGCCAGGTGGTGTTCCCCGCCACGAGGTTCGCCTGCACCGACCCCGGACGATGCACGAGCACGATCTCCGTGCGCGTGCGCTGCGGGATCGCACGCGCCGCGGCCGCGCCGGGCGCCGCGCCGGTCCAGCTCCCGAAGGCCCGCTCGGCGAGCCGCCGCGCCTCGGCGGCGTCGACCGCGCCGGCGACCACCAGCAGCGCGCCGGCGGGACGCATCCGCTGCGCGTGGAAGGCGACGATCTCCTCGCGGGTGATCGCCCCCACCGAGGCCTCATCCGCGGACCGCCCATACGGATGGTCACCATAGAGACCCCGCGCGAAGGCACGCGACGCGATGGCGCTCGGCTGCGATTTCTGGAGCGCGAGCCCCGAGAGCGTCTGCGTCCGGAGGAGATCCACCTCCGTCGCCGGGAACGTCGGCCGCAGGACCACGTCGGCGAGGAGGTCGAAGGCGAGCTCGCGGTCGTTCACGAGCACCGTGCTGCTCACCGTGAGGAAATCCGCGCCGGCGGAGGCACCGATGGAGCCGCCGACACCTTCGATCGCGGCGGAGATCTCCTCCGCGCTGCGCGCGCCGGCCCCCTTGGTCAGGAGTCCCGCCATCAGCTCGGCGAGCCCCGCACGGCCGGCCGGATCGTGGAAGCTCCCCGCAGGGAGCGCGAGCGTCACCGAGAGCACCGGCTGCTTCGGGCCCGGCACGGCGAGGAGCCGCAGCCCGTTGGGGAGCGTCGCCTCGGCGAACGGAGGGAACTGCGCCGCCGTCAGGGGCATCGGCGCGGGGGGACGGGTCGGACCCTGCGCGCCGGCGACCGGCGCCAGCAGCGAGAGCGCCGTCGCGGCGGATGCGGCGACCGCGATAGGACGAAGCGCGCGCATCAGCGGGCCTCCGGCGAGATGAGAAGGGTGAGCGCCCGGTCGGGGCGCAGGTAGGTGCGAGCCACGCGCTGCAGGTCTGCGACGGTCACGGCCTCGTAGCGGGCCGCGTCGGTGTTCACCGCGGCCGGGCTGCCGAGATAGAGGTCGGCGTAGTGCACCGCCTCGGAGAGGCTGAGCGCCGTCTGCCGCCCGAGGATCGTGGCGGCGCGCCAGCTGTTCTTCGCCTTGGTGAGCTCCGCCTCGGTGATCCCATCCGCCGCCTGCTGCAGCGCGGTGGCGAGCGTCGCGGCGAGGCTGTCGACGGTCACGCCCTGGTTCGCGATCGCGAGGGCGCCGAAGAGTCCGGCGGCGCGCATCGGGCCGAAGGGATTGAACAGCGCCTGCGTCCCGGCCGCCACGCGCCGCTCGCGCACGAGCGTACGATTGAGCCGCGAGCTCTCGCCGCCGCCGAGGATCGTCGAGAGGAGCTCGAGCGCCGGATGGTCCGCGTGCGACGGCGGCACGGTCCGTACGGCGGTCAGCACGGCCGGCAGGGTCGCGTTCTTGTCGGCGATGCGCTCCACGCGCCCGGCCGCCCCACCCTCACCGCAGGTCACCGCCGGCGGGGCCGCGGCACCTCGCGGGATCGAGCCGAAGTACTCCGTCACCAGCTGACGGGCCACCGCGGGGGTGACGTCGCCGGTGATCACGAGCGTGGCGTTGTTCGGCGCGTAATAGAGGTCGAAGAAGGCCTGCACGTCCGCGACGGTCGCGGCGTTCAGGTCGTCCATCGAGCCGATGATCGAATGGGCGTACGCGAAGCAGGCGTCGCGATCGAAGAGCGCCGGCATCCCTTCGATGAAGGCGCCGGTGTAGGGCTGGTTGTCGACGCGCAGGCGCCGCTCCTCCTTCACCGCCTCCTGCTGGTTCTTGAGGTTCTCGGCGGTCACCGCGAGCGACCGCATGCGGTCGGCCTCGAGCCAGAGCGCGAGGTTGAGCCGGTTGGACGGCAGCGCCTCGTAGTAATTGGTGCGGTCGGGCTGCGTCGAGCCGTTCATCTCGCCGCCGGCCCGCTCGATGAACTGGAAGTGCTCCGCCTTCTTCACGTTCGCCGAGCCCTGGAACATCATGTGCTCGAAGAGGTGCGCGAAGCCGGTGCGCCCCGGGCGCTCGTTCCGCGAGCCGACGTCGTACCAGACGTTGACGGCCACGACCTGCGCCGAGTGGTCCTCGACCACGTGGACCGTGAGCCCGTTGGGGAGGGTGAAGGTCTCGACCTTCACCGGGGTCGGGGCCTGCGCCACGAGGGCGCCGGCGCCGAGCGCCATCGCGCCGAGGGCGCGCATCACCTGCCGTCGAACCTGCCGCATCCGGAGTCTCCGTTGAATGGTCTGCATCCTTAGCGCCCTGTCGAACCGAACCCGCCCATCCGATCCGTCGTCGGCACGACGGCGCCATCGACGAACGGGAGCGTCTCGTACCGCGCGAGCACCATCTGGGCGATGCGCTCGCCATGCCGGAGGACGAGGGGTCGCGTGCCGCCGTTCCCCGCGGGCACGCACCACTCCTCCGGATAATCCGCGTCGATCGTGCCCGGGCTGTTCACGATCACGAGGTCGGTCTTCAGGCTCGTCCCCGACCGGGGCCGCACCTGCGCCTCATACCCCGCTGGGAGGCGCGCCTTGAACCCCAAGGGGAGGAGCGCCTTCTCACCCGGGGCGAGGGTGATCGCGCGCCCCTCGGGTCCATCGATCACCGCCCGCGCCTCGGCGACACCGGCGATGAAGACCTTCGCCGTCGGCGCGGCGAGGCAGAGCACGAGGTCGTGCCCCGCGCTCTGCGCCGTCG
>CAZGIE010000121.1:1671-6563 GCA_964526485.1 uncultured Gemmatimonas sp. | reverse complement strand
CGAATCCCATCGCGGGCTGGGGGCTCGGCTCCCTGATCCGCTTCGCGGTGGTCGTCGGGTACGCCTTCCTCGGCATCCCGGTGCTGGGGCTCCCCTCGGGGACGGCGCTGGTCAGCCTGGTCGGCTTCTTCTTCGTCACGATGCTGTTCGAGCCTCTCTTCCTGAGATCATGACGCTCCGTTCGCTGGTCGCCACGCTCGCCCTCCTCGTCCTCGCCGCCCGTCCCGCGCACGCCGCGGGCGCCGGCGGCGCCTGCCATGTCCCCGAGGCGGGGCACGAGGGGAAGGTCGACATCATCACGCCGCACATCACCAACGGCGACCACGTCGAGATCCCGTACTGGAAGTTCCCGTTCTTCATGGAGTGCACGCTCCCCAAGTGGGCGCCGCTCCACGTCGGGCCGCTCGAGATCGACCTCTCCCCGACCAAGCATGTCGTGATGCTCTGGATCGGCGCGGCGCTCCTCTTCCTCGTGATGCTCCTCGTCCGCCGGTCGCATGCGCGCGCGGTGGCGCGCGGCGGGGTCCCGACGGGGGGCGCCAACGCGATCGAGGCGATGATCCTCTACATCCGGAACGAGGTCATCCTCCCGAACGTCGGGCACCATGGCGAGGGGTTCGTCCCCTACCTGCTCACCGCGTTCTTCATGATCCTGACGCTCAACCTGCTCGGCCTCGTGCCGTTCGGGTCGACCGCGACGGGGAACATCTCGGTCACCGCCACGCTGGCGATCCTGACCTTCCTGACGGTCGAGCTGGCGGGCATCCGCGCGAACGGCGTCGGGTACCTCAACACGATCTTCTACTGGAACAACGAGCTGCCGGCGCCCATGCGGCCGCTGATGTTCCTGATCATGAGCCCGGTCGAGATGATCGGGAAGCTGACGAAGCCCTTCGCGCTGGCGATCCGTCTCTTCGCGAACATGACGGCGGGGCACATCGTCGTGCTCGCGCTGATGGGGCTGATCTTCGAGTTCGGGAACCTGATTTCCGGCGCGCCGCTCGTGATGGCGACGCTGATCATGGTGCTCGAGCTCTTCGTCGCGTTCCTCCAGGCCTTCATCTTCACGCTCCTGTCCTCGGTCTTCATCGGACAGATCCGTGAGGCGCATCACTAGCAGCACCCCGTACCCCGGCGAGTGCCCGGGGGAAGTCCGTTGAGCTTCACCGCTCAGTGACGGACGGCGCCGACCGGCGCGCAGGACCACGCAGGACCGAACTCCTTCCGAGGTTTCTCCGATGTTCGTCGCGTTCATGCAGGAAGCGGCCGCCGTGGCGGCCACCGCCGCCCCCGCCGCCGCCGAGGCGGCCGCCGGGATCACCGGCCAGGCCGGTCTCGCCCTCATCGGTGCCGGGCTCGGCGCCGGCCTCGCCGTGATCGGCGCGGGCATGGGCATCGGCCGCATCGGCGGCCAGGCCGTCGAGGGGATGGCCCGTCAGCCCGAGGCCGCCGGCAAGATCCAGACCGCCGCGCTCATCCTCGCCGCCCTCATCGAGGGCGCCGCGCTCTTCGGCGTCGTCGTCGCGTTCCAGATCCAGGGCAAGTTCTAAGCTGAACCCGCGGGGGTCGCGGCGGCGGATGCCGTCGCGGCCCCACGCGGTCCCGCTCCCGCCTCGTCGTCCCGGCCCCGGCCGACCTCTTCCTCTTCCGACCATGCGCGCTCCGCTCTCCGCCCTCGCCCTCCTCGCCGCCGCGGCGACCCCCGCCCTCGCCTCGTCCGAGGCGGAGGCCGCCGCGAAGCCGGGTCTCCTCGACCCGCACCTCGGCCTGATGACGTGGACGATCATCGTCTTCGTCCTCCTGATGATCGGGCTCAAGAAGTTCGCCTTCGGGCCGATCGTCGACGCCGTCGCGGGCCGCGAGCAGGCGATCCGCGACGCGATCGCCGCCGCCGAGCGCGACCGCGCCGAGGCCGCGAAGCTCATCGCCGAGCAGAAGGCCGCGATCGAGGCGGCGCGCGGCGAGGCGCAGCGCTACATCGCCGAGGGGCGCGCCACGGCGGAGCAGATGCGCAACGAGCTGCTCGAGCAGACGCGGCAGCAGCAGACCGACCTGATGGAGCGCTCGCGCAAGGAGATCGAGGCCGAGAAGGCGAAGGCGATCGCCGACCTCCGCCGTGAGGCGGTCGACCTGGCGCTCGCCGGCGCCGGCAAGCTCATCGGGCAGAAGCTCGATGCCGCGGCCGACCGGCAGATGGTGGAGCAGTACCTCGCCTCCCTCGGGGGCAAGTGATGCGCGAGGTCTCGATCGCGAAGAACTACGCCGAGGCGCTGCTCGCCCTCGCCCGGAAGGCGGGGGACCCGGCGGCGTGGGGCGCCGCGATCGGCGCGGTCGGGGACGCCGTGGCCGGCGACGAGACGCTGCGCCGCTTCCTCGAGGCGCCGCAGATCTCCGCGGCCGAGAAGAACGCCGTGCTCGCGAAGGCCCTCGGCGCGGTGGCGCCCGCCCCGACGTTCGTCCGCTTCGTGCAGAAGCTCGTGACGAACCGGCGGCAGATGCTCCTCCCCGCGGTAGCGACGGAGTACCACAATCTCCTCGACGAGGCCGAGGGGCGCGTGCACGCCCGCGTGACGGTCGCCCGCGAGATGGATGCGGCCGCGCAGGCGTCGATCGCCGCGGTGCTCTCGGCGGCCCTTAAGAAGACCGTGGTGCCCCACGTCTCGGTGGATCCGCGGATCCTCGGCGGCGTCGTCGTGCGCGTGGGCGACACCGTCATGGACGGTTCGGTGCGCCGCCGCCTCGGCCGCCTCCGCGACCGGCTCGTCGCGGCCCGCTGAGGCCGCACCCGCGATGAAGGTCGTCATCCCGCTCGCCGGCAAGGGGACGCGTCTCCGGCCGCACACCCACACGGTGCCGAAGCCGATGCTCAAGGTGGCCGGCAAGCCCGTGATGGACTACGTGATGGACGACGTCGCGCGGCTGGGCGGGGTGGAGCAGGTGGTCTACATCACCGGGCATCTCAAGGAGGCCGTCGAGCGCCACGCCGCGTCGGCGTACGGGATCCCGGGTGTCTTCGTCGAGCAGCGGGTGCAGGACGGCACGGCCGGCGCGGTCGCGCTCGCGGCGCCGCACGTCGACCAGCCGGTGCTCATCATCTTCGTCGACACGATCTTCGACGCCGACCTCTCGGTGATCCGTGACTGCGAGGACGACGGGATCATCTGGGTGAAGGAGGTCGAGGACTACCAGCGCTTCGGCGTGGTGGTGACCGACGCCGCCGGCCATATGACGCAGATCGTCGAGAAGCCCAGCACCCCGATCTCGAAGCGGGCGAACATCGGGCTCTACTACATCCGCAACTGGAAGCTCCTCTATGAGGGGATCCAGCATGTGCTCGCGCAGCCCGCCAACAACGGGGAGTTCTACCTCACCGACGCCTTCCAGTACATGATCGATCGCGGGGCGAAGCTCCGCGTGATCGATGTGGAGGGTGGTACGACGCCGGGAAGCTCGACACGCTGCTCGAGACGAATCGTGTGATGCTCGAGAAGGGGCGTGCGATCGTCCCCGACCTGCCGGGCGTGACGGTGCTCCCGCCGGTGCGGATCGAGGCGGGCGCGACGGTCACCGACTCGACGATCGGCCCGAACGTGGTGATCCCGGCGGGGACGACGGTGGCCGGCTCGACCCTCCGCGACACGATCCTCGGCACGGGGACGCGGGTGACGGGGTGCACGCTGCACGACTCGATGATCGGCGACGCGTGCGTCGTCGAGGGGGTTACGGGGGCGGTCCTGTTGGGCGACCATTCGGAGGTCCGTCAGCCCGTCTGATCCACCCCTGTCCCGAGGCCCCCCGCCCGTGACCGAGCTCCATCGCCGCGATCTCCTGAAGCAGGCCCTCGCCACCAGCGCCGGCCTCGCCGCCGCCGGGGCGCTGACGCCCCTCCCCGCCATCGCCGAGTCGATCACCGCCGTCCGGACCCCGGACGCCGTGCCGCCGCGCCCGGCGGGGGCACGCTCGATGAAGGGGGTCCCGTTCGCCCGCCACCAGACGGTGCGGATCGCGATCGTGGGGACGGGGCTCCGCGGCCGCGGCGTCCTCTCGGAGCTGCTGGCGATCGACGGCGTGAAGATCGTCGCCGTGGCCGACACGGTGCCCGAGAAGATGGCCCGCGCGGTGAAGATGTGCACCGACGCCGGGATGGCCGCCCCCGCGACGTACGACGGCGAGCGCGGCTTCGAGCGGCTCGTCACGCGCGATGATGTCGACTTCGTCTACACGGCGACGCCCTGGGAGTGGCACGTGCCGGTGCTCCTCGCCGCGCTCCGCGCCGGCAAGCACTGCGGCTCCGAGTGCCCCGTGGGAGCGACGCTGCAGGACCTCTGGGCGCTCGTGGACGCGAGCGAGGCGGCACAGCGGCACTGCCTGCAGCTCGAGAACTGCAACTACGGCTACAACGAGATGCTGGTGAACCGCCTCGTGCACGACGGCGTGCTCGGGGAGGTGCTCTACGCCTCGGCGGCGTACCTGCACGATCTGCGCGAGATCCTCTTCGAGAACCGGGATGAAGGGCTCTGGCGGCGTGGGTGGCACACCCAGATGAACGCCAACCTCTATCCGACCCATGGGCTCGGCCCGGTGGCGTGGTATCTCGACCTGCACGCCGGCGACCGGATGACCTATCTGGTCTCGATGAGCACGCCCGAGCGAGGACTCTCGCTCCACCGTGAGGCGACCGTCGCCGACCGGTCGAACCCGAAGTGGACCGAGCGGTACGTGACGGGGGATCTGAACTCCTCGCTCATCATGACGGCGAAGGGGCGGAACATCCTCCTGCAGCACGACGTCTCCAACCCGCGCCCCTACTCGCGCCTCAACGGCGTGCAGGGGACGAAGGGCGTCTTCGAGGACTACCCGGCGCGCATCTACATCGACGGGCAGGCAGGCAG
>CAZGIE010000121.1:1265-1661 GCA_964526485.1 uncultured Gemmatimonas sp. | reverse complement strand
GCGAGGGAGTACCCGTGGAGCTCTGCGACCCGCTGGGCGTACCGCTGCCGCTGGTCGCGGCGGCGAAGCATGATGCGTGGGTCACCCGCATCGGCGAGCTCGCCCGGAAGAAGGGCGGCCACGGCGGGATGGACTTCATCATGGCGTATCGCCTGGTGGAGTGCATGCGCGAGGGGATCGTCCCCGACTACGACGTCTATGACGCGGCGAGCTGGAGCGCGCCGATGCCGCTGAGCCAGATGTCGGTGGCGCAGGGGAGCGCGCCGATGGCGTTCCCCGACTTCACCCGCGGGCAGTGGCAGGGTACCCGCTGATGCGCCTCACGACACTCGACTGGGTCATCGTCGTCGCCTCGCTCGCGGCACGCCTCCATGCCGAGCGCCGCGACCACCGAGG
>CAZGIE010000121.1:0-1255 GCA_964526485.1 uncultured Gemmatimonas sp. | reverse complement strand
GGCGGAGTTCTTCACCTCGGGACGTGCGGCGCCCTGGTGGCTGATCGGCATCTCGATGGTCGCCACGACCTTCTCCACCGATACCCCCAACCTCGTGACGGACCTCGTCCGGCAGGGGGGCGTGGCGGGGAACTGGGTCTGGTGGGCCTTCCTCCTCACGGGGATGGCGACGGTGATGTTCTACGCCCGGATGTGGCGCCGTTCCGGGGTGCTCACCGACCTCGAGTTCTACGAGATCCGGTACTCGGGGCGGGCGGCGAGCCTCGTGCGCGGCTTCCGCGCGGTCTACCTCGGGCTCGTCTTCAACATCGTCATCATGGCGACGGTGAACCTCGCCGCCGTGAAGATCGCGTCGATCCTCCTCGGCTGGGAGATGGAGCGCACCCTCCTCTGGTGTGCGGTGCTCAACGTCGGCTTCGCGGTGATCTCGGGGCTCTGGGGGGTGCTCGTCGCGGACCTCATCCAGTTCGGGATCGCGATGACCGGCGCGGTCGCGGCGGCCTGGTTCGCCCTGCAGCGCCCCGAGGTCGGCGGGCTCACGGGGCTCTTCGCCCAGCTGCCGGCGGAGACGTACGCCTTCCTCCCTGATACGTCGGATTGGAAGACCTTCGTCGCGGTCTTCCTCCTTCCGCTCACCGTGCAGTGGTGGTCGGTCTGGTATCCCGGTGCCGAGCCCGGCGGGGGCAGTTACATCGCGCAGCGGATGCTCGCCTCGAAGAGCGAGAAGGACGCCCTCGCGGGGACGCTCTTCTTCAACGTGGCGCACTACGGGATGCGCACCTGGCCCTGGATCCTCGTCGCGCTCAGCTCGATCCTCGTCTTCCCGACGCTCGACGACCTCGCGCGCGCCTTCCCGAACGTGCCGCGGAACCTGATCGGCCACGACATCGCCTACCCGGCGATGCTGACCTTCCTCCCCGCGGGGTGGCTCGGCCTGATGATCGCGGGGCTCCTCGCCGCGTACGTCTCGACGATCGTCACGCACCTCAACTGGGGCACCTCCTACCTGGTGCACGATCTCTATCGGCGCTTCCTCCGGCCCGACGCCACCGAGCGGCACTACGTGCAGGTGGGGCGGCTGGTGACGGCGGGGCTGATGCTCGTGGCCGCGCTCGTGACCCGCTATCTCGATACGGCGTCGACGGGGTTCACGCTGCTCCTCTCGATCGGCGCGGGAACGGGGCTCCTCTATCTCCTCCGCTGGTACTGGTGGCGCGTGAACGCGGCGGCGGAGATCACCGCGATGGCGGCGTCG
>CAZGIE010000120.1:724-6620 GCA_964526485.1 uncultured Gemmatimonas sp. | reverse complement strand
GTTCGCGGTGAACCCCGCGGACGGTGAGATGGTCGTGATCGAGATGAACCCGCGCGTTTCGCGCTCCTCGGCGCTCGCGTCGAAGGCCACGGGGTTCGCCATCGCGCGCATCGGCACGAAGCTCGCCGTGGGGTACCGGCTGGACGAGATCCCGAACGACATCACGAAGACCACGCCGGCCAGCTTCGAGCCGGTGCTCGACTATGTCGTCGTGAAGGTGCCGCGCTTCGCCTTCGAGAAGTTCGCCGGGGCCGATCCGACGCTGACGACGCAGATGAAGTCGGTGGGGGAGTCGATGGCGATCGGCCGGACGTTCAAGGAGGCCTTCCAGAAGGGGCTGCGCGCGCTCGAGACGGGGCGGGCGGGGTGGACCGTCGGGGCGCGCCCGTCGGACGACCGGGTCGCCGACGACTCCCTCGCGGCGGTGGAGGCGGCGCTCGTCCGGCCGGTGCCGGAGCGGCTCTTCCAGATCAAGCGCGCCCTCCTGCTCGGGATGTCGGTCGAGGAGATCAACCGGCGCACGGGGGTCGACCCCTGGTTCCTGCGCCAGCTCGAGGAGCTCGTCGAGGCGGAGCGGGCCTACGCCGCGCTCCCCGAGGTCGATGCGACGGCGCTCCGCGCAATGAAGCGGATGGGCTTCGCCGACGCCCAGCTCGCCACGCTGCGCGGTGAGACGGAGGCGGAGGTCCGTGCCCGGCGGTGGGGGATGGGGATCCGACCGAGCTACAAGATGGTGGACACCTGCGCCGGCGAGTTCCCGTCGAACACGCCGTACCTCTACTCCAGCTACGACGAGGAGTCGGAGGCGCCGCGGACCGGCCGGAAGTCGGTGGTGATCCTCGGGAGCGGGCCGAACCGGATCGGGCAGGGGGTCGAGTTCGACTACTGCTGCGTCCGCGCGGCGCTGGCCCTGCGCGAGGCGGGCTACGAGACGATCATGGTCAACTCGAACCCCGAGACCGTCTCGACCGACTACGACACGTCGGACAAGCTCTACTTCGAGCCGCTGACCTTCGAGCACGTCCTCGAGATCGTCGAGCGCGAGCAGCCCGTCGGTGTGATCGTCCAGCTCGGCGGGCAGACCCCGCTCAAGCTGGTGAAGCCGCTCGAGGCGGCGGGGGTCGCGATCCTCGGCACCTCTCCCGAAGCGATCGACATCGCCGAGGACCGGAAGCGCTTCGAGGCGCTCGCGCGCGGCCTCGGGGTGCAGCAGCCGCCGAACGGCACCGCGACCAGCGTGCCGGAGGCGGTCGCGATCGCCGCGCGCATCGGGTACCCGGTGCTGGTGCGGCCGAGCTACGTCCTCGGCGGCCGCGCGATGGAGATCGTCTATGACGAGCCGTCGTTGCGCGAGTACTTCGAGCGCGCGGTGCGCGTCTCCGAGGAGCGGCCGGTGTTGGTCGACGCCTTCCTCGAGGACGCCTTCGAGGCCGACGTCGACGCGCTGTCGGACGGCGAGACCGTCGTCATCGGCGGCGTGATGCAGCACATCGAGGACGCCGGCATCCATTCCGGCGACTCGGCCTGCGTCCTCCCTCCCGACCGGATCGCCCCCGAGCACCAAGACGAGATGCGGCGCCACACCGTCGCCTTCGCGAAGGCGCTCGGCGTCGTCGGGCTCATCAACGTGCAGTACGCGGTGAAGGACGGGCAGGTCTACGTGATCGAGGTGAACCCGCGTGCGTCGCGCACGGTGCCGTTCGTCTCGAAGACCATCGGGAAACCGCTCGCGTCGCTCGCGGCGCGCGTGATGCTCGGCGAGCGCCTGGCTGACCTCGGGTACACCGAGGAGATCATCGCCCCGTACACGAGCGTGAAGGAGGCGGTCTTCCCCTTCAGCAAGTTCCGCGAGTTCGATCCGATCCTCGGCCCCGAGATGCGCTCGACGGGCGAGGTGATGGGGATCGCGCGGGAGTTCGGCACGGCCTTTGGGAAGTCGCAGCTCGCCGCCGGCAACGGCCTCCCGGCCGCGGGGAAGGTGATGATCACCGTGAACCAGCGGGACAAGGCGGGGGTCGTGGCGATCGCGCGCCGCTTCCAGGCGATGGGGTTCGGTCTCGTGGCCACCGAGGGGACCGCGGCGCACCTCGCCGCCGCGGGGATTCCCGCGCAGGTGGTCCACAAGGTGAGCGAAGGGCGCCCGCACGCCATTGACCTGATGGTGAACGGTGAGATCCAGCTCCTGATCAACACCCCGCTCGGGAAGAGCGCGCAGCGCGACGACTACTCGATGCGCCAGGCCGCCGTCGCGAACCGCGTGCCGTACACCACCACCCTCACCGGTGCGAGTGCGGCGTGCGCGGCGATCGAGGCGGCTCGAGCGGAGGCCCCTGCGGTGCGATCGCTGCAGGAATGGCAGGCGGATCTCTCGTGAGCGCGCCGGTGATCCACGCGTCGGCCTACGTCGACGACGGCGCCGTCGTCGGCGAGGGGACGCGCATCTGGCACTTCTGCCACGTGCTCCCGGGCGCCGTCATCGGCCGCGGGTGCAGCCTCGGGCAGAACGTGGTGGTGATGGGCGGCACGCGCATCGGCGACAACGTGAAGATCCAGAACAACGTCTCGATCTACGAGGGCGTCGAACTCGAGGATGACGTCTTCTGCGGGCCGTCGATGGTCTTCACGAACGTCGTGAATCCGCGCAGTCACGTCAGCCGCAAGCATGAGTACCGCCGGACGCTGGTGCGCCGCGGCGTGAGCATCGGCGCGAACGCGACGGTGGTCTGCGGGGCGACGCTGGGGGAGTACTGCTTCATCGGCGCCGGGGCGGTGGTGACGAAGGACGTGCCCGCCTACGCGCTGATGACGGGGGTGCCGGCGCGCCGGACGGGGTGGATGTGCGCCTGCGGGGAGAAGCTCCCCGCCGGGGATGCCCCCATCTGCGCGGTGTGCGGCGCCGGGTACCGGATCGCCGATGGCGCCTGCGCCCCGCAGGGCACCGGGGAGGCGTGACCGTGACCGGCGCGCGGTACCGCGTGGCGCTCGTGGGGTGCGGGCGGATCAGCGCCAACCATGTGCAGGCGCTGGGTAAGGTCGAGGGGCTCGACCTGGTGGCGGTCTGCGACGTCGACCCGTCGCGCGCCGAGTCCGCCGGGACCGCCGCCGGTGTCCCATGGTTCACCGACTATCCGAGGATGCTCGCCGAGGCGCCGTGCGAGGTCGTCGTGGTGGCGACGCCCTCGGGGCTCCATCCGGAGCATGGGATCCTCGCCGCCCGGGCCGGGAAGCATGTCGTCGTGGAGAAGCCGATGGCGATCTCGCTCGCGGCGGCGGACGCGCTCATGGCGGCCTGTGACGCTGCCGGGGTCCAACTCTTCGTCGTCAAGCAGAATCGCCTGAACGCGACGATCCAGCTCCTCCGCCGCGCGGTGGAGAAGGGCCGTTTCGGGCGGCTCTATCTGGCGAATGCGACCGTGCGTTGGACCCGTCCGCAGGAGTACTACGACCAGGCGCCCTGGCGCGGGACGTGGGCGCTCGACGGCGGGGCCTTCCTGAATCAGGCGTCACACTACGTGGACCTCATGCAGTGGATGTGCGGTCCGGTCGAGAGCGTCGTCGCCAAGACCGCCACGATGGCCCGGCGGATCGAGGCGGAGGACACCGGGGCCGCGGTGATGCGGTTCCGGAGCGGGGCGCTCGGGGTGATGGAGGTGACGATGCTCACCTACCCGAAGAACCTCGAGGGGTCGTTCACCCTGATGGGGGAGCGGGGGACCGTCCGGATCGGCGGGACGGCCGTGAACCGGATTGAGCATTGGGAGTTCGCGGACTACGACGATGACGATCGGCTCGTGGAGGCGGCCAACACATCGCCGCCGAGCGTGTACGGCTTCGGGCACGAGCCGTACTACCGGAACGTGCTGCGCGCCCTCCGGGGCGAGGCCGGGGCGGGCACCGATGGCCGGGAGGGGCGGAAGTCCCTGGAGCTCGTCTGCGGCATCTACGAGGCCGCACGGACGGGGCGGGATGTCGCCTTTCCGCTGGGAGCGGCAGGATAACGCTTCGTTGACTGGCACGGGGGTGACAGGCGACCTTTAAGCGCTTGTCCTCGTTGGATTTCGGCCACTTCCAAGCCCTCCCCACGTCGATGTCCGTCCCCCTGCTCGACCTCAAGGCCCAGCACGCGACCATCCGAGACGCGGTGCTCCCGCAGCTCACCCAACTCATCGACGACCAGGCCTTCATCCTCGGGGCACCGGTCGCCGAGCTTGAGTGCGCCGTCGCGGGCTACTCCAAGACGCGCTATGCCGTGGGATGCGCGAACGGGACCGACGCGATCCTCATCGCGCTCCGCGCCCTCGACATCGGCCGCGGCGACGAGGTCGTCACGACGCCGTTCACCTTCTTCGCGACGGCCGGGACGATCCACAACGTCGGGGCGACGCCCGTCTTCGTCGACATCGATCCGAAGACGTACAACATCGACCCGGCGCTCGCCGCCGCGGCGGTGACCCCGAAGACGAAGGCCGTCATCCCCGTGGACCTCTTCGGGCAGATGGCCCCGATCGAGGAGATCCGGCGCCGGCTGCCGACGATGCCGATCATCGAGGACGCGGCGCAGAGCATCGGCGCGCGCCGGATGATCGACGGCGAGTGGGTGATGGCGGGGCAGGCCGCGACGATCGGCACCTTCTCATTCTTCCCATCGAAGAACCTCGGCGGCTACGGGGACGGCGGGATGATCGTCACGCAGGACGAGGCGCTCTTCAAGCGGCTGCAGCGCCTCCGGACGCACGGGTCGGTGCAGACGTATTTCCACGAGGAGGTGGGGTACAATTCCCGCCTCGACGCGTTGCAGGCGGTGGTGCTGAACGCCAAGCTCCCGCACCTCGCGGCGTGGAGCGCGAAGCGGCGCGAGAACGCGGCGTATTACACCGCGGCCTTCGCCGACCTCGCCGAGGTCGTGCCGCCCTTCATCGACCCGGCGAATGAATCGATCTTCAACCAGTACACGATCCGTGTGCCGCAGCGCGACGCGCTGAAGGCGCACCTGCAGGCGAAGGGGATCGGGCACTCGGTCTACTACCCGCTCCCGCTCCACCTGCAGCCCTGCTTCGCGTACCTCGGGTACCGCGAGGGGGCGTGCCCCGAGGCGGAGCGCGCGGCCAAGGAGGTCGTCTCGCTCCCCGTCTTCCCGGAGCTCACAGGCGCGCAGCGCGACGAGGTGGTCGCGGCGGTCCGGAGCTTCTTCGGCAAGTGACCACAGGTCCCCGCGTTCCGAGGCGCTGACAATGTCCCAGTCCCTGCGCCGCAAGATCGACGACCGCTCCGCGGTCGCTGCCGTGATCGGCCTCGGCTACGTCGGGCTCCCGCTCGCGATGGAGCTCTGCGAGGCAGGGTATCGGGTGGTCGGCTACGACGTCAGCGAGCGCGTCTGCGCCCTGCTGATGCGCGGCGAGTCGCACATCCAGGACGTGCCGGCCACCCAGGTCGCGACGCACGTCCGCAGCGGGAAGTTCCTCGTGACCACGGACGCGACACGGCTCGCCGAGGCCGACACCGTCTCGATCGCCGTGCCGACGCCGCTCGCGAAGACGCGCGACCCCGATATGTCGTACGTCGTCTCGGCGTCTGATACGGTCGCGGCGCACGCGCATCCCGGCATGTTGATCGTCCTCGAGAGCACGACCTATCCCGGGACCACGCGCGAGCTGCTCCAGCCACGGCTCGAGGCGAAAGGCCTCACTGTCGGGACGGACGTCTTCCTCGCCTTCAGTCCGGAGCGCGTCGACCCGGGGAACCCGGTCTACCACACGAAGAACACGCCGAAGGTGGTCGGCGGGGTGACCCCCGCCTGCACCGAGGTGGCGACGGCATTCTATCGGTCGACGATCGATACGGTCGTCCCCGTCTCATCTCCGGAGGCGGCGGAGCTGGTGAAGCTCCTCGAGAACAC
>CAZGIE010000120.1:0-714 GCA_964526485.1 uncultured Gemmatimonas sp. | reverse complement strand
TCCGCTCGGTCAACATCGGGCTCGTGAACGAGATGGCGATCGTCTGCGACCGGCTCGGCGTCGACATCTGGGAGGTCATCGAGGCCGCGGCGACCAAGCCGTTCGGCTTCATGAAGTTCACGCCGGGGCCGGGGATCGGCGGGCACTGTATCCCCCTCGACCCGCATTACCTCGCGTGGAAGATGCGGGCGCTCAACTACAAGACGCGCTTCATCGACCTCGCCAGCGAGGTGAACTCCGCGATGCCCGACTTCGTGGTTGAGAAGGTCGCGTGGGCGCTCAATGACGATGGGAAGGCGGTGAAGGGCGCGAACGTCCTCGTCCTCGGCGTCGCGTACAAGAAGGACATCGATGACATCCGCGAGAGCCCGGCGCTCGACGTCATCCGACATCTGGAGCTCCGCGGCGCGAGCGTGACCTACCACGATCCGCACATCCCGTCCTTCCGAGAGGACGGGCACGAGATGGTCGGCGTGGCGCTGTCGGACGCGGTCCTCGATGCGACGGATGCCGTTGTCGTGATCACCGACCATGCGGGGGTCGACTATCAGCGGGTCGCCGACCGGGCGCGGCTGGTGGTCGATTCGCGCAACGTGATGGCGCGGCTCCGACCGGGGCGCGCCCGGGTCGTCACGCTGACCTCGTCGCGGTGACTTGGGGTGAGTGCCGAGAAACGCCGCGCTTCGATGTGACTGATACTCAACTGGAGACGAT
>CAZGIE010000119.1:1119-6633 GCA_964526485.1 uncultured Gemmatimonas sp. | reverse complement strand
ACATGGTTTCGAGGCGCCCGTCGGCATCCGCCGGCGGGCGCCTCGTCGTATATTCGCCCGATGTCGCTCGACCCCCAGATGTTCCAGCTCCTCGTCATCTTCGGCCTCTTCGCCGGCTTCGGTCTCGCCGAGGTCGCCGCCGGCCGCTTCTTCCCGCCCGAGGCGGGTCACGAGGACGATCGCCTCGACGTCGCCGTCGGCCTGATGTTCCCGGTCGTCGCCTCCGGCGTCTATGCCACCGCCCGCGCCCTCTGCGCCCTCGTGATCCCCGAGGCGCGCGACACCTGGGCCGACTGGCCGACGACCTCACCCAGTACTGGTGGCACCGCCTCTCGCACACCTCGGTGATGTGGCCGCTGCACCGCGCGCACCACTCCGCGGCGTATATGAGCGTGCGCGTCGTCTACCGGAACAACGCCTTCTACTACCTCATGATGCCGGGCCTCTGGTTCGGCGGGGCGCTCCTCTACCTCGGCTTCGGCTGGGTCTTCGTCTGGTACAGTGCGGTAAAGCTCCTCGTGATCGTCGGCGCGCACTCGGCGGTGCGCTGGGACACCTGGCTCTACCGCTACCGGGTGCTGCATCCCGTGGCCTGGGTACTCGAGCGCACCATCTCGACCCCCGCGACGCACCACGCGCACCACGCCCTCACGCAGGACGATGGCATCGGGCTCTACGAGGGGAACTACGGCAACCTGCTCTTCTTCTGGGATGTGCTCTTCGGCACGGCGCGCATCACGCGGCGCTTCCCGCCCGCCTACGGTCTCAAGGACGACCGCCGGCACGGACAGGAGAAGTGGTACCACCAGATGCTCTTCCCGCTCGTGCGGTCGACGCGGGCGGAGACGGTGCTCGGGCGCGAGAAGCACCTCCCGGTCGACTGAGCGGCGCCTCGGCGCAGCGCGAGACGGCGCCCGGTCTCGTGCGTCACGCGGGCGCGGGCGGCGCGGTCACCCCCCGATCCACTCCGGCTCGAGCACCCGCTCCGACGCGCGCCCGCCTTCGGCGGTGACGTGGTACGCCTTCGCGCCACGGCGCGCCGTGACGACGCGCTTCACGCTGGTGCCCTCGAAGTAGATCCCCGCGTTGTCATCGACCGCGTACCCGGGCTGCATCTCCCCAGAGGCGATCAGCCGCTGGTAGAGCGGCCGTCGACCGGGCTCGGAGTCGTAGTGCGGCGAGTGGCTCCCCGGGAGGAAGCCGAGGCACTTCACGATCGAGAGCGCCTTGGGCCGGGAATCCGTCGTGCCCTCCTCGAACCAGCAGAGCGACCCCGCGCTCGCCCCGCCGAGGACGATGCCGCGCTCCCACGCCTGCCGGAGCACGACGTCGATCCCCTGCGCCTTCCAGATGGCCTGTTGATTCAGCGTGTTGCCACCCGAGACGACGATCCCGTCCATCGAGAGGAACACCTCATCCCACCCCTGCGTCTGCGAGAGGCTCTCGATGAAGGAGTGCTGCACGAAGGGTTCGACGGTCAGCGGCGCGCAGTGCTGGAAGAAGCGGATCGTCCCGTCCTGCGCATCCGCCGAGGCGGTCGGCAGGTAGCAGATGCGCGGGCGCGACTTCCCGGTGAGCTGCGCCATGTAGCGGATGAACGAGGTATCGAAGCCGCCGCCGGCGATGAGGATCTTCCGGGTGGGGGTCGGCGTGTCGTCGGACATGAGCGAGGGGGGGGGGGGGGGGGGGACGGGGGCGGGGGGGGGGGGGGGGGGGCGGGGGTGGGGAGGGGGAGGCCGCTCGCGGCGGCGGCCCCGAGGGCAGAGGTGATGACGAAGTGGCGGCGGTCCATGACGGCAGGGGTCAGGGATCAGGAGTCAGGGATCAGGAGTCAGGGATCAGGAGTCAGGGATCAGGGCGACCGGTCACCGGATGCTGCCGGGCTCGCCGCGGCTCTGCAGCGTCGTCTGCCAGGCGGTCTCGTCGTCCACCGCCATTGCGATCGGGTCGATCGAGACCAGGGTCGGATATCCGAAGGTCGGGTGGTAGGCGACCTCGCGGAGCATCCCGTCCGTCCGGCGAGCCTCGCGGATCTCGCCGAAGAGCTGATCGACGGTCCGGTACCACTCGTACGCCTCCGAGGGTTCGGCGGCGCCGGTCTCGGCGTCGACCACCGCCGTGATCGCCCCGCGCGTCACCGTCACGCGCATCTCGGCGGTGCGGATGCAGAAGCAGATCCGGCGCTGCAGCAGCACGTAGGAGTCGTCGGCGGGGCGCGCGGTGGCCCACTGCCGCCACGCCGCCTCGAGGGCGACCTGTTCCGGGCTCATCGGGTCGGGACAAGCGCCTGCGGCCAACAGGAGGGAGAGGAGTATCAGGCGCCGGCGTCGGATCAGGGAAACCTCACGCGCCGATCGAGGCGCCGCCACGCCGCCCGCCGGTCAGGGCCGCGGGGCCGTGCTCCGGTCCGTCCCGCGGATGAAGGCGTCCACCGCGCGTACGATCTCGCTGTCCCCGCGATACGGCCGCGCGAAGGCGCCCACCGTCACGCCGTGGTCCCCGGGGACCCAGAGGGCCTCCACGGACGCTCCCACCTCGCCCAGCCGCGCCTCGAGGCGCTCGGTGTTCCGCGGCCGCACGGTCCGGTCGTCGCGCCCCATCACCAGCAGCGTGCGCGGCGCCGTGGCCGTCACGAACCGCACCGGCTGCGAGGCGGCCTCGCGTTCCGGGGTGCCGCCGAAGGTGCGCTGCAGCAGCTTCGAGTCGAGCACGAAGTCGTACGGCCCCGAGAGGCCGATGAACCCGGTGAGGTCGCTGGGCGATCGCCCCACCCGCGCGAGATACGATCCGTCATAGGCGAGGAGCGCGGCGATCTGTGCGCCGGCGCTGTGCCCCATCAGAAAGAACCGCGTCGTATCGCCGCCCCACTCGGCGGCGTGCGCCCGCGCGTAGGCGACCGCCGCCGCCGCATCATGCACGAAGTCGGGGAAGCCGGTCGCCGGCATCAGGCCGTAGTTCGGCAGGATCGCGACATACCCCTGTGCGGCGAGCCCTTGTCCCATCCAGCGATACAGCCCCTTAGTCCCGCTCTCCCAGCTCCCGCCGTGGATGAAGACGACCACTGGGGCGGGGGCGCCGTGGGTGGCGGATGCCTGTGGCCGATACACGTCGGCGCGGTTCCGCGGGCCCGGGCCGTATGCGACCTCCACGCGCGGCGCGTCACCCGTCTCGATGACGGTCGCACCGGAGAGCATCACGTTGGTGCAGGCGGAGAGGAGAAGGAGCGCTGCAAGTAGGACGCTGGCCGCTTTCAGCCTCCAGCCTTCAGCCTTGAGCCTCACTGCCCCACCGGCGTCACCGCCGCCCCATCTTCCTCGCCGGTCCGGATGCGCACGACCCGCTCCACCGGCAGCACGAAGATCTTCCCGTCGCCGACGTCGCCCGTGCGGGCACCGGCGACGATCGCATCGATCGTCGGCTGCACGAAGGGCTCGGAGACCCCGATCTCGAGCCGCACCTTCGCCTGCAGGTCCATCTTCACCGTGGTGCCGCGGTAGGTCTCGACGTGCTCTGTCTCGCCGCCGTGGCCCTGCACCTTGCTCACCGTGAGCCCGCGCACGTCGGCGCGGTAGAGCGACTCGAGCACCGCCGTGAGGCGCTCCGGTCGGATGATCGCGACGACGAGCTTCATGCGCGGCTCCCCTTCGAGGTGATCGGATCGAGGACGAGGATCGCGCCCTCGCCGTCGGAATAGCCCTCCTCGCCATGCTGGTCCACGTCGATCCCGGCGGCCTCGTCGCGCGCCGTGACGCGCAGCGGCGTGACTGCCCGCACGAGGGTGAGGATGAGCCAGGTGGCGACCGCGGTCCACGCGATCGTCGCGGTGATGCCGAGCGCCTGCAGCAGGAGCGGGCGGGTGGCGCCCTCGAGGAGCCCGGCCGGTCCGCCCCAGGCCGTCGAGGTGAACACGCCCGTGAGCAGCGCCCCGGCGATCCCGCCGGTGCCGTGCGCGCCCACCACGTCGAGCGAGTCGTCCAGCGCCGTGCGCACGCGCCAATGGATCACGAGCTGGCACGGGATCGCGGTGATCGCGCCGATCGCGAGCGCGGCGAGCGGGCTCACGAAGCCGCAGCCGGGCGTGATCGCCACGAGCCCGACGACGATCGCCGTCCCCGCGCCCACCGCCGTCGCGCGGCCGAAGCGTCGGTATTCGAGCAGCATCCACGTCACCACCGCCGCGATCGGCGCGAGGATCGTGTTCACCGTCGCCTGGACCGCCGTGCCGTTCACTGCGAGGGCGCTCCCCCCGTTGAACCCCACCCAGCCGAACCAGAGGAGCGCGGCGCCGGTCAACATCATCGGCACATTGTGCGGCAGGAACGCCTGACGCCCGTGGTCGTGGCGCGGGCCGACCATCGTCGCCGCCACCCAGGCCGCGGTGCCGGCGGTGATGTGCACCACCGTGCCGCCAGCGAAGTCGAGGATCCCCAGCCGCTCCATCCAGCCGCCGCCCCAGGCCCAGTGCGCGACCGGCGCGTAGACCAGCAGGCTCCAGCCGGCGAGGAAGAGGAGATACGCCGTGAAGCGCATTCGCTCGACGATCGCCCCCGAGATGAGGGCGGCGGTGATGATCGCGAAGGTCCCCTGATACGCGAAGTAGAGGAGATGCGGGATCGTCTTCCCCTGCCGCAGCTCGAGATCGACGCCGCCGAGGAGGGCATGCCCGAGGCCGCCGATGAGCTCGCTCCCGGGCGCGAACGCCAGGGAATACCCGACGGCGGCCCAGAGGAGCCCGATCAGCCCCAGCGCCACGAGCGACATCATCATCGTGTTGAGGATGCTCTTCGCGCGGACGAGGCCGCCGTAGAAGAGCGCGAGCGCGGGCGTCATCAGGAGGACGAGCGCCGTCGCGACGATCACGAAGAGGGTGTCGACCGGGTTCATCCAGCGTTAACTTCCGACCGATGCGTCGCGTTCCCGTTCTCGCCCTCCTCTGCCTCGCCCTCGGCGTTCCCGCCGAGGCGCAGCAGCGTGCGCGGACGTCGCGGCCGACGGCCCGGCGGCCGGTCGCCTCGGTGGCGGCCCGGAAGCCCAATCCGCGCGGCCCCTTCGCGCGGTCCATCGACCCCGTCGAGGTGCACGCCGACTCGCTCGTCGCGCACTCGCGCTCCCTCCTCGGGATCCGGTACGTCTGGGCGGGGGCGACCCCGGAGCGTGGGCTCGATTGCAGTGGCCTCGTGCAATACGTCTTCGGGCGGCTCGGCCTCACCCTCCCGCACAGCGCCGCGCAGCTCGCGACGCTGGGGGCGTCGGTGCCCAACGACACCGCCGTGATGCGCCCCGGCGACCTGATGGTCTTCAGCCAGGGGCGCAGCCAGCGCATCTCGCACGTCGGCATCTACGTCGGCGAGGGGCGGATGATCCACGCCTCGTCCGCCCAGCGTCGCGTCATCGAGGTGCCGGTGGCGAACTACCGGGCGCTGCGACTCCGCGACGTCCGCCGCGTCGTCACGCTCGCCGCGGCCGCGGCCCCCGACTCGACCGCGACCCGTCGGCCCTGGCGGTCAGCGTCCC
>CAZGIE010000119.1:0-1109 GCA_964526485.1 uncultured Gemmatimonas sp. | reverse complement strand
CGAGTCGCCGTCCATCGCGCGGAGCAGGAGCCCCGCGCGGGCCTTCATCTCCGCGGGGCTCTCCGTCGGCGTGGAGGATCGAGGCGTCGTGAGCGTCGCGGCGAGCTCCGCTGCCTGGGTCCGCGTGAGCGCCTGCGCCGGCACGCCGTAGTAGGCCTGCGCCGCCGCCTCGATGCCGAAGAGCCCGGTCCCGTACTCCGCCGTGTTCAGATAGAGCTCGAGCGCCCGGTCCGGCGTGATGGCCCGTGCGAGCCGACGCGCGGCGAAGAGCTCGCGCACCTTGCGGAGCATCGACGCGTCCGCGGGGAGCCAGAGCTGCTGGGCGAGCTGCTGATAGAGCGAGCCGGTGCGCCCGACGACGTCCATGCGCTGTCGGAGGCGCGGCAACACGGCGAAGAGATCCGAGCGGTCCACCGAGTTCCCCGCATCGAAGGCGTCGCGCGGATACCCGAGCGCCCGACGCATCGCGCCCCAATCGAGCCTGCGGCGCTCCCGGAACATCGGATCCTGCGCGAGGCGCGTCGCCTCGAGCATCGCCGGGGCGATCGCCGTGAGCGGCACCGGCGTATACGTGCGGCAGCTCGCGAGGTCCTTCCGGATGCCGTCGCACGGGCCGCGGCCGCGCACCTGGTTGCGCCGCACGGCCGCCTCCGCCGCATCCTCGCGCATCCGCATCAGCGCCGTGACCGAGGGCATCGTCGTCTCGAGCCCTGAGGGCCGCGGGAAACAGCCGACCCAGAGCAGAAACCCGGAGAGGGCCACGTAGCGGAGCTTGGGCGTCCGAAGGCGTGTCGACGCGCCATCCTGCTTCAGGAAGACGCGCTTCCACCGCGGGAGTTGGGCCGCTGGCGTCGGCGGGGGCGCCGCCGGCACGCTGATCGACGGCATCGGCGTCGCGGATGGGATCGCGGGCACGGGGGTCGACGTGGGCGTCGCGGCCCCCGGTCGCGCCATCCGCACCGTGGCGGCGCGCGCGCCAGCGCTCATCGACGAAGCGGCGCGCACCGGCGCGCCGCCCGCCGCCGTGGCCGCACCGGTCGCGTACCCGCGCAACACGAGCCGCATCCACTCCTCGTCGGCCTCGCCGAAGCCCCGGAAGATCCGCGCCA
>CAZGIE010000118.1:0-6690 GCA_964526485.1 uncultured Gemmatimonas sp. | reverse complement strand
CTTCTCCTTGTCATAATCGCTCGTCGACTTGTCGATGGCGACCTCGATCTCCTTGATGCGGCCCTTGATCTTGTCCTCGTCGCCGTGGCCGTCGATGATCGTCGTGTTGTCCTTGTCGATCACGATGCGCTTGGCGCGGCCGAGGTCGGCGAGGACGGCGTTCTCGAGCTTGAAGCCGACCTCCTCGGAGATCACGTTGCCCTTGGTCAGGGTCGCGATGTCCTCGAGCATCGCCTTGCGGCGGTCGCCGAAGCCCGGGGCCTTCACGGCCGCGACGCGGAGCGTGCCGCGGAGCTTGTTGACGACGAGCGTCGCGAGCGCCTCCCCCTCGATGTCCTCGGCGAGGATGCAGAGGGGCTTGCCGGTCTGCGCGACCTTCTCGAGGACCGGGAGGAGGTCCTTCATCGCGGAGATCTTCTTGTCATGGATGAGGAGGAAGGCGTCCTCGAGGACGGCCTCCATCTTGTCCGGATCCGTGATGAAGTACGGCGAGAGGTAGCCGCGGTCGAACTGCATGCCGTCGACCGTGTCGAGGGTCGTCTCGAGGCCCTTGGCCTCCTCGACGGTGATGACGCCGTCCTTCCCGACCTTCTCCATCGCCTCGGCGATGAGATTGCCGATTTCCGGATCGTTGTTCGCGGAGATGGTGCCGACCTGGGCGATCTCCTTCTTCCCGGACGTCGGGACGGAGAGCTTCTTGAGCTCCTCGACGATGGCGGCGACGGCCTTGTCGACGCCGCGCTTGATCGCCATCGGGTTCGCGCCGGCCGTCACGTTCTTGAGGCCCTCGCGGAAGATCGCCTGCGCGAGCACGGTCGCGGTGGTGGTGCCGTCGCCGGCGAGGTCGGAGGTCTTGGTCGCGACCTCCTTCACCATCTGCGCGCCCATGTTCTCGATCGGATCGGAGAGCTCGATCTCCTTCGCGACGGAGACGCCGTCCTTGGTGACGGTCGGGGCGCCGAACTTCTTGTCGATGACGACGTTCCGCCCCTTGGGACCGAGCGTGACCTTCACGGCCTCGGCGAGCTGGTCGACGCCGCGCTTCAGGGCCGCGCGCGCATCGGTGTTGAAATGGAGTTCCTTGGCAGCCATGTCAGTGGACCTGGAAGTGAGAGAGGAGGATGGTTACTTGACGATCGCGAGGATGTCGCTCTCGCGGAGGATGAGGAGCTGCTCCCCGTCGATGGTGACCTCGGTGCCCGAGTACTTGCCGTACAGCACCTTGTCGCCCGTCTTGACCTCCATCGGGACGCGCTTGCCGTCCTCGGTGCGGCCAGGGCCGACGGCGATCACCTCGCCCTGCTGCGGCTTCTCCTTCGCCGTGTCCGGGATGTAGAGCCCGCCGCGCATCTGCTCGGCCTCCTCCATCGCCTTGACGACGACGCGGTCGGCCAGGGGCGCGACCTTCTCGCTGGCATTCTTCGCCATGGATCAGATTCTCCAACGGTTGAGTGAAATGGAGTGGGATGTTCCTGCGTTGGCACTCACGCAAACGGAGTGCTAACACAGTTGATAATAGTCGCAAGAAGCGGGCCAGTCAATCGGCCCTAAAACACGCCTAAAACGTTATCGAGTAATAGCTTAGATAGGTCAAGCTGACACCCAAAAAAGCCGCGACGGCAGAAGGGCTGTCAGAATTGCACACCCCAATTCCAGGGGGGCGAAAGCGGGCCCGCGTCCCGCCAGCCCACCGCCAACCTGCCGGCTGGCGACTGGCCGCCCCGCGTCAGGCGCCAGTGAGGATCCGGTGCGCCAGGCGCAGCCCATGCAGGGTCAGGTCCGGCTCCACCGACTCGATCTCCGACGCATGCGCCCGCACGATCTCCGCCAGCCCCCCGGTCGCGATCACCCGCGGGACCGTCGCCCGCGGCCACTCCGCTTTGATCCGCCGTACGAGCCCATCGACCGAGGCCGCCGCCCCGAGCACCACCCCTGACCGGATGCATTCATCGGTCCGCGTCCCGATCACCTTGGCGGGCGCCGACAACTCGGTCGCCGCAAGCTTGGCCGTCCGACGGAAGAGTGTTTCGGCCGAGGTGCGCACGCCGGGCTGGATCACGCCGCCCAGAAAGACGCCGTCGGCGGTGATGCAGTCGTACGTCGTCGCCGTCCCGAGGTCCACGACGATGCAGTCGACGCCGTGCAGCCGGCTCGCCGCGAGGGTGTTGATGATGCGATCCGCCCCGACGGTCAACGGCTCGTCGACGGCGAGCGTGATCCCGAGCGGGGCGTGGGCATCGACGATGACGGTCGACGCACCGGTCACCCGCCGCATCGCCTCCGCGAGCGGGGCGGTCACCGCGGGGACGACGGACCCCACCGCCCCACCGGTCAGGCGACGCGCATCCACCCCCCCGGCGCGCAGCAGCCCGTCGAGCAGGAGATGCACCTCGTCCGGCGTCCGCGCGGCCTCGGTCGTGACGCGCCAATGCGCGACGACGGCCTCGCCGTCACAGAGGCCCAGCGTGGTCTCGGTGTTCCCGACATCGGCGACGAGCAGCATCAGTCTCCCCCCTCGGTCCCTGCGAAGATGAGCGAACCGGACGCCTGCGGCGAGAGCCCGGCCGCGGTCTCGACCAGCAGCGCCCCCGACGCGGCGATCCCCTTCGCCCGCCCCGGGACCGGGCGAAGGATCGGCCGGCCGTGCGCGAGGTCACGCGCGGCGAACGCCGCCCGCTCCGCGTCCGTCAGCGGCCCCATCGCCGAGGCGGCGGTGCGCACCGCGCCCACGACCGCGGCGAGGAGCGTCGCCGGTGCGACGGGCCCAAGGTGAGCCGTCGGCACCGCCACGTCGGTGGGGCGCGCGAGGTTCACCCCCACCCCGATCGCGACCCAGTCCGGCCGGTCGCCGCGCCACCGTGCCTCGACGAGCACGCCGGCGAGCTTCCCGTCACCGACGAACAGATCGTTCGGCCACTTCAGCGTGACGGGCCCCGACGTCCACGCCTCGAGGGCCGGCGCGAGGGCGAGCCCGACGCGGAGCGACAGGACCGCGATCGCCTCGGCATCGGTGGGCCGCTCGATCATCGTGCCCCAGAGGCCCGCCGCCGGGGACGAACGCCACGTGCGCCCGCCACGCCCCCGCCCGCTCGTCTGCGCCTCGGCGAGGACGAGCGTCCCCGCGGGGGCGCCCGCCGCGGCGAGCGCATGCGCGGTATCCATCGTGGAGCCGAGCGTCTGATGCGCCTCGACGCGGGGGAGCCCGAGCCGCCGCGCGAGCGTCGCGCCGTCGTGGCCGAACCAGCTCACCACGCCCCCCGCGACCCGAGGAGGGCGAGGATCAGGACCCCGAGGCCGACGCGATACGCGGCGAAGATGCCGTAGCCGCGTTGCGACACATACCGCAACAGAAGCGCGATCGCCGCCCAGCTCGAGAGCGCCGCGCTCACGACGCCGACGACGAGCGGCAACGTGAGCCCCGTCTCACGGACCGCCGCGGGGACCTTGAGCAGCACCGCCGCCGCGATGATCGGCATCGACATCAAGAAGGAGAAGACCGCGGCGGCACTGCGGTCGAAGCCGAGGGCGCGGCCCGCGGTGATCGTCGAGCCGGAGCGGGACACGCCCGGGACGAGGGCGAGGACCTGGGCGCACCCGATGCCCAACGCGTCGCGCCAGGTCATGGTGCCGCGCTCGCGGCGCGGCGGGACGCGCCGGTCCACCGCCCAGAGCACGAGCCCCATCACGATCAACGCCGTGGCCGTCACGGCGGGGGCGCGGAAGATGCTCTCCGCGTAGTCCTCGAGCAGCACCCCGGCGAGCCCCGCCGGGATGGTCGCGAGGATGATGAACGCGGCGCGGCGCGAGGGGTCGTCGACCGGGCGCCGATGCCGGAGGAGGGTGAGTTCGCCGAGGCCGAGCGCGCGCCACTCGGCCCGGAAATACCAGCCGAGGGTGACCAGCGTGCCGACGTGCAGCGCGAGATCGAAGGCGAGGCCGGCCGGCGGCCATCCCATCACCCAGGGGGTGAGCGCGAGATGCGCGGAGCTCGAGACGGGGAGGAACTCGGTGAGCCCCTGGAGGATCCCGAGCACCAGCGCCTGAAAGACGGTCGGTTCCTGCATGCGCGAAAGCTAGTCGCCGCCCTCAGCGCACGTGGGCACGCGCGTCCGCGTAGAGCGCCTCATAGCGCGCGACGACATCCGCGGTGGCGAAGCGGGCCCTGGCGTCCGCGGCGGCGGCGGCGCTCGCGGCGGGCCAGACGGCGGGGTCGAGGAAGCGCGCCACCGCGGCCGCCATGCCGTCGAGGTCGCCGAGCGGGAGGAGTGCGCCGGTGACGCCATCCCGCACGACCTCCGGCACCCCACCGACCCGGGCCGCCACGACCGGTACGCCACTCGCGAGCGCCTCGAGGGCGCTGAGCCCGAAGCTCTCGCTCTCGGAGGGGAAGACATAGACGTCAGCGGCGGCGAGGAGCGGCGCGACGCTGTCGATCTTCCCCAGGAAGCGCACGTCGGCGGCGACGCCCAGGCGGCGCGCCTCCTCCTCGGCGGCATGGCGGTCAGGGCCGTCGCCGACCATCACGAGGACACACGAACGGGTGGCGCGCACGCGAGCGAAGATCCGCACGACGTCGCAGACGCGCTTCACCGGTCGGAAGTTGGAGATGTGCATCAGCACGGGACGTCCGCCGCCGAGCTCCGTGCGCAGCGCCTCGCCGTAGCGCGCCCGGTCGAAGACGTCCGGATCGACGAAGTTCGGGATCACCTCCACCGGGCATTCGCAGGCGAAGGTGCTGATGGTCTCGGTCCGAAGCCACTCGGAGACCGCGGTGATGCGGTCGGAGCGCTCGATCGAGAAGTGGGTGATGGCCCGGTACGACTGATCCTGTCCCACGATGGTGATGTCGGTGCCGTGTAGCGTCGTGACGACGGGGAGCCGACGCCCCTGCTCCCGCAGCATCTCCTTCGCGATCCAGGCGCTCGTCGCATGGGGGATCGCGTAATGCACGTGCAGCAGATCGAGTTCGTGCGCGAGCACCACGTCGTGCATCCGTACGGCGAGCGCGAGGTCGTACGGCGGATACTCGAAGAGCGGATACGTCCCGATGCTCACCTCGTGGAAGTACACGCGCGGGAGGAAGTGGGGGAGGCGGAACGGGTGCTCGTACGAGATGAAGTGCACCTCATGGCCGCGGGCGGCGAGCGCGATCCCGAGCTCCGTCGCCACCGCGCCGGAGCCCCCGTACGTCGGGTAGCAGGTCAATCCGATCTTCATCGCCCCTCCTCCTCGTACCACCGGAACGCGGCGTCGCGGGCCGCGACGCCGACCGTCTCCACCCGCGTGACGGCTTCGCCCGCGAGCTGGTGCCGCAGCCAGGTGCGCTGCCGTTTCGCGTACTGACGCGTGGCGATGCGCACGCGCTCGACGACGCCGTCGATCGACCGCCCCGCGGCCACCACCTCTCGAACCTCCCGATAGCCGCAGGCGTTCCACGCCGGGGCATCCGCGGGCACGGTATGTAGCAGGCCCCGGACCTCCGCCTCCCAGCCATCCGCGACCATCCGATGCAGCCGGGTGGCCAACCGGTCGTCGAGCGCAGGCCCCGGGTCGACGACGAGCCATCGCGCGGCGCGCCGCGCCGGCGCGGCGGTCGCGAGGGCATCCCCGTGCCGCGTCCCCGTCAGGAGGGCGATCTCCGTCGCGCGGAGGAGCTGCGCCCGGCCGAGTGCCGCGCGCGCGGGATCGAGCGCGGTCACCCAGCGCCGCAGCTCCTCGGTTGGCATCGCCGACAACGCGGTCGCGAGCGCCCCCCGACGACCTTCAGGAAGGTCGGGGACGGGGGCGAGGGGCGTGACGAGCGCGCGGAGCCAGAGCCCGGTGCCGCCGCAGACGATCGCCGGCCGGCCCGACGCCTCCGCGTCGGCGAGCCATCCCGCCGCCTCGCGCGCCCAACGGCCGGCCGACCATCGCTCGGTCGGATCGGCGACATCGACACCCGCGTGCGTCACCCGGGCCCGCTCCGCCGCGGTGGGCTTCGCGGTCCCGACGTCGAACCCGCGGTAGATCTGCCGCGAGTCGGCGCTCACGAGCAGCGCGCCGTGCGTCTCGGCGAGGGCGAGCGCGAGCGCGGACTTCCCCGCCCCGGTCGGCCCGGTGATGATCGTGAGGGGGCGCGTCACCGCGCTCATCGCCGTCCGAAGCGGCGATCGACCTCGTCCCACGGGAGCTGCAGGATGGTCGCGCGCCCATGCACGTCGTGCGCGGGGAGGGTGGTGCGCGCGAGGGCGATGTACAGGGCGCGCATCTCGTCGGGGGCGAGGAGGTCCCCCGCCTTCACCGCCGCCTTGCACGCGACGGTCGCGGCGAGCCGCTCGTGCGTCGCGATCGTGCCGGCGGCGCGATCCCCGGTGAGCGCCGCGAGCGACTCGCGGAGGCAGCGCTCGGCGTCGAAGCGCGGATGCGGGTTCGGCACGCCGTGCACGAGCAGGCTCGTGCCGCCGAACCCTTCTCCCTCGTAGCCGAGGCGCGCGAAGAGGTCGCGGTGGGCCTCGAAGGCCTCCGCCTCATCGGCGGAGAGGTGGAGCGTGAGCGGGAAGAGGAGCCGCTGCGCGGGGGCGTTCCCGCCCTCGAGCCCCTGCATGAAGCGCTCGTACAGCACCCGTTCGTGGGCGGAGTGCTGATCGATGAGCACGAGCGCATCCTCGCGCTCGAAGGCGAGATAGGTGCGATGCAGCTGCACGAGGGGCG
>CAZGIE010000117.1:0-6702 GCA_964526485.1 uncultured Gemmatimonas sp. | reverse complement strand
GTCCCACATCCCCCGCGAGCGTCGCGGCCGCCGCGACCGAGATTCGCTGGTACGTGGTCCAGCGCACGAAGTCGTCCGTCGAGAGGCCGGAGAAGGCGCGCGCCGCGCCCCCCGTCGGGAGCACGTGATTCGCGCCGGTGAGGTAATCACCGAACGCCACGCTCGGTGCCGCGCCGAGGAAGATCGTCCCCGCGTGGCGCAGTGCGGCGAGGCAGGCGTCCTCGCGCGCCGGGCGCACCGCGAGGAGGAGATGCTCCGGCGCCCACGCGTTGGAGAACGCCACCCCCTCGTCGAGTGACCCCACGCGTACCATCGCACCCCGCGCCGCGAGTGCCGCGCGCACGATCGTCGCTCGCGGCGTGGCGGCGACCAGCGCCTCGAGTGATACGAGCGTCGCGGCCTCGAGTGCCTCTGAGTCGGTCACCAGTACCACCGCCGCCACCGGGTCGTGCTCCGCCTGCGCGAGCAACTCGCGCGCGACCATCGCCGGGTCGGCGGAATCATCAGCGAGGACGAGCAGCTCGCTCGGGCCCGCGGGGGAATCGATCGCGACCATCCCCGCCACCTGCGCCTTCGCTTCGGCCACATACGCGTTCCCCGGCCCGATGATCCGGTCCACCGCGGGAATCGTCGCCGTGCCGAACGCCATCGCCCCCACCGCCCCCGCGCCCCCCACTGCGAAGACGCGATCGACTCCCGCGACCGCGGCCGCGGCGAGCACCGCGTCGCTCGGGCGGCCATCGCGGCCCGGCGGCGTGCAGAGGATCACCTCCCCCACCCCCGCCACCCGCGCAGGCACCGCACCCATCAGGACGGAGCTCGGGTACGCCGCGCGCCCACCCGGCGCGTACACGCCCACCCGCGCGAGCGGGTCGGGGCGACGCCCGATCACCACGCCGTCCGCCGTCGTCATCTCGCGCGGCGTCGGGCGAAGCGCTGCATGCACCTCGCGCAGGTTGCGTGCCGCACGCGCGAGCACCGCACGCAGGGCCGGGTCGATCGTCTCGAGCGCCCGCGTCCACTCGGCGCGCGGTACCTCGAGCGTGAGCGCGTCGACGCCGTCGAACGTCGCCGCGAAGCGCCGCAGCGCGTCGTCGCCCTCGGCGCGCACCGCCGCGAGCTGCTCCGCGACGCGCGTGCGGACCGCGTCGTCCGTCATCGTGGCACGCGCGAAGAGCACCGCGCGCGCCGCCGGCGGGAGCGGGGCCGCCGGTCCGCGGTAGGACAGGGTGAGCGCGCTCATGCGAGGAGCCGCTCGATGCGCGTCACGAGGATCCCTTCGGCGCCGATCGCCTTCAGCGCATTGAGCGTGCGGTAGATCCCCGCGGTCGGGCAGACCGCGTGCACCGCGACCTTCTCGCCGCCGTTGAGCACATCGATCACCGTCGGGCCCGAGATGCCGGGGAGGATGCGACGCACGTCATCGAGGCGCGTGCGCGGGACGTTCGCCATCACGTAGCGCTGGTCGCGCCCTGCGAGCACCGAGCGGAGGGCCGACACGAGTTCGTCGAGCGCCTGCCGCCGATCGCCTGTCGGCGCGCGGTCATCGCCCGCGACGACGAGATGCGCCGTCGACTCGAGCACCGTCGCCACCTCGCGCAGCCCGTTCACCCGGAGCGTCGAGCCGCTCGAGGTGAGGTCGAGGATCACATCGGCGATCCCGAGGTGCGGGGCCGCCTCCACCGCGCCGGAGACCGGGACGAGCGTCACCGCCTTCCCCTGTTCGGCGAGGAAACGCGCCGTCACGCGCGGGAAGACCGTCGCCACGCGCGTGCCATCGGCGAGGTCATCGAGCGTGCGGACGCCGCTCTCTTCGCGGGCCGCGACGACGAGCCGGCAGCGGCCGAAGCCAAGGTCGAGTTGGGAGACGAGGCCGCGGTCCGCCTCTTGGACCAGGTCCCACCCGGTGATCCCCGCGTCGGCGGAGCCGTCGGCGACGAGCTCCGGGATGTCCTGGGCGCGGACGAAGATCCCCTCGAACTCGCCGCCGAGGGAGGCGACGAGGGCGCGGTCCGAGGCGGCGCGAACCTCGAGCCCGGCGTCGGCGAGGAGGGAGCGGGCGTCTTCATTAAGACGGCCCTTGTTGGGGATGGCGAGGCGGAGCATCGGCGGATCTGGTGACGTCGGTGTGGGGGCGGGTGGGCCGAAGCGGCAGGGTTGGCGGTCCCCAAGGCGGGGAAAAACGAAGACCCGTCCGCGGTGGGCGGACGGGTCGGGGAGGACCGCTGGGCGTCTGGAGGGGCGGTTAGGCCCGGTGCTCCGCGTGCGCCGTCGTCCCCCGACCCGTCGGGCCGTGGTGGTGCAGCGCATGGTGGTGGCGGAGCGTCAGCATCGGATGTCGAGGGTAATCGATGGACGCGGCGGAGTCAAAACCAATCGGTGTCCAGCGATCGGCGGGTTCTGGGGGGGATGATGGAACTTTTTCGGGATCGGCGAGACGGCGGGTCGTGTCCACTCCCCTTTACCGGGGGTGGTGCTTGTGAATATTTTCACAACGTGGTGCACGACGCGCGTCGCGCCCACGCCTCATCCACCATTTCGACCCGGCCTCCGGAGGCCACCCAGACCATGCAGCTCAAGAACCTGTCGCTCATCGCCAGCGCGTTCGTCCTCGCCGCCTGCGGCGGCAAGACCGAGGAGGCCGCCCCGGCCGCTGATTCCACCGCCGTCGCCGCGCCGGCCGCTGAGGCCGCGGCCGCTCCGGCCGCCGTCACCGGCGCCACCGTCGAGGTCAAGATGATCGGCGACGCGCAGGGCTACCGCTTCGAGCCGGCCAACATCACCGTCAAGACCGGCGACGCCGTGAAGTTCGTGTTCGTCTCCGGCGGCCCGCACAACGTCGCCTTCGACGGCGCCGCGCTCTCGGCCGACGTCAAGAAGCAGCTCGACGCGAACTTCTCGTCGAAGATGGCCGAGCTCTCCTCGGCGATGATGCTCAACGCCGGCGAGTCGGTCACCGTCTCGTTCGCGGGCATCCCGGCCGGTCAGTACGCCTACAACTGCACGCCGCACCTCGCGATGGGTATGAAGGGCGTCGTCACCGTCCAGTAAATCCGGACGCGTCGCGCGCGCGGCTCCGGCCGCGCCGCGACCGACCCTCGCTCGACCCTCGCTCGAACCGTGAGCGAGACCGAAAAACGCCACGGGTGATCGCCGCTACTGCGGCGGTCACCCGTTGGCTTTTCCCGCCGTCCCTCCCAGCTTCCCTCCTATGGAATTCGACGGGCAGTGGGCCGACGCGCTCCTCGACGCGGAGCGCCTGCATCTCCTGAAGCTCTCCGCGTGGGCCGCGCTCAGTGTCGTCGCCGGCACCGCGCTCGTCACCGCGCTCCGCGTGCGGCGTGCGACCTCGCCGCTGCTCACGCACTTCGCGATCCAATGCATCGCATGGGGCATGATCGATCTCGCCATCGTCCTCTGGGCGCGGCAGGGACTCGCGCTGCGGGATCTCGCCGGCGCCGTCGCGCTCGACCGCTTCGTCTGGCTGAACGTCGGCCTCGACCTCGGGTATGTGCTGGTGGGGCTCACCCTCGCGCTCATCGGATGGCGGCTCGGTCGGCGCCTCGGGCTCGTCGGCGCCGGCTGCGGCGTCGTCGTGCAGGGGCTCGCCCTCACCCTCCTCGACCTGCAACTCACCGCACGCATCCTGCGTTAGACCTGCGACGGCGGTGCTGCCGTCGCCCCCAGCCGACGCCCCCTTCCCGCCCCGCGATGACCGGCTACTCCGACCGCCTCAACCATGCCTTCGCCTACGCCGCGAAGCATCACGACCGCCTGGTCCGGAAGGGCGCGCGCGCGCCGTACCTGACGCAGCCCGCGAATGTCGCCGTGATCCTCACGCGCTACGGCCGCGACGAGGACACCGTCGTCGCGGGGATCCTGCACGATGTGATCGAGGACTGCGTGCAGGAGGGGTGGACCGCCGAGATGCTGGACGACCGGCTCGGGACGAAGTTCGGGTCCGCCGCCGTCGCGCTCGCCGTGGCGGTGGTGCGTCGCCGCACCGATGACGAGGGCGTCGAGCTCTCCCGCGAGGAGAGTCGCGCCGATCAACTCCGCCGGATCGCCGTCGCGCCCGACGCCGCGCGCTGGGTCGCCGCGGCGGACGCGGTGCACGAGACGGGCGCGCTCCTCGCGGATCTCCGTCGCACGATCGACCGGGATGCCGTCTGGGGACGGGTGCCGGGGGGGCGGGAGGCGGCGCTGGCCTTCAGTGCGGAGCTGCTCACGGCGCTCGGCGCAGGCGGATGGGAGGGCGCGATCCGGGAGGAGCTGAGCGGGATGGTGGGGGCACTGAAGGCTGCTGAAGGCTGAATGCTGGAAGCAGGCTCAAGGCTGAATGCTTGAGGCTGAAAGTGAACGTCAGCGCGCGTTGTTCACTTCCAGCTTTCAGCCTCTAGCCTTCAGCCCACGGACGGATACGTCCGCGAGACGTACTCATTGAGGATCTCCAAGAACTCCGCGACGATCCGCTCCCCCTTCAGCGTCACCTTCAGCTTTCCATCCACATAGACCGGCGCCTTCGGCTCCTCGAACGTGCCGGGCAGCGAGATGCCGAGGTTCGCGTGCTTCGACTCGCCGGGCCCGTTCACGACGCATCCCATCACCGCGACCTTCATCTCCTCCACGCCGGGGTGTGATTCACGCCAGATCGGCATCTGGTCGCGGAGATAGGTCTGGATCTCCTCCGCCATCTGTTGGAAGAAGGTCGAGGTCGTGCGACCGCAGCCGGGGCACGACGTCACCTGCGGCGTGAAGGAGCGCAGTTCGAGCGACTGCAGGATCTGCTGCGCGACGAGCACTTCCTCCGTGCGCGCGCCGCCGGGGCGCGGCGTGAGGGAGACGCGGATCGTGTCGCCGATCCCTTCGGCCAGCAGGATCGAGAGTGCGGCGGTGGTGGCGACGACGCCCTTGGTGCCGAGCCCCGCCTCGGTGAGACCGAGGTGCAGGGGGTAGTCGCAGCGCGCGCCGAGTCGGCGGTAGACGGTGACGAGGTCCTGCACCTGCGAGATCTTCGCCGAGATGAGGATCTGGTCGTGGCGGAGTCCGACTTCCTCGGCGAGCGCCGCGGAGCGGAGCGCGGAGGTGAGCATCGCCTCGAAGTAGACCTCTTTCGCCTCGACCGGCTCCGCGAGCTTCGCGTTGTCGTCCATCATCTGCGTGAGCAGATCCTGGTCGAGCGAGCCCCAGTTCACGCCGATGCGCACCGGCTTCTGGTAATCGACGGCGACCTGGACGATGGTGCGGAAGTTGTCGTCACGGTGGCGCGTGCCGACGTTGCCGGGGTTGATGCGGTACTTCGCGAGCAGCTCCGCCGTCTTCGGGAATTTCCGGAGGAGGAGGTGGCCGTTGTAATGAAAGTCGCCGACGATCGGGACCGTGACGCCTTGGTCGGCGAGGCGCTGGACGATCTCCGGGACGGCGGCTGCGGCCTCGTCGTTGTTGACCGTGATGCGGACGATCTGCGAGCCGGCGGCGGCGAGTTCCGCGACCTGCGCCGCGGTGGAGGCGGGGTCGGCCGTGTCGGTGTTCGTCATCGACTGCACCACGATCGGGTGCGCGGAGCCGACGAGGACACCGCCGACGTTGGCGGTGACGGTCTGGCGACGGGGCTTGAAGGGCGACACGGGCGGCGAGGCTCGGGATGCGGGTGGCGACGTCGGGTCGTACGGGTCCGCCGCCCGGCCGGTGCGGGGGTCGCCCCTCGCCGGTCCGACGGCACGTCATCAACTTACATCCCGGACGCCCTTCCCTCCCCCCTCCCACCGGACCCGCGATGCCCGAGCCCACCCCCGCCCCCCAGTCGTCCGGCCCGACCCCCGGCTTCGTCCGTCGGCACTGGGGGAAGCTCACCCTGACCGGGTTGGTGCTGATCCCGGCGGCGGTGTTCGGACTCTGGGCCGCGATTGCGCTCGGCTACACCTATTCGAGCGGGACCCGGACCGGGTATCTACAGAAGCTCTCGAAGAAGGGGTGGGTCTGTAAGACGTGGGAGGGGGAGATGGCGATGGCGACCGCCCCCGGGGTGTCGCCGCAGATGTTCGATTTCACGATCCGGAACGACTCGTTGGCCGAGGCGCTGACGGCGGATATGGGCCGGGGGCGCGTGGCGGTGCGGTATGAGGAGCACCGTGGGGTGCCGAGTCGGTGCTTCGGGGAGACGGCGTATTTTGTTGTGGGGTATGAGGTTATACAGGGGTGAGGTGTGAGGTGTCAGGTGCCAGCGATCGGGAGAGGCGTGGAGGAACTCCGCCCCCTGATCCCTGATACCTGAACCCTGATACCTGAACCCTGCCCCATTGCGCTCTCCCCCCCATCCCCATAGCTTTTCAGGGTCCCCCGGAATGTCCGGGGGTCGGTCCAGCGCGGGGGATCACATACAGTCCCGCGGTCTCGATTGTGCAGCAGGGCCGGTTCGTTCCGCTCCTGTCAGCAATCAACAAAATCAGGAGTAGGGAATGCGTACGACCGGCAAGGTGAAGTGGTTCAACGATGCGAAGGGTTTCGGGTTCATCACCCCGGACAACGGCACCAAGGATTGCTTCGTGCACTACAGCGCGATCCAGGGTTCCGGCTTCAAGTCGCTCGCTGAGGGCGACACCGTCGAGTTCGACATCGTGCAGGGCCAGAAGGGCCCGGCCGCCGAGAACGTGACGAAGGTTTCGTAACCACACGCCGGCACAATCGGGGAGCGCCCGGAGC
>CAZGIE010000116.1:5357-6978 GCA_964526485.1 uncultured Gemmatimonas sp. | reverse complement strand
CGGCGCGACTGGCAGCGGAGATCGTCCGGCGGCGCGCGCGGCAGCCGTTCGCGGCGAGCGACGACATCGTCGGCGCGATCCGCGCCATCCTCGGATCGCGCAGCGGCCCCGGGGACTTCGCGCGCCTCTTCCAGGCCGTGCGCATCGCCGTCAACGACGAGCTCGACGGCCTCGCGCGCGGGCTCGCGACGCTGCGTGACCGGCTCGCCCCCGGGGGCGTCCTCGCGGTGATCGCCTATCACTCGGGGGAGGACCGCATCGTGAAGCAGACGTTTCGCGCCTGGAGCACCGCCTGCACCTGCCCGCCGCGGCAGCCGATGTGCACCTGCGGCGGGGTCGCGGCGGGGACGTTGCTCACGCGGCGTGCGGTCGTCGCCTCCGAGGCGGAGACGGTGGCCAACCCGCGCGCGCGGAGCGCGCGGCTGCGCGCGTGGCGTCGCGCGGAGGCGCGCTGAGCGTGCGCGGGCGGACGCTGGTCCTGCTGGGGCTCCTCGCCTTCGTCGTCGTCGCCACCGGGGTGATCTGGCGGCGCAGCGTCGGGGTCGCCCAGGCGCGGACGTTGCGCGAGCTGCGGGAGACGCGCGGCTCCCTCGCCGCCACCGAGGCGGCGCTCGAGGGGGCGATCCGGGACGCGTCGAGCCGCGCGCGCCTCGCGCGCACCGTGGAGGAGCGGCTGGGGATGCGGATCCCGGCCGAGAGTCTCGTGATCCGCCTGCCGCGGCCGACCGTCGGTCCGGGGCGCTGATGCGGATCACGCGGACCGCGGGGGTCCATCTGGTGCTCGTCGGGTTCGCGCTCACGCTCGTGGGGCGCGCGGGGTGGGTGCAGCTCCATCAGCGGACGCGCTGGCAGGCGGAGGCGCGGGGGCAGCAGACCGTTGCGAAGGCGACGCCCGCCGTTCGCGGGCGGATCCTCGACGCCGAGGGGATCGTCCTCGTGGACAGCCGAGAGCTCGTCCGGCTCGATGTCGCGCCGACGGAGGTGCGCGACCGCGCCGCGCTCGCGGCCGCGCTGAGGCGCATCGGCGTGCCCGCCCCCTTCGTGCAGCGCGCCACCGACCTCCGCCGGAAATGGGTCGAGCTCCCCGGGCAGCATCTCGCGACCGACGTCGCCGACCTCCTCGCGATGCGCGGCATCCATCCACGTCGCGTGATCGAGCGCGTCCCGCCCGCGACGGCGGGGCTGCGCAACCTGCTGGGGATCGTCGATCGCGAAGGCCGCGCGGTCGGGGGCGTGGAGGCCGCGCTCGACGGCGTCCTGCGCGGGCGCGATGGACGCACCATCCTCGTGCGCGCGGGGCGGAACGGCGCGCTCACCTCGCCGGAGGAGCGGGTCGAGCCGCCGGTCCCCGGGCAGACCGTCGTGCTGACGCTCCACCAGGGGCTGCAGGACATCGCCGAGCGCTCCCTCGCCGACGCCATCACGGCGCTCGACGCGCGGGGCGGGGACGTCGTGGTGCTCGATCCGCGTGACGGGGCGATCCGCGCGCTCGCGAGCCGACGGGCGCGCCCCGACGCCACCGGCGCGACGGCGCTCACGGAACCGTACGAGCCCGGGTCGACCCTCAAGCCCTTCGTCGCGGCGGCCCTCCTCGACCACGGGGCCGACCCCACACCGGCGC
>CAZGIE010000116.1:0-5347 GCA_964526485.1 uncultured Gemmatimonas sp. | reverse complement strand
ACCGCGGGCGCGCCCGCGTGGACGAGTCGATCCCGACCTACGATGGGCGCTTCACGCTGAACGGCCGGACGATCGCCGATGTGCACGAGGCGCGGTCGCTCACCTTTGCCGAGGTGATGCAGTACTCGTCGAATATCGGGATCGTGCAGTTCGCGCAGCGCCTGACCCCGCGTGAGCAGTACGCGGCGTTGCGCGACGCCGGGTTCGGGATGGTGACCGGGGCCCCGTACCCGTCGGAGTCCCCGGGGCGGCTCCGGCCCGTGTCGGAGTGGTCGCTGCAATCGCCGGCCTCGCTCGCGATGGGCTACGAGATCGCGGTGACCCCGCTGCAGCTCGCGCTCGCCTACGGCGCGATCGCGAACGGCGGGGGGCGGGTCGAGCCGCCGCTGGTGCAGGAGGTCCGGGACGCCGACGGCGGGGTGACGTATCGGGCCTCGCGCCGGGTGGTGCGTCGGTTGATGTCCGAGGCGACGGCGCGGACGATGCGCGGGCTCCTCCGGGACGTGGTGGAGGGGGGCACCGCCACGGCGGCCGACCTCGCCGTGTATTCCCTCGGGGGGAAGTCGGGGACGGCGCGTCGGACGCGCGACGATGGCCGCGGCTACGAGGCGAACGCCTACACCGCGAGCTTCGTCGGGCTCTTCCCGGCGGAGGACCCCCAGCTCGTGATCCTGGTGAAGCTCGACGACCCGAAGGGCGCCTACGGCGGCGTCACGGCGGCGCCGGTGACCAAGGCCGTCCTCGCGGCCGCGATCGCAGCCCGCAATGCGGCGCTCGATCCGTCGGGACTGCGTGGCCCCCCGCCGACCCCGTCGCCCGCGGTCGCGGTGATGGCGGACGCCGCGTCGGACGACCCGCCCGGCGCGGTGCGTACGACGGGCGCGGCGACGTTGCCGCCCCCCGTCGCGCCACCCGTCCCGATCGCCTTCGATCCGCCGATTCGGCCGCCCGTGACCTTCGACCTCGCTCGGCCGTCACGACCCGAGGGCGTCGTCGACTCGCTCCGTGCCGTCCCCGATGTGACCGGACTGCCGACCCGTGCCGCGGTGCGTGCCCTGCACGCGGCAGGGTTCCGGGTGGTCCTCGTCGGGGAGGGGGTGGGGTCGTCGACGATGCCCGCGGCGGGGACGCTCCTTCCCGCCGGCGCGCTCATCCGTCTCCCGTCCGCCCGCTGATGTCCCACGTCGCCGCGTTTCCCACCGACGCCCTCCGCGCCGCGCTCGAGCGCGCAGGGGAGCTCGTCGCCGTCCACGGGGTCCTCCCCTCCACGGTCAGCACCCTCACCGACGACAGCCGCCAGGTGGGTCCGGGGACCTGCTTCGTCGCCGTCCGGGGCGCCGTCCGCGACGGCCACGCCTTCCTCGCCGAGACGCGCGCCGCCGGCGCGAGCTGCGCGATCGTCGAGTCGGCGGAGGCCACCGACCTCCCCGCGCTCGTCGTCCGACACGGCCGCATCGCCGCCGCCGTCGCCGCGGCCGCCTTCCATGGCGAGCCCGCGCGCGCCCTGCGCGTCGTCGGCGTCACGGGGACGAACGGGAAGAGCACGACGGTGGGGATCCTGCGGCATCTCCTCGACGCGCCCGCCGGGACCGCGGCGAGCATCGGGACCCTCGGCGTGCTGGTCGGGAGCGAGGGGCGCCCGCTCCCGGGCGGGCAGGGCCTGACGACGCCCGGCCCGATCGAGCTGCAGCGGGTGCTCCGCACGCTCGTCGACGCCGGGGTCCGTACGGTCGCGATGGAGTGCTCGTCGCACGCCCTCGACCAGGACCGCGTCCTCGGCGTGTCGTTCGCCGCCGCGGTCTTCACGAACCTCACGCGCGATCATCTCGACTACCACGGCACGATGGAGGCGTACCGCGACGCGAAGGCGCGCCTCGTGGGGCTCCTCGCGCCCGATGGGGTCTGCGTGACGAACGCCGACGACCCCTGGTGGGCGACGCTCCCGCCCGCGCCGTCGCGTCTCTCGTTCGGGCTCGCGTCCCCGGCCGCCGAGGTGCGCGTCGAAGCGATGGCGCTCACCCCGCGCGGGAGCACCTTCCGCCTGGTCACGCCCACGGGGGCCGCCGATGCCGCGTTCCCGCTCCTCGGCGACTTCAACGTCGCGAATGCGCTCGGCGCCGTCGGGGCGGCGGTCGCCCTCGGCGTCCCGATCGACGTCATCGCCTCGCGGCTCGCCACCACACCGCAGGTGTCGGGACGGCTCGAGGTCCTCAGCGAGGCCCCGCTCGTGCTCCGCGACTACGCGCACACGCCGGACGCGTACGAGCGCGTGCTGACGGCGCTGCGCCCCTACACGCGCGGCCGCATCCTCCTCGTCTTCGGGTGCGGCGGGGACCGCGACCGCGGCAAGCGCCCGCTGATGGCCGCCGCCGCGCACCGCTACGCCGATCATCTCGTGATCACGGATGACAATCCGCGCACCGAGGACCCCGCGCGCATCATCGACGACATCGTCGCCGCCCTCCCGCCGGGGAGTTACGACCGCATCCCCGACCGGCGCGCCGGGATCGCGCATGCGATCGCGCTCGCGCACCCGACCGACGACCTCGTGCTCCTCGTGGGGAAGGGACCGGATACGTATCAGCTCTACGGCACGACGAAGACCCCCTTCGACGAGCGCCAGATCGTGCACGAGATCCTCGCGGAGCGCGCCCGATGACCTTCTGGACCCTCGCGCGCGTGGCACAGGCGCTCGGCGGCGGGCCGAGCGACGGCCGTCCGCTCGCCGGCATCGGCACCGATACCCGGCAGGATCTCGCCGGGCGCTGCTTCGTCGCGCTCCGCGGCGAGCATCATGACGCGCACGATCATCTCGCCGACGCGGTGCGGGCGGGGGCGGCGGCGGTGGTGGTGAGCGATCCGACGCGCGCGGCGGGGCTCGGCGTCCCCGTCTTCACGGTCGACGACACCGGGGCGGCGCTCGGCGCGCTCGCCCGCTATCGGCGCGTCGCGTGGGGCCGGCCGGTGATCGCCGTCGCCGGCTCCAACGGCAAGACGAGCACCAAGGAGCTCCTCCGCGCCGTGCTCGGCAGCCGGCTCACCGTCCACGCGACCACGGGGAACCTCAACAACCAGGTCGGCGTCCCGCTCACGCTCCTCGCCCTCGATGACGCGGCCGACGTCGCGGTGATCGAGGCGGGGACGAACCAGCCCGGTGAGCTCGCGGTCCTCCGCGAGGTGATGCGGCCCGACCTCGTGGTGATCACGACCATCCAAGAGGAGCATCTCGAAGGCCTCGGCGACCTCGCCGGGGTGATGGCGGAGGAGCTCTCGCTCTGCGACGAGGTGCCCGTGGCGGTGGTGCCGGCGGCCGAGCCGGACGTGGTGACGGAGGCGGTACGGCGTGCGGGGCGGGTGATCGCCGTGACGGTGCCGACGACGCACGGCCTGCTGCCCGACGGACGTGGCTGGCTGGAGCACGACGGCGTGCGCGTCGAGCTGGCGCTGCGCGGGCGGCACAACGTCGCGAACGCGGCGCTCGCGCTCGCGGTCGGCCATGAGTTCGGGATCGCCGCGGCGGACGCGGCGGCGGGGCTCGCCGCGATGCCCGTCCCCGCGATGCGCTCCGCGGTCGCACCGCTCGGGCGCGCGCTCCTCCTCAACGATGCGTACAACGCGAACCCCGGCTCCGCGCGCGCGGCGCTGGCGTTGCTCGCCGAGGTCGGGGCGGGGCGTCAGCGCGTGGCCATCCTCGGCACGATGCGCGAGCTCGGTGCGGCGGAGGCGCGGGCGCACGCCGAAGTCGCGGCCGCCGCGCTCGCCGGCCCCGCGGAGCTCGTCTGCGGCATCGGCGCCTTCGGGCCCGCCCTCGCCGCCCTCGCCCCGGACGACCCGCGGGTCGTGGTCGCCGCCGACGTCGACGACCTCTGGCCGCGGCTGCAGCCGCGCCTCGCCCCCGATGCCGCGATCCTCCTGAAGGCCTCGCGCGGCGTGCAGCTCGAACGCCTCGTCCCCCTCCTCACCTCCTGGGCCACCGGCTGATGCTCTACGAGTTCCTCTTCCCCCTCCGGGAGTACGAGAGCGCCTTCAACATCTTCCGCTACATCTCCTTCCGCGCCGCCGGCGCGGCGGTGACGGCGCTGGTGCTCTCGTTCATCGTCGGGCCGCGGATCCTCCGCCGGCTGCGCGCGATGCAGATCCATCAGGTGGTGCGCGATGGGACGCCCGACACGCACGCCGCCAAGGGGACGACGCCGACGATGGGCGGGCTGATCATCCTCGTCGCCGTCGCCGGCGCGACCCTCCTCTGGATGCGGCTCGACAGCCGGTATGTGTGGCTCCCGCTCCCGGGGAAGACCGCGGGGGGCGCGCCCGGCTTCCTCCCCGGCTACCCCCCCCCGCGGCAGAAGCGGCCCGGGGGGGGGGACCCCCGCCCCCTGGAGCGCTACAAGCTCACCGGGCAGGTCCTCATCGGGCTTGCGCTCGGGTGGTACATCTGGCAGGTGCCGCTCAACCAGCTCCCGGGCGCGTCGACGACGCTGCCGTTCTACAAGTACCTGCTCATCGTGCCGGCGGTGCCGCTCCTGTACCTCCCCTTCGTGACCTTCGTGATGACGGGGACGAGCAACGCGGTGAACCTCACCGACGGCCTCGACGGGCTCGCCGCCGGGTTGATGGCGATCGCGATGCTCACGATGGGGCTCTTCGCCTACGTGATGGGGCGCGCCGACGCGTCGGCGTACCTGCAGATCTTCTTCCTGCGCGGGGCGGGGGAGCTGACGATCTTCTGCTCCGCCGTCTTCGGTGCCGCGGTCGGCTTCCTCTGGTACAACGCGCACCCGGCGCAGGTCTTCATGGGCGATACCGGCTCGCTCGCGCTCGGCGGCGCGCTCGGGGCGGTGGCGATCCTCCTCAAGAGCGAGTTCCTGGTGCTCATCGTGGGGGGCGTCTTCGTCGTCGAGACCCTCTCGGTCATCATCCAGCGGAGCACGTTCAAGTGGCGCCGCCGTCGGCATGGGCTCGCCTATGCGCAGGCGCACCGCGTCTTCCGACGCGCGCCGCTGCATCACCACTTCGAGCTCTCCGGCTGGCCGGAGACGCAGGTGGTCGTGCGCTTTTGGATCCTCGGCGTGCTCTGCGCCTTCGTCGCGCTCTCGACGCTGAAGCTGCGATGACGGTCCCGGCGCCGGCGCTCGTGGCCCTCGCGACCCGGGGCGAGGTCGCGGTCATCGGCCTCGGCCGCAGCGGCGTCGCGGCGGCCCGGCTCCTCGCCGCGTGCGGCGCCCGCGTCTACGCCAGCGATGCGGGGACCGGACCGGCGGCCCGCGCGGCGGCCGAGGCGCTCGCCGCGGAGGGGATCGCGGCGGACGCGGGCGCGCACGACCTCGCGCGGATCGCGCGCGCGGGG
>CAZGIE010000115.1:0-6998 GCA_964526485.1 uncultured Gemmatimonas sp. | reverse complement strand
CACCTCGAGGAAGTCCTCGCCCAAGGAGCGGTTCCCCTTGGCGACCATCCCCGCGAAGCTCCGCCCCTTGTGCGCCAAGGCGGAGCCGAAGTGCGCCGGCCCCAACCCCACAAAGTGGGTCACCCGCTGCCGTTGTGCCGGATGCGCCGCGAGCCAGGCTCGCACCACCAACGCCCCCGCCGAGTGTGCGACGATCCGGAGCGAGGCATCGGGCGGGATATCGCGCCGGGCCTGGAGCGCCCGCTCGAACCCCTCCGCCAAGTCGGCCAGCGTGAGCTCGTCGCTCAACGAGCGCCAATCGGCCACCTGGATGGTCCGGGGATCGAACCCCAACGCCGTCAGCTTCTCCCGCCAGGGGCCGAAGGCGGTACCCGAATCGGAGTAGCCGTGGACGAGGAGCACCGGGGAGGAAGGCATCGCCGCCCCAATTTCACGCTCCGGACGTGACTCGGCTAGATTTCACACACTACCTTATCACTTCCTATCCCTTATGCCCTACGCTATGCCGAGATCGAACGAGCCCTCCGCCCGCGCCGCGGCCTTCATCGACCCCTACTGGCTCGTCGGCCGCCCCACCGACCCCACCCCCCAGCTCGTCCAGGCGCTCCAGGGCGCCGTCGGGGCCGGGGTGCGGATTGACCGGGTGACCTGGTACGTGGAGTCCGAGGGCGGCGCACGCCCCCTGCCGTCCCTCCCACGGGTCACTGTGCGGGTCGCCGCCCGCGACGACCTCGACGATGGCTACGAGCTGGTCCGGGCGATGGACGCAGACCTCCGAGCCGCCGCCACCGCCAAGGCCTTCGATGTGGTGGTCGTCGCGACGCACGACGACCGCCTCGCCGTGACCCTCGAGGAGGTGCAACGGCAGGGAATCCTCGTCTACGTCTGCGCGACCACCGCCGAGGAACCCGATGCGCGCATCCTGCGCATCGCGGACGAGATCGTTGAGCCGCGGGGCGGGGCGCCCCGAGAGGAGGACGCCGGCCCGCCGACCGAGGAGGCGCAGGAGGCGGTCGAGGCCGCCGTCACGCAGTGGCTCGCGGAGGCCGACCAGATGGAGCTCGACCGGACGCAGCAGTATATGGCCAAGCGGGCCGGGCTCCCGCGGCCCGTGGATTCGCGCCTGCTCTTCCTGACGCGTACGCGGGTGGGCCGGGACCTGCGGGAGAGTGAGCGGGTGCTGTTGCGGCGGGCGTTCCGGGAGCGCGTGGCGGACCCCGCCGTCACGCCCAGTCGCTAGGCCCCTTCCACACCCGCCGCTCCAACCGCCACGAGCGCTTCACCGAGAACGCCCCCTCCCCCGCGAAGAGCTCCGGGTCCTCCACCGCCTCCGCGAAGTCGTTCCCCTTCGCCGACGCCTGGTCCGCGAAGTGCAGGAGCTCCGCCTCGAGCGTCATCGGCCGCACCGCGGCGCCGTACTCGAGCACGCCGTGGTGGCTCTGGATGAAGTGATGGAGCTCGAGCCGCTGGGGCTCGGTGAGCGTCCCTGACGGGAGCGTCGCGAGCCGCTCCTCGAGCAGGAGGGAGCCGAGCACCACGTGGCCCATCAGGTGCCCCGCCGGCGTGAAGTCGAACCCGCCGAGCGTCACGCCGTACGCGCGCACCTTCCCGATGTCGTGCAGCAGCGCGCCGGCCGTCACGAGCGCCACGTCCCCGCCCATCGTCCCCACCGAAGCGCGCGCGATCGTCGCGACCTCCGTGGTGTGGAGCAGGAGCCCACCGAGCTGCGCGTGATGCCCCCGCGTCGCCCCGGGCGTCTCCCCGAACAGCTCACGGAACGACTCGTCGGCGAACACCGCGTCCACCGCGGCGCGCAGCGGGCCGCGCATCTCCGCGCGCCACGCATCCACCTGCGCCCAGAGCGTGAGCGGGTCCTGTGCGATCCGCGGGAGGAACTGCGCGAGGATCGCCTCGCGCCCCATCGACGCCGCAGGGATCACCCGCGGGGGCCCGCTGAGCTTGAGCTGGGACTTCCCCTTGTACTGCTCCACCTCGCCGATCAGCTGCACGAGCGCACCCGCGCCCACCCCTTGGATGGTCGGCAGGTGCTCGTCCCAGACGTTGCACGAGAGCTCGCCAGAGGCGTTCCCGACGCGGAGGATCGCGTACGGCTTGCCGCCGCTCGTGACCCGGTCCGTCCGCTCCCGCACCATCAGCACGTGCTGCACGCGCGCCCCCACGGGGAGGCGGCGCAGGTCGAGCGGGGCGGCGGGGTCGGTCATCTCGAGGCTCCCAGGTCGGGGGTCACGCGATGGGCGCGCGGTGCGCGCTCACTCCCATCGGAAATCGGCCACGAAGAGGTTCGTCTCCCCCGTGGTCTTCGCGTACCGGTTCGACGCCCAGAGGAGCTGCTTCCCATCGGGGCTGAACATCGGGAAGCCGTCGAAGGTCCCGTCGAAGGTGATCCGCTCGAGCTTGTCCGCGCCGGCCATCGATTCGGACGCGGAGACCATGTACAGATCGAAGTTGCCGCTCCGCGGCGCGACGAAGTTCGTCGAGAAGATGATCTTCGTGCCGTCGGGGCTCCACGACGGGCCGAAGTTCGCGCCGCCGAGCGCGGTGATCTGCCGCTGGTCGGACCCGTCGGCGTTCATCACGAAGAGCTCGACCTTGCTCGGCCGGATCAACCCCTGCGCGAGCAGGTCGCGGTACTGCGCGAGCTCGGTGGAATCCTTCGGATGGTGCGCGCGATAGACGATCTTCGTGCCGTCGGGGGACCACCAGGGGCCGCCGTCGTAGCCGGGCGTCGTGGTGAGCCGGCGCACGTCGGTGCCGTCGATGTTCATCGTGTAGATGTCGAGATCGCCGTCCTTCAAGGACGTGAAGACGATCTTCTTCCCGTCGGGGGAGACGACCCCCTCGGCGGTGTACACGTTGTAATTCGTGAGGCGGGTCATCCCCGAGCCGTCACGGTTCACGGTGTAGATGTCGTACTTGTCGAGCGGCCAGACGTATCCCTTGGAGGGGTCGGGCTTGGCGGGGCAGGCGTCGTCGTGCGCGGTGCTGGAGCCGAAGAGGAGCCGGTTGCTCCCCGGGATGAACCACCCGCAGGTGGTCTTGCCGCGCCCGTCGGAGACGCGGCGCAGCCCGGTGCCGTCGGCGCGCATCACGAACTGCTGGTCGCAGGTGCGGCCGTCGCGCGTGGACTGCAGGGTGATCCACTTCCCGTCGTTGCTCCAGTACGCCTCGGCGTTCTCCCCGCCGAAGGTGAGCTGGCGGATCTGGGTCATGCGCGATTCACCGGTGACGGGTGCGACGACGACCGCGGGGGAACGGGAGAGGCAGCCGGTGAGGGCGAGGGCGAGGATCGGGAGGGGGCGCATGGGGGGGGGCTGAATGCTGAACGCTGAAAGCTGGAAGTTGGCTGAAAGCTGAATGCTGGATGCTGAAAGTAACGATGTGGGCGCGGGCGTTGTGGCTGTCAGCTTCCAGCCTCCAGCCTCCAGCCTTCAGCCTCCAGCAACGCCTCAGTGCTGTCCCAGCCTGAGCAACTCCGCCGTCGTCCGCCCCTTCCGGAGGAGCTCCAGCGCGCGCTTCAGCTGCACATCCTCCCGCACATCGCGGCGCTTCGCCACGGAGTCGCCGAAGACGCGCCGCGCGACGCGGTCGCTGACGAGCCGGTCGATGTAGGGGCGGCCGGCGGTCCAGGTGGCGTCATCGACCGTCACGCCGCGGGCGCCGAGGCGGGTGCGGAACTCGCCGCGCATCGCGTCGGTCACGGGGAAGTCGGGGGCGAGCCCCGCGGACCGGAGCGCGAAGGCGTACTCGTCGAGCGCGAGATAGACGTCCTGCGACTTCGGCACGAGCGCCTTCGCCACCTGCTGCTCCGCGGTGGTGAGGGTGTCGTACGGGACGATCACGTCGGGGGTGATGGCGCCGCCGCCGTAGACGATCCGCCCGCCGTCCGACCGGAACTGCGGCCGCGCACGGCGCGCGACGTCGGTCTCGAGGGAGTCGGGCTCCACCTCGACGAGGTTCCCCGCGGCATCGAGCACTCGCTCCTTCTGGATGGAGCGCCCGCTCGGCGTGTACCACTTCCCGGTCGTGAGCTTGATCGCGTAGCCGCCGTCGAGGCGGTACACCGACTGCACGAGCCCCTTCCCGAACGAGGTCGTCCCGACGATCAGCGCCCGGTCATGATCCTGCAGCGCGCCGGCGACGATCTCGGAGGCGGAGGCGGTGTAGCCGTCGGTGAGGACGACGATCGGGATGGTCGGTGCGATCGGCGCCTCCTCGGCGACGTACTGCTCGGGGTCGCTGCCGCGGCCGCGCACCGTGGCGAGCTCCGTGCCGCGTGGGAGGAAGAAGTTCGCGAGGTTGAGTGCCTGATCGAGGAAGCCGCCGGTGTTGCGGCGCAGGTCGATCACGAGGGACTTGGCGCCCTCGCGCTGCAGCCGCTGCAGCTCCGCCGCGAACTCGCGCGTGGTGGTCTCGTTGAACTGCTGCAGCGGGATGTAGGCGACCTTGTCCTCGAGCATCAGCGCGAAGGGGATCGCGGGGATCCGGATGATGCGCCGCGTGAACTCCACCTCGAAGGGCGCGTTCACCCCGGGGCGCCCGAAGCGCGCCTTCACCGTGGTGCCCGGCGGGCCCTTCAGCCGGTCGGAGACCTGCGCGACCTTCCACCCCGCCGTCGAGGCGGTGTCGACGCCGATGATGCGGTCCCCCTCACGGATCCCCGCCTCCTCCGCAGGGGTGTTCGGGTAGACCTTCGAGATCATGATCGTCCCGTTCTGGTCCTCGATCAGCATCCCGATCCCGCCGTAGAAGCCGCCGGTCGTCGTGTTGAACGCCTCGAGCTCCTTGGGCGTGTAGAGCTCCGAGTAGGGATCGCGGAGCTCCTCGACGAGGCCGCGCGCCGCGCGCTCGTAGAGATCACCGGTGCCGATGGAGTCGACGAAGCGGTCACCGACGATCGCGAGCACCTGGTCGAAGAGGCGTGCGCCGTTCTGCGTGGCGCGCTCCTGGACGACGAAGGCGCCGACGGCGAGCGGGAGGGCGATGGCCGCGAGGGCCAGGAGGCGCGGACGGGACATGGGCAGGGGCGGGTGTCGGAGCGAAAGTTACCCGGGTGATACGCCCCGGGCCACGCGAGGGTTCAGGCGCGGGGAGACGTCCGGGTTCACCCGACGGGGAGCGGTGCCGTCAGCGTTCGTACCGCACCACCCACTGGCGCCCCGCCTGCGTCACCTCGATTCGCTTCGCGAGCCCCGCCGCCAGGAGCATCTCGTGCGCCGGCTGCAGTACCCGCTGCAGGTGCGACGGGTACCGCTGGGTGAGCGGGAGCCGTTCGGCGAGCCGCTCGAGGGGCACCTCCCAGGGCCGCCCCGGCGCGACCCCCTGCGCCTCGAGGAGCCGGTAGAGCCGGCGGGCGACGGGGGAGGAGAGGGCGAGGTAGCGGCTGACGACGAGCGTGGTGTGCCGGCCGGCGGCGAGGGTCGCTCGGAGCTGCGGGGCGACGATCACCCGCGCTTCGCCGGGTTCGTTCGAGGCGAGGGCGGGGAAGAGGGCGAGTTGGTCGATGTCGCTCTGTCGGCGCCGGTCGATCGTGACGCTGGAGAGCAGCGTGAAGCGCGCGGGGCCGGCATGCCCCTCGGCGTCGTGCCAGGCGCCGTCGCTCTCGAGGACGGTCCGCTCGAGGCGGCCGAGGGCGCCGCGGAGCTGCTCGTAGGTGCGGCCGTCGACCTTCCGGCCGAGGGAGCGGAGGAAGGCGTGGAGGGTGAAGGCGAGGATCCCGTCGGCGGGGGTGTCGGCCTCCTGATAGCGACGCATCAGCTCGACGTAGACGTCCTGGTCGAAGGTCCCCGGGAGGCGGTCGCCGGGATTCGGGAGGACGCGCCAGCGGCCGCCGTCGTCGGTGGTGAAATCGACGGGGGGGTCGTCGGCGCTGTCGGAGAGGCGGAAGAGCGGGAGGGCCTCGACGTCGCGGTCGAGGCAGGCGTGCTTGGCGGGGGGCCGCCGGCGCGTCAGCGGAGGTCCTCGCGGCCGAGGGCGGCGCGGACCCCTTCGCGGAGGGCGAGGAGGGTGGCGTCGCGGGCGGCGGGGGAATCGTCGCGGACGTGGAGCTCGATCCCGTCGGCGATCACGAGGCGGTGCCACCGGGCGACCGGGGCGTCGTCCTGCGCGACCTGGCGGTCGGTTCCGGTGCCGAGGGCGGGGGCGAGGGCGGCGGCGACGCGTCGCTCGAGCTCATCGCCGGCGGTGCCGGGGAGTTCCGCCTTGATGGCGTCGAGGGTCTTCCCCTCGCGCTGGCGGATCTTGATGGCGAGGAGCTGGAGGAGGTGCTTGTAGTGGTAGGTGGCGGCGGTGCCTTTCCCCTCGGGGTGGTCGAGGAGGCCCTGGGCCACGTAGAAGCGGATGGCGCGGGCGGAGAGGGCGGCGCGGGCGGAGCTGTTGGTGGGGCGCATCCCGGCGGCATCGACGAGCGCCGTCGCATGGGCGGCGAGCCCGCGCGCGTTCCACGGCGCGTGGCGGGCGTGGGCGCGGAGGAGGGCGACGGGAGAGTCCGACATGGCCCGGAAAGTGTAGCGCCGAACCGGCGACGCGGATAGCGTGGCCGATTCGGCGCGTGGGCTCCGATGAACGGACGGTGGGGCTTACTTCTTCGGCGCTGGCTTCTTCTTCGCTGAAGGCTTGGAGGCTGAAGGCTTCTTGGCTGCGGGCTTGGCGGCCTTCTTCGCGGCCTTCGCCGGCTTCTTGGCCGCGGGCTTCTTCGCCGCGGGCTTCGCGGCCTTCTTCGGCGCCGGCTTGGCGGCCTTCTTCGCGGGCTTGGCCGGCTTCTTGGCCGCGGGCTTCGCCTTGGCCTTCGGGGCGGGCTTGGCGGGCTTCTTCGCGGCCGGCTTCGCCGCCTTGGCCGCCGGCTTCGCGGGGGCCTTGGCGGGCGCCTTGGCCGGGGCCGCCTTCGCGGCCGGCTTGGCAGGTGCCTTCGCAGCCGGCTTCGCGGCCGCGGGGGCCTTGGCCGGGGCGGCGGGCTTGGCCGCCGGCTTCGCGGGCGCCGC
>CAZGIE010000114.1:0-6999 GCA_964526485.1 uncultured Gemmatimonas sp. | reverse complement strand
CGCCTCGCCGAATCCCGAGAGCATGACCGTGCGCACCGCGTCGCCGCGTCGCGTCACGATCACCGCCGACGGCGCCCCTGCGTTCTCGCCGCCCAGGTGTAGCGCGAGCGGGTCGTTCGCGTTCTCGCGGAAGAGGCTCACCCACGCGTCGACGTTCGTCTCGCGCATCGCGGCCGGGAGCAGTGTCGCGATCCGCTCCTTCCGGATCGCCGGCCAGGGGTTCGGCCCGGTGAAGTCGTCGGCCCGCGGCGCGGGCGCGTCTCCCACGACGGCGCGCGGAGCCAGATGTCGCGCGAAGAATTCCCACGTGAGGTCCCACGAGTCGATCTGGTCCGGGGAGTCGTCGCGGAGCAACGTCTCGCGGTTCACCCGACGACTGAAGGTGTGCCCCCCACTCGCCGGCCCCGGCGCCGGATCCACGTAGATCTTCGTCTCCGCCAGTTGCGGCTTCCGGGCGCGGAGCGCGTCGACGAGCTGCTGGTCCTCGACGAAATCCACGTCGGTGTCGTTCGTCGCGACGTGCACGAGCAGGGGCCGCTCGAGCGAGTCCACGTGGTAGAGCGGCGAGCGGCGGATGTACTCCGCGCGCTGCTCGAAGGGGAGCCCCGAGAGCTCACGCTGCGTCGAGAAGCTCCGGGCGTACGAGGGGCCCTTGTACGAGAGACGGAAGACAAGGTTCGTCACCGGGACGATCGCCGCCCCCGCCACGAAGCGCGCGCGGTCGCCGCGCATCATCAGGAGCGCCGTGATGTAGCCGCCGTGGCTCCACCCCATCAGGCCGATGCGCGCTGGGTCGACCTCGGCCCGCGTGCGGAGGAAGTCGACCGCGTCCTCGACGTCATCGACCTCCTTGCCGCCGTAGTCGATCGCGCGGTGATGGGCCTCGCCATAGCCCGTCGACCCGCGGTAGTCGGGCGCGACGATCACATACCCGCGCTGCGTGGCCTCGATGATGAAGGGGAGGTAGTTCTGATCCCAGTTCCCGTGCACGCCACCGTGCACCCAGACGAGGGCCGCGTGCGCGCGCGGGCCGCGCGAGGTGAGCGGCGAGAACACATAAACCGGGATATCGAGATCGCCGTGCCGGCTCCGGTACGTCGTCTTCTCGTACCGCATCACGCCGGCGCTGCGCGCGGCGAAGAGGCTGTCGGTCCGGGCCTTCGCCGCACGGTCGCGCGCGTAGTCGGCCACGGGATGGTCCTCGTGCCGGTCGCTCACATAGAGCTTCGCGGCGCGCTCGGGGTCCATCACCACGGCGGGACGCGCCGGCGCTTGTGCGAGGAGAGGGAGGGCGAGACAGCAGGCGAGGAGGAGGCGCATGCGGGGGCCGGACGAGGGGTGGAGGGACCCTAGGAAATTACGGTCTCGCTCGCGGCGCCGGGGCGGGTTAACACCTGAGGGGGCGGGCGCGTAGGTTCAACTGGAAGGGTCACCCATTCCCACCTGCCCCGACACCCCATGCGCGCCCTCCTCGCCCTCGCTGCCGCCACGACCCTCACCGCCTGTGCGGCGAGCTCCAGCTCACCGGTCCCCGACATCGCGCCCACGCCGACCGTCGCGACGGCGCGCGTGGTGACCACTGCTGGGAGTACCGTGACCGCCGGTGCGATGAACATCGACCTCGACGTAAAGCTCGTGGTGACCGGCACTCCTGAGCAGGCCTGGACCGCACTCACCGCCGTCTATCAGGAGCTTGGGATCCCCCTCTCCGTCAACGACGCCGCCAGCAAGACCATCGGCAACACCGGGTGGCGCGTCCGCCGTTCGATCGGTCGCGTTCCGGCGCAGCGCTACCTCGACTGCGGCTCCTCGGGCACGCTGCCGAACGCCGAGACCTACCAGCTCACGCTGTCGATCGTCTCGAACGTGAAGCCGAACCCGCGCGGCGGCGCGATCGTCACCACCGCCCTCTCCGGCACCGGGCGCAACCCGATCACCTCGTCGAGCGCCGACGTGCGCTGCGTCAGCACCGGCGACCTCGAGCTGCGCATCCGCGAGATGGTCGAGCGCGGCATCGTGCGCTGATGGCGCGGGACGCACGCGAGCGCGGCCGGAGCATCCGTCCGCGTCCGCATGCCCCGGGACGCTACAGCAGCGCGGCGATGTCCGTGGCGATCGCCTTCGGCTCCACCTGCGGTCCGTAGCGCTTCACCACGACGCCGTCCCGCCCGACCAGGAACTTCGTGAAGTTCCACTTGATCGCCTCGGTCCCCAGCAGACCGGGGCGTTCCTGTTTCAGGTGCACCCAGAGTGGATGCGCAGCGGGGCCGTTCACATCGACCTTCGCGAACATCGGGAAGGTGACGTCGTACGTCGTCGAGCAGAAGGTCGCGATCTCATCGGCGCTTCCCGGCTCCTGCCCCCCGAACTGGTTGCAGGGGAAGCCGAGCACCGCGAATCCCCGCGGCCCGAACTCGCGATGCAACTTTTCAAGGCCGGCATACTGCGGCGTCATTCCGCACCCGCTCGCGACGTTGACGATGAGCAACACCTGCCCTTTCCACGGCGCGAGCGTCGTGGGCGTGTCGCCGAGCAGGGGCTGGACGGGGATTGAGTAGAGGTCGTCGGTCATCGGAGAGGTCGGAGAGATCGTGGGCGTCGACCTGATCGACGCGGGGAGAAAATACGCGGGAGAGTCACCCGTCGCCGTCGAGCGCGACGGGCGCGAGGTGCGGACGCTTGGCCACGATCCGGTCCCCGGAGGAGCGGCCGCGCGCATGGCGCCAGAGCCACGGGACGAGATACCCACCGAACCAGCCGAGTTCCCCGAGCGCGCGCCCGATCGCCGACGGCGCCGCCCGCGGCGGCAGCGGCGTCGCCCAGTCCGCCCCGATCCCCGGGACCCCGAGCCGCGCCGCCAGTGCCTCCGCGATGCGGCGATGCCCCTCATGATTCGCGTGCAGTCGGTCCGCGCTCCAGAGCCGCGGGTCCGTCACCCACGGATGCGCCGCGAGATCCACCACCAGCGTCCCCGTCTCGGCGCCCAGCGCACGCACGCCATCGTTGAACGCGGCGAGCCGCGCGCTCACCCGCCCCGCGAAGGGGATCAGATCCGAGAGATCCGGCATCGTGATCGTGAGGACCGTCGCCCCCTCGGCGCGCAGCGCACGCTGCATCGTGCCGAGGTCCGCGAGGACCGCGTCGAGGTCGAACCCCGACTGGATCACATCATTCGTCCCTGCGAAGACCGTCGCGAGGTCGGGACGCATCGCGAGCGCAGGCGCGAGCTGCGTCTCGAGCACCTGTCGCGTGCGGCGCCCGCGGACCGCGAGGTTCGCGTAGGCGAGCCGCGGGGCGTCGGGGTGGTGCGTCGCCTGCGCCGCGGCCACATGCGTCGCGAGCCGGTCGGCCCACCCGCGGTAGCGAGATGGCACTCCCTCGAGGGGATCGTCGAGCCCCTCGGTCGAGGAGTCGCCGAGGGCGACGTAGCGGGCGAACGGGAAGGCCATCGACGAAAGCTATCGCAGGCGGCCGCGCTCGCAGGCCGACCGGGTCCGCCAGTGATCGCCGCCCGGAGCCGGTGCGAGGGTTCCGGGCGCGGGTCGATTCGAACGTGTGACCTAGTACCGCCAGCTGCGCACGTCCGCCCCCGGCGGCGCCGACAGCAGGATCCGCTCCACCGCCCACGGGAAGACCATCTGCGGATACCGCAGCCGCGAGTACGCGTTCGACCGGGTGTGGTCCCCGTTCCAGCAGTGCTCGTCACGATCCCCGTAATCCACCACCGCATCGCTCGGCGGGTTCGCCGCGCGCAGGAACTTCTCCACCTCGTAGACCGCGTTGTTGAGGTAGTAGTTGTCCATGTCGCCCACGAAGATACGGAGCTTGCCGCGCAGCTTCGGACCGAGCGTCGCCCAGTCACGCTTGAGGATGTACGAGAGGTCGTAGTGCTCGCGCCAGTACGCCGCGACCGTGGTGTCGATCACCCCGGTGCGCCGGTCCCAGATCGGCTTCGGGTAGCCGTCCGCGCCGACCGGTGAGTAAACGCTCTCCCAGACATCGTACTGGTCCCCCGAGCGCGACTTCGTCCCGAGCGCGAGTTCGCGGTGGTTCATCTGTTCGAGCGTCGTCGCCACATGCCCGAGGTAATTGCGCGTGCCCGGGCGCGGGGTCCGCTTGAACGGTCCCTCCGTGTAGTACGCGTTCCGGTCCTTGTAGATGTCGACGACGGTGTAGTGCCGGAAGTCGATCGGATCCGGGCAGGCCACCCAGGCGCCGTTGAACTCGTCCGGATAGAACATCTGGACCGCGAGCGACTCCCACCCGCCCGTCGAGCCGCCGTAGACGAAGCGCGCCCACCCGGCGCCCAGCCCGCGGAAGCGCTGCTCGATCTCCGGAATGAGCTCGTACATGATCGCGTCGCCGTACGGACCGTTGTTCGCGGAGTTCACCGCGTACGAGTCGTCGTAGTAGGGCGTCGGATGCTGGATCTCGACGAGCAGCATCCGCGGGAAGCCCGGCCCCGTCCACGTCTTGTAGAGGTCGTACCCGAGCTCCTGCTGGATGCGGTTGTAGCCGCTGAGGTTGAAGCGCGCCGAAAAATCAGGGGCGAGGTTGGGGTCGGGCGGCGTCTCCCGCCACCCGCTCGGCGCGCTCGGAAAGTGGCCATGGTTGATGACCAGCGGATACCGCGCTTGCGGATGCGTGTCGAACCCCTCCGGCAGCGTCACCCAGGCCGCGAGATACATGTCGGTGCCCCAGAAGCGGCTCAGCCGCTCCGAGCGGATCTTCACGTACTTGACGTACTTCGTTTCCAGCCGCGTCGGATCGGGGAGCGGCGCGATCTCCTCCGTGAGTGCGAGCTGCAGCCGACTCGACGCGGTCACCGTGACCGTCATCGGCGCGGAGAAGAGATTCCCGGGCTTCGCGTTCATCTGCTGGCCCTCGCCGCGGTCGGGCGGGAGGAGCACCGTGTGGCCGTCGCTGCGCGTGAAGCGCTCATAGCGATTGAGGAGCGCCTGCACGCGATACCGCCCCGGCTTCAACTCGCGGAGCGACACCATCGGATACCCGAACGCCTCGGCGTCCACGCCACGCGTCGTGCCGGGCGCCCAATCGGTCACATCGACGCCATAGACCTGCGCCGACGCGACGTTGTCGGAGACCTGGGTGCGCGGCGTGCCGGTGGTGTCGGTCGAGACGTAGAGGAGGAGCCGACCATGCACCGGCGCCGTCACGCGGCCGTTCGGCAGGGTGATCGTCGCGCGTGGCTGGGCCACGAGTGCGGCAGGGAGGGCGATGGAGGCGAGCAGGCCGAACGCGGCGAGTGCGCGGCCGGCGGGCGAGTGGCGGTGGAGGGGCACGAGCGAGCTCCGATGAGGGATGCCCGAGAACATAGGGCGCGGGCGGCGGGCCGCCACTCAGGGAAGACGCGGTGACACCGCGCGCGGATGGCTACGGCGCGATGACCTCGAGCCCTGGGACCCGGCGGAAGTCGCGGACGTCGCGCGTCACCACCGCGAACCCGCGCGCGATCGCCGTCGCCGCGATCTCGAGGTCGTGCGCACCGATCATCCCGCCATTTCTCGTGAGATGGGCGCGCAGCGCCGCATAGCGTCGCGCTTCGGCGACGCCGAATGGGAGGACCGGGATGGTCTCGGCGACCCAATCGGCGAACGCGGCCCGTCGCATCCCTAGGGCGGGCGTCGGCGCGCGCTCCACGCCGAAGAGGAGTTCACCGAGCGTGATCGCGGCGATGGCGATCCCCGTGCCGGGACGACTGTGCAAGAGCGTGCGCAGATCGAAGACCCCTCGTTCCGCGGCGATCAGCACGGAGGTATCGAGGATCAGGTCCACGGATCGTCGAGCGGCGGGAGTTCGGCGCGCGCGTCGCGAAGGTCCGCCTCGTACGCGGCCGCCTCATCCGCGGAGAGCCGCGGCGCCGTCTTCCACGCCTCAAGAAACGCCTCGAGCGGCATCGGCATCACCGGGGCGGGCGTCTTTCGTGTGGTTAGGTACGCCGCGACCGCCTCCCGGACCATCACCGAGCGCCCCACCCCCCGATCCGCCGCACGGCGATCGAGGGCATCGGCGAGGTCCGCCGGGATGCGAACGGAGAGGAGGGAATCTTTCATGGTCGATGAATTATATGACAATGTCATATTCTGTCAACCTTATGTGGTTGTTGCACTTGCAAATGCGTCCGTGGCAGCCAGCCACCCGTCGGCGCCGGCCTGCCACGGACGCATCCAGGGTCGGCGCGCCGACCCGTCCGCTCCGCTCACATCACGTGCGCTGCTGGAAGCGATGATCGCACCCACGCGCGTGGGAGCCGTCATCTTTCCACCGCACGAGACACCGACGCGCCGCGCGCCGTTCTGCTGACCGTTCGGCACCCCGACCCCATCACTGGAACCTCTGATGACCACGCCGACGCCGCTTGCTGAGCACGAGATCACCACCTACCTCGCCGCGCTCCCGCACTGGCGGCGCAGCGGCGATGCAATCACGCGCACCCTCACCTTCGCGGGCTTCCCGGAGGCGGTCGCCTTCGTGACGCGGCTCATCGAGCCCGCGGAGGCGATGCAACACCATCCCGATGTCGATGTGCGCTATAACCGCGTGATCATCACGCTCAGCACGCACGATGCCGGTGGGCTGACGGCGAGCGACGTCACGCTCGCGGCACAGATCGACGCTTTGGCGGGGTGAGTCGGGCTACACCCCGAATTGCTCCAGATGGTGCATCAGATGTTTCGCGAGCATCGTGTTCCATTGCTCGGCGGTGAGGGGCCCGAAATTCGGTGACGAACGGCCTTCGAAGTGGGCACGGCCGTGCGCGCAGACGGCCCGAAGGTCGGCGATGAGACCATCGCGCTCGCGGTGAAAGTCCTGCGCCGGCGAGACGAGGAAGACCGGCGCCGTGCGCAGGTTCCGGCGGTAGGGTGCCGGACCGGTGACGAAATCCTTCACCACCAAGCGCAGGACGACGCGGAGGAACAGGTTCGGGCGCGGGAAGTCATCCTGCAGCGCCATCGCGTAGGCCACCCGGCAATGCGC
>CAZGIE010000113.1:0-7125 GCA_964526485.1 uncultured Gemmatimonas sp. | reverse complement strand
GCGACATCGGCCGCTGTGACTCGCAACGGCAGCCCCGCCTCCGCTGCAGCCGAAAGAATGTGGCGCGCGTATTCGAATCGCGACGTCGCCCCCCGGCAGGCCAGATGCAGCACAGGGTGGCCGACGGAGCTCCCTGCGTCGGGGCGCCGAACGAGGGCGGCCGTCGATGAGGCAAGGAACGGCGCTGTGGTTGGAGTACTCGTCTCGTCCGTCACGACGGCGAGACTTTCACGCGTCAAGGCGAGCCGGAGGATCCGCCGAGCGAAGTTGTCCCCGAAGGGACCGATGACCCAACTCGTCCGGATCACGAGGGCGTCGGCGCCCGTGGCGAGCAATCGCACCTCCCCCTCGCGCTTGCTTCGGCCGTACGCCCGCGCCGGCATCGGCTCCGCGGTTTCGGCATACGGCGCACCACCGGCGCCATCGAAGACGAAGTCGGTCGAGTAGTGCACGACGCGTGCGCCGAGGGCACGCCCCTCCTCGCCGAGCACTTCCGGGAGCCGAGCGTTCACCGCCCACGCCGCCTCAGGCTCCGACTCGGCCCGATCGACAGCATTGTAGGCCGCCGCATTCACGATGAGGGAAGGCGCCGCGTCTCGCAGGAGCCGGCGCAGGGTCGGAAGGTCTGTGAGGTCACAGCTCGCGCGCGTGACCGGGATGACGCGCCAGTCGGCCGCGAGCGCAACGAGGAGCTCACGGCCAAGCTGGCCCGCCGCACCGAGCACGACACAAGTCGGCGCGGTCATCGAGCGTGTTTGGGCTGATTGGGCAGGAACGCGAACTGCCCCGCGTTGGACGGCCCATCCGATTGCGGCTCAAGGTCTTCGCGCCAGGCAGAGATCTGGCGCGTCAGGTCAACGTGCATGAGGGAGCCCCCATCAGTGGAGTTTCGCACCAGGCAAGTCCGCCACCGCTACCACACTCGCGGTGAGCCGACGAAGCCGGCTCCGCCGGTGACGCGCAGTGTGCCTTTGAGTCTAACAGCCCAGGACGCGCACGACGAAGCCTCGAGGCGCCCCCATCCCCCTTCCAACACCACCGCCGCCCCGACGGGCATGATCAACAGGCATCTCGGCACGTCGCAGGATGGCAGCGATCGATCAATGGCAGCCGACGAGGGCCCCGAGACCACCCCGAGATCGAAATCCGGGGTCGAGAGGATCGGACCGGACCCCGACGGATCGACCGCGTGCCCCCAGACCGGCTCCGCGCCCAGCAGCGCCGCCTCGACGCCCGCCGTGAGATGCATCTCCCGTGGCGCGCGCCCGTATCGCTCGGTCCAGTCGTGGAGGCGATACGTCGTATCTGACGCGGTCTGTACCTCGAACACGACGGCGCCCGCCCCGAGGGCGTGCACCAGCCCCGACGGGAGCCAGCACGCCGACCCCGGCGTCGCCGGAAACCGAACAAGACGGTCCGGAAGCGAGCCATCCGATGCGGCATCGGCGAGCGCCGCGGCGTCAGGGACGCCCTGCACGCCGAGCATCAACTCGGCAGACGGCTCGGACTCGAGGACGACCCACGCCTCGCTCTTCACATGCGCGTCGGGATGGGCACGCGCATAGGCAGGGGACGGGTGCACCTGCACGGAGAGATGCTCCGACGAGTCGAGGAGCTTCACGAGGAGGGGGAATCGCTCGGCGTGAAAGCCGAGCAATCCGATAGGATCCTGCTCGAGCGCCGCATGCAGGTCTGCGGGACCGGCGGGAATCGACACGCTTCCGGAGGCCGCGTCCCCCGGCAGTTCCCGTGACGCGCGCCGGGACGGCGGCGCGGGTGACACGGCGGAGATCATCGGCTGCCCCCCAGCCCCACTCGCAGCCGTGGCCGCGAGATCGGCACAGAGCCACGCCTCGCCGAGGCGATCCCGGGAGTCCCCGTAGAGGCTACTGAGGCGCGATCCGCCCCAGGCCTTCTGGAGGAGCGCGACGTCGAGTGTGAACGGCGAGAGCGGCATACGTGAAGCTCCTCAGTCCTCGGAATCGACGCAACTGCGCTCCCCAGCCAGTAACGACTTCGCCGTACGGATCGACTCCCCCATCCCGAAGCCGCGACGGACGAGCCAGCCCACGAGGCGGCGCTGCGCCACGTCGGGCGCGAGTCCCCGCAACGCGTTCAGTCGGCGTCGCGCCGCCCCGAGGACGCCGGCCGAGTCATCGGATACGTCCACCTCCCGTTCCGCCAGGATCTGCTCCACCAAGGCCGACGCGACCCCGCGCCGTGCGAGCTCCGTGCGCACCCGCCGGGGGCCATAGGCACGCCCGGTCATTCGGCTGTGGACGAACCCTCGGGCGTACGCGAGGTCGTCGAGATAGCCCCGCTCCGCCAATCGGTCGAGTGCGGCCGTAACGACCTCCTCCGTGAACCCCTTCCGAACGAGGTGACGCCCGAGCTCCGCCCGGGCGTAGGCCCGACGGGCGAGGGCGTCCACGGCCCGGGCGACGCAGGTCTCCGGGGGCGGTGGCGGCCGGTCGGCACGGCGCGGGCGGGTGGCAGGACGGGTCATGGGACGAAAGAAGACTGGGGGTGGCCCGCGTGGAAAGACGGGGATTCCGGGCCCCACCTACACACGACGAACGCACCCCCAGCCATCGACTGTCGTCCAGCCGAGGTCAGTCCTCGTCCCCTTCCGGCGGCTGGGGCTTCGTGACTCCAAGAACCGTCTTCACCTTCTCCTCGATCTCCGCCATCACGGCCGGGTTGTCCTTTAGGAAGAGCTTGGCGTTCTCACGGCCCTGTCCGATCCGCTGCGGGCCATAGCTGTACCAGGCCCCGGACTTCTCGATGATCCCGCTCTCGGCGCCGATGTCGACGAGCAGCGAGGTGTGCGAGATGCCCTCGGCGTACATGATGTCGAACTCCGCCTGCTTGAACGGCGGGGCGACCTTGTTCTTCACGACCTTCACGCGGACGTGCGACCCGATCACGTCCTCCTTCTCCTTCACCGGCCCGATGCGGCGGATGTCGAGGCGGAGCGAGGCGTAGAACTTGAGCGCCTTGCCGCCCGTGGTCGTCTCGGGGTTGCCGAACATCACGCCGATCTTCTCGCGCAGCTGATTGATGAAGATCACCGAGCAATTCGAGCGGGCGATGGCGCCCGTGAGCTTGCGGAGCGCCTGGCTCATCAGGCGCGCCTGCAGGCCGACGTGCGAATCACCCATCTCCCCCTCGATCTCGGCCTTCGGGACGAGCGCCGCGACCGAGTCCACCACGATCACGTCGACCGCCCCGCTCCGCACGAGGATCTCACAGATCTCGAGCGCCTGCTCACCGGTGTCCGGCTGCGAGACGAGGAGCTTCTCGATATCGACGCCGAGCTTGGCGGCGTAGTCGGTGTCGAGGGCATGCTCCGCGTCGATGAAGGCGGCCGTGCCGCCGAGACGCTGGGCGTTCGCGACCACATGCAGACAAACGGTGGTCTTGCCGCTGCTCTCGGGGCCGTAGATCTCGGTGATGCGGCCGCGCGGGATGCCGCCGACGCCGATCGCGGCGTCGAGGTTGATCGCGCCGGTCGGGATGGCGTCGACGCGGACCTTCACGCCGTCGGCCCCCATCCGCATGATCGCGCCCTTCCCGAACGACTTCTCGATCTGGGAGACGGCGAGGCCGAGGGCCTTCGACTTTTCAGACTGCTGCTGTGCGCTGGGGGCGGCCATCAGGGGCTCCGTGTGATGAGGGGGAAACTACCGGGCGGACGGGTGAGGTGAGGAGTCCGAACATAAACCGAAAGATGGCAGGAGGGCAAGCCGGTCAACGGCGGGCCCGCCTCGGGGAGCTTTTCCACATGAACGCATTTTCCACATACTGCACCGTAACGTCTTTTCCACATACGGTAACTCCAATCACATCAAAGCGATACACGTAAGAAGGATCGCCATGCATGGATATCCACACAAGCGCGGTCCGCGAGATCCGGCCCTGCTTCGTGGCCTGCACAAATTCGATCGGTTCCCCGAAATCGGTTCGGGTTCGGGTCTTCACCTCGACGAAGGCGACGTCCGAATCACGCCGCATCACGAGGTCGATCTCCCCTCGACGGATTCGGAAGTGATGATCGAGAAGCGTCCAACCCTGCCGCATGAGCCAGCGGGCCGCGATGCGTTCACCGAGGAGACCGAGCGGAGGCGTGAGGGCCGTCGACACGCGGCGAGAATGCGCGGCCGGCCGGTGCGACGTGTCACCGAAGGCGGGCACGCGTCAGCGAATCCGTGCGGCGGTCGATCATCCGTGCGGCCGCGGTCTCCGCGACGCCGCATGCATCGCGCAGCGATCAGCGCGCGGTGGTGACGACCTCGGTGATGCCTCGGAGCAGATCGCGCATGCGGACGGGCTTCGACAGGTAAGCGGTCGCACCGGCGGCGAGCGCCCGTTCGCGGTCGCCTGGCATCGCGAGCGCGGTCACCGCGATGACGGGGATCCGTCCGATCTCGGGATCCGTGTGCTCGCGCAGACGCCGCGTCGCCTGCCACCCGTCCAGGATGGGCATCTGCAGATCCATGAGGATGACATCCGGCCGCCACCGCACGGCGTGGTCGACGGCGGCGCCGCCATCGCCCGCCGTCTCGACGACGAATCCCTTCGCCTCGAGATACCGGGTGAACGTCTCCCGGTTCTCCTCGCTGTCGTCGACGACGAGGACACGCGTCCCGGGCCGCAGGTACACCGTCGCATCCGCCGCCTCACCGACGGTGTCCACGCCGGGGCGCGCGGGGACCTCATCCCCATCGGGTCGCCCGAGTGTCACCCGGAAGGTGCTCCCCACCCCGACCGCACTCTCGACGGCGATGCTGCCGCCGAGCACGCTCACCATCCGCGTGGACAGGGCGAGGCCGAGTCCCGTCCCAGGGCCGTGTCGGTCGCGACCGCCGTTGAGCTGGACGAACGGCTCGAAGATCTCGCCCAGCCGCTCGGGCGGGATCCCGATTCCCTCGTCGACGATCTCGAAGATGGCGGTGCCCGGGGCGTCGCCGGCCCGGACCACCACGCGCACCCCCTTCCCGGCGGGCGTGAAGTTGACCGCGTTGCCGAGGAGGTTGACCAGCACCTGCCGAGCCGCTCGCGGGTCGGTGACGATCGCGGGAAGGTCCGGCACCACCGCGCTGGCCAGGGCGACCCCCTTGGCGATCGCGCTCCCCATCACGAGGCGGACCGCCCCCTCGGAGAGGTCGCCCGGGGCGACCTGCTGCCACTGCGGCTCGAAGCGTCCCGCCTCGATGCGCGCGAGGTCGAGCAGCTCGTTGATGAGCCCGAGGAGGTGGGTCCCGCTCGCGTTGATGTCGGCGATCCACCCGCGCTGCATCGTCGTGAGGTCGCCGGCGAGCCCCTCGAGCAGCGCATCGGTGAGTCCGAGCACGGCGTTCAGCGGGGTGCGGAGTTCGTGGCTCATCGCCGCCAGGAACTCGTCCTTGTGGCGGAGCGCGCTCGCGAGCTCGGCGTTCCGTTCCGCGAGCGCGCGGATCCGCGCCTCGGCCTCGGCGTCCGCCGTCGCCGCCCCCTCGACGCGTCCCGAATCGGCCATCAGGCGGCGGTCCGGGCCCCAGCCACACGGTCGAGGTCCTCGAGCCCGATCAGGACGTCCCGCGGCTTGGAGCCGTCGGGCGCACCGAGCACGCCCGCCAGATGGAGCTGGTCGATGATCCGCGCCGCGCGGCCGTACCCGATCTTCAGTCGCCGCTGCAACAGCGAGGTCGAACCGCCCTGATGCTGGATGCAGACCTCGGCGGCCTCACGGAAGAGCTTGTCGCGGTCTCCAGACTCCTCCCCCGACTCCTCGCCACCGCCGGCCTCGAGTGCCTCGCGCGCGCGCACCGCGGCGAGGATGTCGGGCTCCTCCACCGCTGCGGTGACGGGGGCCGCGCCCGACCGCTCAGCGTACCACCCCATGAGCCGCTCGGTGTCCTCGTTCGAGAGATAGGCCCCCTGGAGCCGCGACGGCTCGCTCTTCCCCGGGGGGATGAAGAGCATGTCGCCGTTGCCGAGGAGCGACTCGGCCCCCATCCCGTCGAGGATGGTGCGGGAGTCGATCTGCGAGGCCACGCGGAACGCGATGCGGCTCGGGAAGTTCGCCTTGATGAGGCCGGTGATGACGTTCACCGACGGCCGCTGCGTGGCGAGGATCAGGTGGATCCCGATCGCACGCGCCTTCTGCGCCAACATCGCGAGCGGCGTCTCCACCTCCGCGGCGCAGGTCATCATCAGGTCGGCGAGCTCGTCGATCACGACCACGATGTACGGGAGCACGCCCCCGGTGTACTCGCGGTTCTCGAAGCCGACGTTCGGATCCTTCGGCTTCCGCAGGGCGGCGCCGGCGCGGACCTTGGTGTTGAAGTCCTGGATGTTGCGCGAGCCGTTCTCCGCCAGCAGCGCATAGCGCTCCTGCATCTCGAGCACCGCCCACTTGAGCACGGCGGCCGCATCACGGTTGTCCGTGACGACCTTGTGCCGCAGGTGCGGGAGCGTGTTGTAGACGGAGAGCTCGACCATCTTCGGGTCGACCATCAGGAAGCGCAGGGTCTTCGGTGTATGCCGATAGATGAGCGACGTGATGATGGTGTTCACGCAGACCGACTTGCCCGAGCCGGTGGCACCGGCGATCAGCAGGTGCGGCATCTTCGCGAGATCGGTGACGACCGGCTGTCCCTCGAGGTCCTTCCCGAGCGCGACCGGGAGCGCCATCGGCTTCTTCTGATACGCGTCGGCCTCGATGATCTCGCGGAACGCGACCATCTCCGGCGCGGGATTCGGCACCTCGATGCCGACGGCCCCCTTCCCGGGGATCGGGGCGACGACGCGGATCGACGGCGCCCGCATCGCGAGCGCGAGGTCGTTGGAGAGGTTCGCGAACTGCCGCACCTTCACGCCCGGCGCGGGCTCGATCTCGAACTGCGTGACCGTCGGACCGCTCGTCCGGCCGGTCAGGATGCCATCGACTTTGAACGTCTTGAGCGACTCGATGAGCTTCGCGCCCATCAGGTCGAGCTGGGCACGCCCCGCCTCGGTGTTGCGCGCGGGGGCGGCGGTGAGCAGCGCCGGGTCGGGAAGGAGATCGTCGGCGACGCTCGCCGCCCCGCCGGCGAGCGTGAGCGCTCCGGTCGGTCCGGTGGAGGCGCCGGCGGTCGACAGCCC
>CAZGIE010000112.1:0-7300 GCA_964526485.1 uncultured Gemmatimonas sp. | reverse complement strand
TCTCTCTCTCTCTCTCTCTCTCTCTCTCTCTCTCTCTCTCTCTCCCTTCTCTCTCGGAATGCAGGGGAGTGAGACGAGCGGGGGGGGGTGGGACAGGGGGCGGTCGCGGCCGTCGGCCGCGCCGCCGTCAGAACTCGAGCTGCGTGCCCAGCTCGACCACCCGGTTGGGCGGGAGCTGGAAGTACTCGGAGGCGGAGCGCGCGTTGCGGGACATCAGGGCGAAGAGCCACTTGCGGACGATGTTCATCGAGCCGCCGCCCTTCTTCCAGGCCCCGCGCGTCGGGATGAGCACCTCGCGCCCGAGATAGTAGGAGGTGTCGAGGGGCCGCGCGGCGATCCCCGAATCGCGGCACTTCTGGAGCACCTCCTTCACGTCGGCGGACTCCATGAAGCCGTAGTGCGCGACGACGCGGAAGAACCCCTGGCCGAGGGCCTCGATCTGGGTGCGGTCCTTCCGCGGGACCTCGGGGATCTCGTCGGCGGCGATCGAGAGGAGGATGACCGTCTCGTGCAGGACCTTGTTGTGCTTCAGGTGATGCAGGAGGACGACGGGGACGCCGTTCGGCTCGGAGGTCATGAAGACCGCGGTCCCCGGCACGCGCACCGGCGCGCGGCGCTGGATGTCCTCGAGGAAGGTCTCGAGGGGGAGCGCCATCTCGGTCACCCGCTCCTTCAGGATCTCGCGGCCGCGCTTCCAGCTCGTCATCAGCACGAAGAGGACGACGCCGAGGGCGAGCGGCACCCAGCCGCCGTGCGCGATCTTGACGGTGTTCGCCCCGAGGAAGGCGAGGTCGATGGCGAGGAAGACCGCGGCGATGAGCCCGGCACGCCAGAGCGGGATCTGCCATTTGGACCGACAGACCGCGAAATAGAGGACCGAGGTGATGGCCATCGTCCCCGTCACCGCGATGCCATAGGCGGCGCCGAGGGCGGCGGTCGATTGGAAGCCGATGACGACGAGGAGTGTCCCGACCCCGAGGGCCACATTGATCTCGGGGACGTAGATCTGCCCGAACTCCTTCGCGGAGGTGTGTCGGACGGTCATCCGCGGGCTGTACCCGAGCTGGATGCACTGCTGCGTCAGGGAGAAGGCCCCGGAGATGAGGGCCTGTGAAGCGATGATGGCCGCGGCCGTCGCCACCGCGAGCATCGGATAGAGCAACTCACGCGGCACGAGGAGGTAGAACGGATTCGCCGCCGCCGACGGATCGCGGAGGAGGAGCGAGCCCTGGCCGAAGTAGTTGAGCACGAGGGCGGGGAAGACGAGCCAGAACCAGGCCATGCGGATGGGGCGTTTTCCGAAGTGGCCCATGTCCGCGTAGAGCGCCTCGGCGCCGGTGACCGCGAGCACGACCGCTCCGAGGGCGAGAAAGCCTTTGTGCCCGAGCGTCTGGAAGAACCGCAGGCCCCAGACCGGGTTGAGGGCCGTCAGCACCTCGGGGTGTCGCAGCACCTCCGCGAGGCCGAGGACGCCGATCGCGCCGAACCAGACCAGCATCATCGGCCCGAAGAAGACGCCGACCCGGTGGGTCCCGGAGCGCTGGACGGCGAAGACCCCGACGAGGATCCCGATCGTCAGCGGTACGACGAGCGCACTCGACCGCGGCGAGATGACCTCGAGCCCCTCCATCGCGCCCAGCACGGACATCGCCGGAGTGATGATGCCGTCGCCGTAGAGCAGCGCGGCGCCGAAGAGCGCCAGTGTGACGAGTACCCCGCGCTCGGCGCGTGGGGTGGCCTTGTCGCGGATCAGGAGGGCGAGCATCGCGAGGATGCCCCCCTCGCCCCGGTTATCCGCACGGAGGATGAAGACGATGTACTTCACGCTGACCACGAGGATCAGCGACCAGAGGACGAGGGAGAGGACGCCGTAGACGGTCGCGGGGTCGGCCGTGAGGCCGTACTCCGGTTTGCTGAACGCCTCCTTCATGGCGTAGAGCGGACTGGTTCCGATGTCGCCGTAGACGACGCCGAGGGCCGTCAGCGTGAGGATCGCGAGCCGCTTCCCCGTGGGGTCGCTCTCGACGTGGTGCCGCTCCGGCGGCCGGTACTCCGACGTCATCGCCAGCGACGGCCGTGGGGCCGGCGCGGACGGGTCGGGGACGGGCGGGTGGGACATCGCGGGGGAAAGCTACTGCGCGCCGCCGCGCCCGGGTACTACTCGTACCGGAGCGCGACGATCGGGTCGAGGCGTGCCGCCCGGCGGGCGGGGTAGACGCCGAAGAGGATCCCCACCAGCGCGGAGAAGCCGAAGGCGAGCCCCACCGAGGAGGCCCCGATCTGGGTCTTCCAGCCCAAGAGCGAGGTGAAGGCGGTCGCCCCGCCGGCGCCGAGGGCGATGCCGAGCCCGCCGCCCAGGAGGCAGAGGACGACCGCCTCGATGAGGAACTGGAAGAGGATGTTCGCCTTGGTGGCGCCGAGCGCCTTCCGGATCCCGATCTCGCGGGTCCGCTCGGTGACCGAGACGAGCATGATGTTCATGATCCCGATCCCGCCCACGAGGAGCGAGACGGCGGCGATGCCGGCGAGGAGCATCGAGAAGACCTGCGTCGTCTCCCCGAGGGTGCTCAGGAAGTCGGCCTGGTTCCGGATCTGGAAGTCGTCGGGCTTGTCGGCGCGGAGCTTGTGCTCGCGGCGGAGGACCTTCTGCACGTCGGCCATCGCCTCGGGGATCTGCTTCTCGTCGGGCGCGAGGACCGAGATCGAGCGGAGGCGGTTGGAGCCCATCACCCGGAAGCGGGCGGTCTGGATGGGGATGAGGACCTGATCGTCGGGATTGCTGAAGGGGTTCGCCTGCCCCTTCGACTTGTAGACGCCGATGACGGTGAACTGGATGCCGCGGATGCGGATGTCCTCGCCGACGAGCGCCTCGGGGGTCTGCAGCCCCAGGTTCTCGAGGACCGTCGGACCGACCACCGCGAGCCGCTGCCGGCTCTGGTCCTCGGCGGTCGTGAAGAAGCGCCCGGCGGCGAGTTCGTACTTCCGCACCTCGGGGAAGTTCGACGTCGTGCCGACCACCTGCGTGCCGGCGTTCTTGTTGAGGTACTGGACCTGCAGGTTGCTCGACATCTCCGGCTGCACCGCCGTGATGACCTCCGCGCGATCCTCGAGGGCCTGCGCGTCCTCGAGGAGGAGGCGCGAGCGCACATCGAACGACATCACCCCGCCCGAGCGCGCCTGGCCCGGGGAGACGGTGAGGAGGGTGGTCCCGAGCGAGGAGATCCGGTCGTTCACCGCTTGCTGCGCGCCCTTCCCGAGGGCGACCACCGCGATGACCGCCGAGACCCCGATCACGATGCCGCGCATCGTGAGGAGGGAACGGAGCTTGTTCGCGCGGAGCGCCCCGAGGGCGACGCGGATCGTCTCGCCGAAGTCCATGGCGCAGCGCGCCCCGCCGCCACCACCGCCACCCGAGGCGCCACCGGGCCGGCCGCCGCCCCCCGCGCCGCCACCGCCGGACGCGCCACCACCCCCGAGCGGGCTCCCGCCGCCGGTCATCGCGCGGAACCGGTCGTTGCTCTGCTCGCGCTGGGCCTGCAGGAGAGCCGCGCTGAGCAGGGCGACCTTCTCACCGGGCTTGAGGCCGCTGACGACCTCGGTGTAGTCGTAGTCGGAGACACCGAGGCGGACGACGCGGGGCTCCCAGGTGGAGTCGGCCTTCTGGACGAAGACGAGGCCGCTCCGGGTCCCCGAGCGCCGGGCGCTGGTCGAGGCGCCTCCCATCCCGCCGCTGGCGCCGCCGCGACCGTTCCCCGCCGCCAGCCCGCCGGCTTCGCTGCCACCCCGGCCGCCGTTGCCGCCCTGCGGCCGGCAGGCCCGCGCGGTCTGCGGGTCGATTCCGAGTTGCTCGTAGACGGCCCGGAGTTCGCCCATGATGGCCCGGCGGTCGGCATCGGGTGCCCGCATCTTCGCCGACAGCGCGTCGAGCTGCTTCGCGACGGCGGGCTTCGCCCGGCGTGCGGTCTCGAGGGCGGCGCACTCGGGGGACGTGGCCCCGCTCGGTCCCGTCGTCGTCGGCGCGGATGCGCCCGGGCGGGCCGCCGGCGTCCCCGGGGCACCGGCCGTGGCCCCGGGCGCGGTTCCGGCAGCGGCGGGTCGGCCCGAGCCACCGGTCGCCCCGCGGCCGCCGAAGCCGCCACCCATCGCGGTGCGGAGCTGGGCCTGCACGCTGTCGGGGTTCAGGCCGAGCGCGGCCGCCGCCTGCGCGGCCTCGCGGACGGATCGCACCGCGTCGTTCGACACCGCGATCACCTCCTCACGGCGCTCGGAGACGATCGCGACCTCGCCGTTCATCCCCGGCATCAGGAGGCCCTCCTGGTTGTCCAGGGTGACCAGCACGGGGAACATCGTCACGTTCTGCTGGACGATCGCCTGCGGTTCGATCTTCTCGACGGTGCCGCGGAAGGGACGGTCGGGGAAGGCATCGACGATGACCGTCGCCTCAAGGCCGGCGCGCACCGACCCGATGTCGGTCTCGTTCACGAGCGCCCGCGCGCGGACGCGGGTGAGGTCGGCCATCTTCACGATGGTCGTGCCGCCGCCGACCGCGCTGGTCCCCGACTGGATGACCTGGCCGAGGGCGACCGGCTTCTCGATGATCGTCCCGGTCACCGGCGCGGTCACGCGGGCGTCGTCGAGCCGCTGCTGGGCGAGGTCGAGCGAGGCGCGCGCGCGCACGATCGCCGACTGCGCGTTCGCGTAGTCGAGCTGGGCGGCCTCGTTCTCCTGCGCCGTGATGATCCGCGCCGCGAGGAGCTCGTCGGAGCGCTTCTTCTGGATCGCCGAGACCTCGAGCTTCTTCTCGGCGGCCTCGAGGTCGGCCTTGGCCTGATTGAACTGGTTCTGCACGTCGCGCGTGTCGAGCTGCACGATCAGGTCGCCCGGCCGGACGAGCGTGCCGGTCTCGACCGGCATCTGCGTGACCTGGCCCGAGGCGCGGGACTTCACCTCGACGACGTTGATCGGCTCGATGACCCCCGTCGCCTCGGCCTGCACGACGATGGTGCGCTGCGCGACCTCCGCGGTGCGGATGGTGAGCGGCTCCTCCGCCTTCTTGCCGCAGGCGGCGAGGGCGAGGAGGGGAAGAACGACGAGACGACGGATCACGGCAACGGCTCCGAAGGAGGCGGGCAGGACGGGAAGGGCGGACATGGCGGTCAGAGGGCGCGTCCGAGGAGCGCTTCGATCTGCGCCTTGGCGGTGCGCGCGTCGAGGCGGGCCTGGATCAGCGCCTGTCGCGCGCCGATGAGGGTGGATTGCGAGGCGAGGAGATCGAGGAGCGTCCCCGCGCCGAGGTTGTAGCGTTCCTGCTGCACCCGGAGATCCTCCTCCCCGGCGAGCACGGACTGGCGCTGGATCTCGACGCGCGCTTCGGCGGTGCGGAGCGTCCCGAGCTGCTGGATCAGCTGCTGCCGTGCGTTCAGGCGCGCGTCGCGGAGGTTGGCCTCGGCGTTCTGCTCGGCGATGCTCGCCTGCACCACCTGCTGCTCGCGCTGGAGCCCGTTGAACAGGGTGTAGTTCACCCGGAGGCTCGTCGCGAGGTTCTTGTTACGGTTATCCCCGAGCAGGGCGAACCCCGCCTCCGACGCGGCGTAGCTCTGCGAGAGGCCGACGGAGAGGGTGGGGAGGTACGGCGTCTTCGCCGAGCGCGACTGCTGCCGCGCGGCGGCGACGGCCGCCTCGGCCTGGCGCACCGCCGGCCCCCGTTCGGCGATCGCGATCAGCTCGGCGTCGGCGAGGGCGACGCGGGCGGCGTCGCCGGTGTCGCTCGGCATCGCGGTGACGAGCGCCGTGGACCCGACGAGCCGGGAGAGCGCGGCGTTCGCAGTCGCGAGCGCGTTGTCCGCCGAGAGCACCGCGAGCTTCGCGTTCCCGACCGCGATGATGGAGCGGAGCGAGTCGGAGCGCGTGGCCGCGCCCGCCGCCACGCGCGCGTTCGCGGCCTTCATCTGCTCGGTGGTCTGCTCGAGCTGCTGCTGCGCCGCGCCCTGCTGCTCGCGCGCCGCGAGGACGGCGAAGTACTGCTGCTTGACCCCGAGGGCGACGGCGAAGCGCTGCGCCACCTCGCTCGCCTCGGCGGCGTCGACGTTGGCGCGCGCCGCCATCACGTCGAAGTATCGCCGGCCTCCATCGAACACCTCGATGTTCGAGCTCAGGCTGTGGCTGGCGCGCCACGGCACGTCGTTCGGCAGGATCGTATCGAGATCGAGGAGGTAGCGCGTGCCGTTCTGCCGGTTGGCGCCGGCGCCGAGCGAGAGGGTCGGCAGATAGGCGGCGTAGCGGCTGCGCGTGACCGCGGCCTGGCTGCGGATGGCGTTGCGCGCCTGCACCGCCGCCGGGGCGTTCCGCTGGGCGAGCCGCACCGCCTCGTCAAGCGTGATCGGGCGCGCCGTCTCCTGCGCGCCGGCGAGCATCGGCAGCACCAGCCCCACCCACATCCACGGCCGCATCACTCGCGCTCCTGGCGTCGTCCGGCGTCGCGATCGCGGCGCCACTGCTCGTACCGGGTCCGCTGCTCGGAGGTGAGCAGGCGGTCGAAGGCCTCACGCGCCTCGCGACTCACCGAGTCGATGCCGGGGCGCACGGGGGCCATCAGGGAATCCATCCGTCGGTTCCGGGTGTCGAGGATCGAGTCGAGTCCGGCGCGCTGCGCCGAGTCGAACGCGAGCTCCTGCGCGATCCGGTTCCGCATCGCACGCGGGTCCCGCATCTCCCGCGTCCAGCGATCCCGGACCACGTAGCGGTCCGCGGTGACGCCGAGGGCGGCCCCGACGAGGACCGCCGCGAGATAGAACGCCGCCGCGAGGCCTTTGGTTCGGATCATCGGCCGGCCTCCGGGGCGCGCGGCGGGGAGGCCCGCAGCGGGTCGGGGCGCTCATCGTCGAAGAGGCCGCGCCGGGCGAAGACGGGGGCATCGTCGGCCGTATCGAGGATCGTCTCGTACGCCATCCGCGTCTCGAGCGCCCGATGCCGGAGGTAGACCGAGCCGGCGACGATGAGCGTGAGCCCAGCCGCGAGGAGGCCGATGCGATAGATGCGTTCGGGAAGGGCCCACCAGGCGGCGACGTCCCGGCCCTGCCGGACGCGCGCGAGGATGCGGGATTCGAGTCCCGCCCAGTACGCCGGGTCGGTCGGGGGGGCGACGAGCGCGCGAAGGCGCGCGGTGAGTTCGTCGTCGCGGTGCAGGGTGGGACGGTCGTGGTCGGTCATGGGTCGCTCCGGAGGTCGCGCAGCAGGTCGCGCAGGTGGGCCCGCGCGTAGTGGAGGTCGGATCGGGCGGTCCCCTCGGGGATGCCGAGCA
>CAZGIE010000111.1:0-7365 GCA_964526485.1 uncultured Gemmatimonas sp. | reverse complement strand
TCGCGGTTCCCGAAGCCCTTCGCGATGAGCTCCAGCACCTCGGCCTCGCGTCCGCTCGGGCCGCCGGCCGGCAAGAGGGCGCTCGGCATCGTCGCCGTCTGATCGGGCTGCAGATGCTCCGAGAGCACGTGGACGCCGGCCATCGCGGCTGTGATCGCCAGCGGGAGTTCATGGTCGATGCGCGAGAGCGCGATCACCGCACAGCCGGTGGCGAGGGTCGTGCAGAGCTGCGGGAGGGCGACGTTCGTGCCACTCGCGATGACGATCCGCTTCCCATGTGAGGAATGCTGCCAGAAGGCGGCGGTGCGGAGATGTTCGTGCTCGTCCATCCCGATGATGATCACCTTGCAGCCACAGGAGACCGGCCGCATCGCGAGGAGTTCATCCGGGGTGTTGAAGATCGTCCGGATCTGGACGAACTCCATTCGGCGCAGGACCTGCAGCACCAGAAACCGCAGCTCCGGGCGGGCGAGTGCGATGCAGGTCGAGATGGTGAGGTCGGTCGGCTCTCTCATTGTCGGCAGCTCCCAGATCTCCGGCAGGATATCGCATCGCCGGGTTTGGCACGGCGATGTCGTCGGCAACGGGGGGAGTGCACGCAATATTTGAATCACACCAGCACAGGGAAAGCCACGAGCCGGCAATCCCTTACAAAACACCTTACAAAGAAATCAATCTTTCCCTTACAGGAAACGGCCTTGTCACCGGAGACGTTGGAAAAACTCGTACGATTCTTCGTCTCCTACGGTCGGGACTCTTACGGGATAACATGGCCGCTCACCGCTTGGCCACCTCCTCCTCGCGGAGCACCTTCTTCGCGATCACGAAGACCATCCCGGCCACGATGATGAAATCCACCATCGAGCCCAGGATGAGCCCGACCTGGATATCGACCGGGCCGACGGCCACGGCGAGCTGTCGCCAGTCCCCGCTCGGGGTGAGCGCGCCGACGATCGGCATCAGGAGTCCGTCCACGACCGACTTGAGCAGCTCGTTGAACTTGCCGCCGATGATCACGGCGATGGCGAGGCCGATGACACCGTACTGCTTCAGGAAGCCGACGAATTCCTTCATCATGGGCGCGATCTCCCAAGGGGTGGGGGTGGACTGGTCTCGGAAATCTGCCGTTCGAGGAAGCGTCCCGGGGAGGTCCGGCCATCGCCCCATCCTGCTGGAGAGGTGACGTCCGTAGGTTTCGGACGGGTCCATCCTGTAACGAGGAGGTCGTCCGCATGCGATCGAGAGGCACGCTGGCAGCGTTGGTGGCATTCCGGCGGTGGCGGTGTCCGCTCTTGGCGCTGTTCGCCCTCGCCTGCGGCGACGGCGCGACGGATCCCATGGCGGATGGTCACGCGGCCATCCGCGCGGCGCTGCTGATCGACCCTGACGCGCTCCCGTCGTACGTGCGGGACCCGCTGCCGGCGTTCTACGACGCGAACGTCCTGGCCCGGGAGGATCGGACGATCGGCGCGCCGATCACGGACGCCGGGGTGACGCTCGGTCGCGTGCTCTTCTCTGAGCGACAACTCAGTCGTACGGGGACGGTCTCGTGCGCGAGCTGTCACGCGAGCGCGGCCGCGTTCGGAGATACCGCGCGCTTCAGCCGCGGCTTCGAGGGGGCGCTGACGACCGCGCATTCAATGCGGCTCGTCAACGTGCGATTCAATTCGGATGGTCGGGCGTTCTGGGACAAGCGGGCACCGACGCTCGAGGCGCAGGTGACGCAGCCGATCCAGGACCCCGGCGAGATGGGGTTCGACGCGGCACATGGCGGCCTGACGGCGGCGCTGTCACGCCTCGGCGACCGTCCGTACTATCCGCCGCTCTTCCGACTGGCGTTCGGCGACTCGACGATCGCCGCCGACCGCGTGCAACGCGCGCTCGCCCAGTATGTCCGCGCGATCATCTCGACGCGGAGCCGGTGGGATGTGGCCGCGGTACAGGTGTTCAATCCGGCGAATCCCGCGGGATCCATCAACGGGCCGTTCCCGGCCTTCACGCCCGAGGAGCAGCTGGGGAAGCAGGTCTTCCAGGGGCGCGGCTGCGCGGGCTGCCATGCGCCGCCGAGCTTCTCACTCACCGCCGTCTCCCGCAGCAACGGGCTGGACGCCGGCGAGACGCGGATCTTCCGGTCGCCGTCGCTGAAGCATGTAGGGCGGAGCAGCCGATTCATGCACGACGGGCGGTTCACGAGCCTCGAGCAGGTTGTCGAGTTCTACAACAGCGGCGTCCAACCCGGTCCGGCGCTTGACCCGCGGCTGATGGAGCCGCCGCTTCAGCCGGGCGGTCCACCGAGTGGGATCCCGCGGCGTCTCAACCTCACTGCGGCGGAGAAGGCGGCGTTGGTGGCGTTCCTGCGGACGCTAAATGACGACGCGCTCGCGGCGGACGTGCGGTTCAGCGATCCGTTCCGGCGGTAGGTCGCTCGGAACCGGCAGGATCATCGTCGCCGGACTAGCCCCGCACCTCGGGAAGACGAGATACTTCTGCGGTGTCGACCCCCGCACTGGAACTCATCGGTCAACAGTCCCCACCAGAGGGCGGCTATCGCCTCGAGGTGTTCGACGCGCTCATCGCGACGATGGCGCGGGATCTCGAAGCGATGCGGGCGTCCGGCGACCGGCGGGCGGTCTTCCAGCTGACCTACCTGACCTTCTCGCGCGAGGTACGGGCCGGGGTGCACGCGGGGCGGTTCGAGGATCCTGCCTGGGCGATCGATATGTGCTGTCGGTTCGTCGAGGTCTACCTGGAACAGTGCGCTCGGTGGGCGCGCCGCGATCCGACCCAGTGTGAGGCGTGGCGGCTAGCCTTCGCCGAAAGCGAGTCCGGCCGCGCCTCGGTCCTGCAGGCGATGCTGCTCGGGATGAACGCGCACATCAATTATGACCTCGCCTTCGTCACGCTGGGTGCCTGTCGGGAGGCGGGGGATCATGTAGCGCTCGGGCGGACGAGCGTCCTCAGCGCGAGCCAGGCGGGGGTGCCGGTGGTGCGCTATCGCGACTTCCTGCGCATCAACCAGGTCGCATGGGAGAGTCTCCCACACATCCAGGACACCGTGTTGGCCGCCTTCCATCCGGTGTTCTATCTCGGCAATCGCCTCGCGCGACGCATCACGATGGCGATGGGGGAGCGGATCCTCCTGCACGCACGCGAGTCTTCCTGGCTCCAGACAGCGCTGCTATTGCATGCGCGTGATGATGCCGAGCGTTTGGCGGTCGAACGCCTGATCGACGCACATGCGACGGCCATCGGCCGCGGGATCGATCTGCTCAGCGGGCGTTTGATTCGGATGCGGCGCGCTGTGCAAGGTTGGCGCCATCGGGGTGACACAATCGCACCAGCGACGACCGCGACCCTCCTCGCGATGGCGGCGCGCGATCCCGCCATCGCGGATCTCGTGATGCGTCAGCTTGCGGCGGCCGGGGCGGATCTACTGCCGACGATTCGTCAGTGGTGCGAGGTGGAGGCGATCGTGCCGGCGACGGCCCTGGTGAGACATGTCGCCCGCCATGCTCCGACGCGGCGGCGTGAGGCGCTCCGCCATTTCCTTGGTGGGCATGACGATCGCCGAGCGCGGGTGTTGGAGCAGTTCGTGCTGCAGCGGACGGCGGACCCGCGTTCCGAGCTCCGACGGTGGCCGATTGATCCCGTGCGCCGGCGATGGCGCCGGCGAGAGGCGCTCGATCGCGCCGCCCTCGCCGCCACCGCCTTCGTCACGCCGGATGACCTGCTCTCGGCGGCGCTCGAGCAGGATCTCCATCGGCTGGGGTCCTGGCGCGGTGCGCTCGGCGACCGGACCACGATGCGCGCGGCGCACCTCTCGTCGACCGATGCGTTGGTCGACCGGTTACGGCGGCACGATGACCGGTGGATCCGCCTGCTGGCGACCTCCCGTGCCGGTGTCCTCGGTCTTCTTCCTTCCCTGGATCCTTCCATGACCATGCTCATCGATCGCGTCCTCTTCCTCAAGGAGACGCAGGTCTTCCTCGAGATCGATCCATCCGTTCTCTTAGACGTCGCCGAACGGATGCGGGAGGAAGTGTTCGTCGCGGGGAGCCAAGTGGTGGTCGAAGGAGCGCCGAGTGACGGGATCCGATTCATCGTGGAGGGCACGGTCGAGGTGCGTCGGCGACATGGGGATCGCTCCACGGTCGTCGCGACGCTCGGGGCGCATGATGCCATCGGCGAGCTCTCGACGCTGAACGCCACACCCGCCACCGCGGATTGCGTGGCCTGTTCGGATGGACGTTGTCTGGTCCTGCCGGCGGAGGTCCTCCTGGACCTTCTCACACAGCATCACCGGCTCGCGCTCGGCCTGCTGCGGACCCTGAGCGAGCGACTGATCGCCACGACACAGCGTCTGGAAGCCACGGGGTGAGACGGATCACCGAGGGCGCGACGTCTCAGCGCCGCCCCCTCGGGGCCGATCTCACTGCACGCACTGCCCCTTCGGATCGGGCTTCGCCTTGTCCACGACCGGGCGCATCGGAAGATCCGCCACCGCCCGCGCGAGATCGTGCGCGTAGCGGGTCACCTTCGAGAGTTTCGCGAAGTCGATGAACGCGACCTCGTCGGTGACCTGATGATAGTCGGCGTGACCGCCGGTGCTCATGAAGACGATCGGGATGCCGTAGCGCGCGTACATGTAGTGGTCGGACCGGCAGTAGTACTGCTCCGGATGCCCGGCGACATCGTACTGATAGTCGAACGCCCAGCCGTACCCCTTCGTCCGGCTCACCTCCTCGACGAGGTCGCCGAGCTGCGTCGAGAGGCGGCGTGAGCCGATGAGCTGCGCGTAGTTCGGACCGCCGCCGGGCTCCTCGCCCGGGCCGCCGCGGCCGATCATGTCGAAGTTCAGATTCGCCACGATGCTGTCGCGCGGGACGGTGGGGTGGTCGGTGTACCACTCGGAGCCGAAGAGTCCGAGTTCCTCGCCCGCGTGCCAGACGAAGAGGAGGGAGCGCTTCGGCTTGGTGCGCGCGGTGGCGAAGGCGCGCGCAACTTCGAGGACGCCCATCGATCCGGAGCCGTCATCGTCGGCGCCGTTGTAGATGGAATCGAGTCGCGGCGTCGGATGGAGGCGACGGATCGAGTCCATGTTCACCTGGATCGACGCGAAGATCTCCGGAGTAATCTCTCCCTTGTTGGCGAGCTGCTTAGTGCGGAGCTCGAGATTGAAGGCGCGGAGGGAGTCACGATCGATCGGCTCGCCGACGCCGACGTGATCGCTGTGCGCCCCGATGGCGACATACTGGCCGCGACGCGCGCGGTCGCTCCCCGTCAGCTTCGCCACCACGTTCCAGCTCTCGGCCGGGACGTTCCGGAAGGTGAAGTTCCCGCGGATCGGCGCGGCGGTGAGGCCGGGCGTGGCGGTGGCGAGGTCGGCGACGCCGAGGAGCTTGGCCGCGTGCGCGCGCGAGAGGTGCAGGTAGGCGGGGAGTTCGGGGCCCGCCTCGGTCTCCCCCGCGTCGAGGGACATCCCCGTCGCGCTGAGCTGCGCGATCATCTGCGGGTCGAGGAGGTCGAAGTTCGCGATGACGATGCCCGCCGCGGGGAAGAACCGGCGGATCGCCTCGAGCCGGACGACCGAGCTGTTCTCCTCGGTGACGCCGATGACGACGGTCTTGCCGGCGACGGCCGCGCCCCCCTCAAGGAGGGTCGGCGTCCCCCAGCGGCCGGCGTAGACGACGGCCGCCCCATCGAGGCTGCGCGGGCGCCCGCCGTTGTCGCGCGGCAGGTAGTCGGCGAAAGGTTTCAGCGCCTCCCCCGCGACGGTGATCGTGGATCGCGTGGTGTCGAGGCTGCGGGTCGCGAGTGGGACGCGCTGCAGGAAGGTCCCGTTCTCGCCCGCGGGCTCGAGCCCCATCGCGGTCAGTTCCCGCACGATGTAGTCGAGCGCCTTCCGGTGCTCCGGCGTGCCGGTGAGCCGGCCGCGCATCGAGTCGGCGGTGTAGGCCTCGAGCCGGGTCCGGAGCGCGGCTGGCGTCATGGGGGCGGCGGTGGGCACCCCCGCCCGGCCCTGAGCAGCGAGGGGAGTCATGCTGAGGCAGAGGATCGTGACGGTGCGGGTGAGCACAGTGGTGTATCGCATGGGTGCCGGTGGGCGGGGAAGGAGGGCACCGCAAGATATCATCGCCAGATGCGAAAGACCCCCCGGTGGCTCACCCCACCAGGGGGTCCGTCGATGCGAAGACCGGTCTCCGGTCGGCGTCAGTACAGCAAATCGATCCGATACACGGCCGTGGTGCCGCTGATCTCGTTGCCGACGATGAGGAGCGGCTGTCCGGTCGGCGATGACCGGGCGGGGACGAAGGTCAGGCCCTCCGGTCCTCGATCACCGCCGGTTCCCTCCCGCGAGCTGACGTAGGTCACAAATCGCGGGGCCGACGGGAACGTGATGTCGTAGACCATGATCCCGCTGAAGCGCTCAAGGCCGATGAAGGCGAACGTCTTCCGCCCGATGCGGCCGATGGCGATACCCTCCGGCTCCGGTCCCTTGTTGTCGGACCGGTCGTCAAAGGTGTTGTTGTCGTGGCTCGCGTTGAACGCCGCCATGCCGTACGACAGCGATCGCGACTCGAACTGATCCGCCGAGTCCCAGATCTGCTGACCGGTGGTGGCACTCCAGATCGAGAAGGAGCGGGCCCCCAGTACGAAAAGGGAGTCGTAGACGTTCGTCGCAGGGTTGAGTCCCAAGTTCCGGGTCACCGTCAGACGCCCGAGGCGGGTCGAGTCCTTGCAGGTCCCCCCGCACACCGCGTCGGTGAAGACGGCGGGGTTCAGGTTGAGCGTCGACACCCGCGCCTCCTCGCGCAGGCCTGGATTCCAGTCCCGTCCGTCGCCCTCGTTCGCGGTCACCAGGTAGCTCTCGCCACCGACCGTGTACGCCGCCACGGCATCCGGCTGATACATCCCGAAGACCGGCCAGTTCCGGCTGTTGACGCGCCCGTCCTTGTCGCTCGCGTCGAGCGCGTTCTGTGGGAGCATATGGTTCTTGAAGCCCAGGCCACGCACGTTCTGGACCGACGCCGAGGCGATGTCGACCGTCGCGATCGCATTATTCTCCTGCAGGGTCACCCATGCCTTCGCCCCGTCATCGCTGACGGCGATATACTCGGGTTCCAGGTCCTGTGCGACCGTCGCGTTCGGACCGTAGATCCGGACCCCGGAGGCCTTGAGCGATGCCGCCTGCCCATTGAAGGCGCTGAATGTCGCGGTCTGCACGGTGGGCATGGCGGGTGTCGAGACGTCGATGACGCTGATCGACCCCTCAGGATCCGACAGATAATCCGCGCTCGGCTCCCCTTCATTGGCGACGAGGAGCTTCCGCCCATCCGGCGTGAACGTCACCATGTCCGGCAGCGC
>CAZGIE010000110.1:0-7372 GCA_964526485.1 uncultured Gemmatimonas sp. | reverse complement strand
TCCGCGTCACCGACGAGCGACGCGACACGCTCGCCACGATCCGTCGCTGGGTGATGCAGCGGCGCGCGGCGGGGCGGCTCGGCGCGCTGCGGGCGTCACAGCGTGCGCTCGCGGAGCGGTTGCGTCTGCTCCTCGAGCGGCTCGCCCCGACCGCCTAGAGGAAGCTGCGCCCCGTCCCGGCGTCGGGGACGCGGCGGCCGAGCCGGGCCAGCGCGCTCGGGAAGACGTCGACCGTGCGCCGCGGCGTGCCGCGGACCGGGTGTGATGTGAGGAACGGCACGAGCATATGCCCACGATGCAGCGCGCCGTGCGACGAGCGGTGCGGCACCGGCTCGTAGCGCTCGCGGAAATCCCAGCCCGGCGTCGCGGAGACGATCACGTCCCCGGACCGAGCCGCCCCCGCGAGTGCGACGATCTGCACGAGCGCGTCGGGATACGCGCCGTCGATCGTCGCGGCGTGCGCCTCGTCCGCGTCGAGCCCCGCGGGCGGCGTGTCCGCCCCGAGCGCCAAGGGATCCCCCGTCTCGCGCCGGTAGTGGTGTCGTCCCGCGGCGTCCTGCCAGAGCACCGCCTCGCCCGATCGGGATCGCACGGCACACCGGGTGGCATCGTGCGGCAGCAGCACGAGATCCACCGAGGGGCGCGCGAGGAGCCAGCGGAGGAGCGATTCGTGATGTGACGCGAGCGTCGGCCACCACGGCCGCGTCGCGCGCCCGAGCTCGAGATACAGGTGCGCCATCCCGTTCCCCCCGACCATCACGCTCACGTCGTCGCCGCCGCGCCACGTCCACGGGTGCGCGCGCACGCCGTGGCCCGCGTCGCGCAGCGCGTCGGCGAGGTCGTCGTGGCGGTCCACCGGTGCGTGGCCGTGGTCGCTCACGATCCAGATGGCGAGCGCCTCGGCGCGGCCCGCGCGCGCGGCGTCGTCGGTGAGACGGCCGACGGTGGCGTCGACGACGCGCATCGCGTCGAGCACCGCCGAATCATCGGCGCCGAGGGCATGCGAGACCTTGTCGATCCCCGGCAGCGCGAGGAAGGCGACGGCGGGCCGTTCACGCGCGACGCGGTCGGCGAAGCGGTCAGCCACCACACGCTCCAGCGCGAGCCAGCCGGGGAGGTCGCCGCGGAAATGGTGCCAGGCGAGCCGGAGCCACGCCGCCGGGCTCCCGTCGAGGCGGCGGTGGCGCGGGAGGCCGCGCGTGAACGGGGCGAAGGCGGCGATCGCGTCGGGCTCGGCTTCGAAGAGGGTACGGCAGCGCGCGTCGAGGTCGCGGTCGGCGAGGAGCGCGTCGATCCCGACGTAGCTGCGCGCGCGGCCGGGGGTGCCGACGTGCCGGCCGCTGCGATCCCACCAGCGGATCCCCGGGATCCCCGCCGCGCCGGGATGCCACCCCGTGAGGAAGGGGAGGTAGGCGGGTCCCGTCACGGACGGGAAGACCGTGGTGATCGTGTGCGCACTCCCGGCGGCGCGCAGGCGGGCGAGGGCGGGGAGGTGGCCGGCGTCGATCGCCGCCGGGAGGGCGTCGGGGCGCGCCCCGTCCGCCACGAGGAGGACGAGCGTCACGTCTGGGGTCCCGGGTCGCTCCGCCGCATGGCGCAAGCTAAACTTCGCCGACGATGAGTCCCAAGCGTCGTCCCTCCGCCGGCGGTCGCCGCCGCCCCGCATCGTCCCGCGGCGCGGCCACCGGGCCGCGCCCCGCCACCGACGACGCGATCGGCGATTCCGCCTGGGCGCTCACCGAAGACGCCAAGCTCCTGCAGCACGGCGGGCCCAAGTCGGACTTCCGTAGCACCGACCCGTGGCGCGTGATGCGCATCATGTCGGAGTTCGTCGAGGGGTTCGACAAGCTCGCGCACATCGAGAAGGGGGTCTCCCTCTTCGGCTCCGCCCGGACGCAGCCCGATGACCCGCAGTACGCGGCGGCGGTCGAGGTCGCGCGCCTCCTGGCCCAGGAGGGCTTCTCGATCATCACCGGCGCGGGCCCCGGCATCATGGAGGCGGCGAACAAGGGGGCGAAGCTCGGTGGCGGCCAGTCGATCGGCTGCAACATCGAGCTCCCCTTCGAGCAGGGGGTGAACCCGTACGTCGACACCCACGTCGCGTTCCGGTACTTCGCGGTCCGCAAGACGATGTTCATCAAGTACTCGAGCGCGTTCATCATCTTCCCGGGCGGCTTCGGCACCTTCGATGAGCTCTTCGAGGCGCTGACGCTGATCCAGACGGGGAAGATCTCGGAGTTCCCGGTGGTGCTCTTCGGGACCCATTACTGGGCGGGGCTGGTGCGGTGGATGCGGAGCCGGGTGCTCGGCGAGCGGAAGATCTCGCCCGGGGACCTGGACCTGATGACGGTGACGGATGATCCGGCCGAGGCGGTGCGCGTGGTCGCCAAGGCATATGCGGCACAACTGGAGATGGCTCGGCGGCATGCCGAGCGAGGAGCGTAGGATGGCGGCGAAGAAGACGGATCGGGCCCGCGGCGGATTCAAGGCGTCGCGGCACGGCACGGGGGCGGGGAAGGCGAAGGCGAGCGCGGCCGGCGACAAGGCGGCGCAGAAGCGCGCCGCCGAAGCTCGCGAGTCGAAGAGCCCCAAGGTGGGGACCAAGGCGCAGAGCACCTTCCTCCGCGGGAAGAAGATCGACCCCCGGAAGCTCGACGGCACCGAGACCGTCGTGCAGCTCGTCGAGGGCGCCTTCCAGAGCTACAACTCCGGGCGGCTCCGCGAGGCATGCGGCCTCTTCACCGAGCTGATGCTCCAGAAGGAGGTCACCGTCGGGATGACGTTGACCGGCGCGCTCACGCCGGCGGGGCTCGGGATGAGCACGATCATCCCGCTGATGGAGGCGGGGTTCGTCGATTGGATCATCTCCACCGGCGCGAACCTCTACCACGACGCGCACTTCGGCCTCGGGCTCTCGATGCACCGCGGGAACCCGCAGGCCTCCGACACCGTCCTGCGCGAGGAGGGGGTCGTCCGCATCTACGACGTCTTCTTCGACTACGACGTGCTGCTCTCCACCGACGCCTTCTTCCGGAAGGTGATCCGCGCGCCGGAGTTCCAGCGGTCGATGTCGAGCGCGGAGTTCCACCACCTCTGCGGGAAGTACCTCGTGGAGCGTGAGAAGGCGCTGGGGATCCCGCAGAAGTCGCTCCTCGCCGCGGCGTACCGCTGCGGCGTGCCGATCTACACCTCGTCCCCGGGCGACTCGAGCATCGGGATGAACGTCGCCGCGCTCGCACTCGAGGGCGGCACCTGCGTGATCGATCCGAACAAGGACGTCAACGAGACGGCGAGCATCGTGCTGCATGCCAAGCGGACCGGCGGGCAGAGCGCGGTGCTCATCGCCGGCGGCGGGTCGCCGAAGAACTTCGCGCTCCAGACCGAGCCGCAGATCCAGGAGGTGCTCGGGATCGACGAGAAGGGGCACGACTACTTCCTGCAGATCACCGACGCGCGCCCCGACACGGGCGGCCTCTCCGGCGCGACGCCGGCCGAGGCGGTGAGCTGGGGGAAGATCGATCCGGACAAGCTCCCCGATGCGGTGGTGTGCTACCTCGATTCCACCATCGCGCTCCCGATCCTCACGAGCTATGCGCTCGCGAAGCGGAAGCCGCGGAAGCTCAAGCGCCTCTACGACCGGCGAGCGGAGATGATGGCGACACTGCAGCGCGAGTTCGCGAAGGCGAATCGCTAAGCGTCACCGCCCGTTCGCCGGCGTCGCACGCGTGGCCGGGGTGCAGGGCCGCCACGTTCCCGGCTGCCCGTTCGTCCCGCCCGGGAGCGGATCCACGACCGTGCGCCCCATCGGCTGCGGGTCCTCGCTCGCCAGGTAGGCGAGCATCGCCGTCAGCGTCGCGTTCTGCCGCAGGTCCGACTCGACGACCTTGTCGTAGGTGTCGCGGTCGGTGTGCCAGGTCGTGTTCGAGTAGTCCCAACCGAGGGCGCCGAGGCTGAGCGCCGCGACCTTGTGGCAGGCGAAGCTCGCGTGATCGCTGCCGCCGCTCGCCTGGCCCCCCGTCGGGGTGTAGCGGATCCACTGCGTCAGCTCGCGCGGGAGCGCACCGAGGTAGCCGGCGACGCGCGGGCCGGCGTCGGCGATCGGTCCGCCGGAGAGGCTCGTGATGCGCCCGGTCCCGTTGTCCTGATTCAGCAGCAGGTGGAGCCCCGCGATCACCTCGGGGTGATCCTCGGTGAACGCCTTGGAGCCATTGAGCCCCTGCTCCTCGCCGTTCCAGTGCCCCACCAGGATCGTGCGCTTCGGCTGCGGATAGACCTGCTTCAGGATGCGGAGCGCCTCGAGCATCGTGACGGTCCCGGTCCCGTTGTCCGTGGCGCCGGAGGCGGCGGACCAGGAATCGAAGTGCGCCGAGAGCACGACGTACTCGTTCGGCTTCTCGACGCCCTTCAGTTCGGCGACGACGTTGAAGACGGGGCGCTCGCCGAGGCGGCGGCTGTCGGTGAAGGCGCGCACGCGCGGCCCCTGCCCGTTCCGGGCGAGGCGGACGAGGAGCCCGTAATCCTCACAGCCGACGGCGAAGGTCGGGAGCGTCTGGTTCGGTGAGCCGAAGATCTTCGTGATGCCGGGATAGTTGGACCACTGGAAGGTGAGGACGCCGAGCGCGCCCGCGTCCTTGAGCTTCTCCCAGACCGAGCGTCCGCCGCTCATCGCGACGTTCAGCTGGTTCCACTCCACCTGCAGCGCGTTCTGCGCCGTCGTAACCCGCTCCTGCTCCTCCGGCGTGCCGAACTCGCGCCACTGCGCGCCGGAGCGGCAGGAGAGCCGCGGCGCGTTCATCGCGAAGAACTTCCCCTTCACCGTGGGGAGCCAGGCATCGAACGCCTCGGGCGTCGAGAGACCGGTGGGATAGGCGACGACCTCCCCTTCGATCGGCGCCCGCCGCGCCCCGCGTCCGGTCGAGGGGCTCCATGCCATCGCCGTCGCTTCGAGCGACCGCGTGCGCGGCGCGACGAGATCGAGGTGCGAGACGCCGCGGGTCCAGCCGAGCCAGGTGCCGTAGCGCTCCCGACGCGCGGGGACCCCCCACGTGGCGTACTGCGAGACGAGCCACTCCTGCGCCGCGTCCGATTCCGGCGAGCCGGTGAGGCGCTGGCCGTACCGGTCCATCAGCACCTGCGCGAGCGCGCTCGCCTGCGAGCGGCTCATCCCTTCCTCCCAGAGCCGCTGGAGCATCGGATCGCTCGGCGGCGTGGTGCGCACATACGGCGGCAGCTCCGCGGCGGGGATCGGATCGGCCATCCGGTCACGCGGGGCGGCGGGCGGCGGGGCGGCCGGACGCTGGGCGTTCGATGCGGAAGGCTGAAGGCTGAAGGCGGAAAGCAGCAGCAGGGTCGTGAAGCGACGCATCAGGGGCACCGTGGCTAGAGATGGATCAGGCACGAACGAACCGATGACGGCAGTGGCCGTGCCGCGTGCGCGGCGAGCGTCCGTCGGCCGCCTACAAGTTGGGGGCGAGCCCGTCGGCGAGCGAGGCGCGATACGCCCGCCAGGCGGGGACGAACCCCACGAGCGTCCCCGCGCCCACGACGAGCGCGAGGATCCCCCACTCGAGTGGCGTCAGGGGGTGGGATCGCAGCGCGAGGCCGAAACGCGCCTCCACCGGGCCGCGCGCGAGGGCGAGCCCGCCGTACACGAGCGCGGTACCGGCGATCGCGCCCGCGGTCGAGAGCAGCGCCGACTCCGTCACGAGGAGCCCGACGATCGTCCGCGGCCCCGCGCCGACCGCACGCAGCACCGCCATCTCGCGCCGCCGCGCCTCGAGCGAGGCATAGAGCGCGACGCACATCCCGAGGATCCCGACGAGGAGCGTCAACAGCGCCACCACGCGGAGCCCCACCTCGGCGCTCCCGATCGTCTGCCAGAGCTGTGCGAGCGCGACGCCCGGGATGATCGCCGTCAGCGGCTCCGTGCGGTCCTCGTTCATCTCGCGCTGCAGCTGCAGCGTCTCGAACCGATTCTTCGTCCCCACGAGGAACGCGGTGATCGGCGCGGGGCCCTCGGTGGGCGCGGTCGGCGGGCCCATCATCAGCCCCCCGCTCGTCGCCTCGGCCTCGTGCATCACCGTCAGCCCCTCGAGCGTCGCGTAGAGCGCGCGGTCGATCGGCGTGAAGGTTCGCGCGATCACGCCGCTCACCCGGAAGGGATGCGCCCCATGCTCCGCGAAGGAGATCGCCGCGAGCCCGTGCGCGAGCACCACCTCACTCCCGACCGCGTACCCGAGTCGCTCGGCCACATCCGCGCCGATCGCGACCTCCGCGTCCGTCGTGGGGGCGTGCCCCGCCGCGAAGGTGACCGTGCGGTCGCGGAAGCGATACCGCTCGAAGAAGGCCGCCGTCGTTCCGACCACGCGGAAGCCGCGGTGCGCGTCGCCGAGGGCGTAGGGCACCGCCCATTTCACCGCGGGATGCGCGGCCCACCGCTCGTACGTGGCCCACGAGACGCTCCCGGTCGGCGCGGACATCCCGAACACCGTCGAGAGGAGGACCTGCGTCGTGCCGCCCCGCGCGCCGACGATGAGATCCGTGCCCTTGATCGTCCCCGCGAAGCTCTCGCGCACCCCGACGCGCACCTGCTCGATGCCGAGCAGCAGCGCGACCGAGAGCGCGATGCTGAGGACGGTGAGGGTCGAGAGGAGCGCGCGGTTGCGCAAGGAGCGCCAAGCGAGGACGGGGAGGAGCATCAGGCCGACCCCACGGGTGCCGCGTCCGGATCCACGCTCGTGGCGGCGCGGTTGAGCGCGCCGAGCGCGAGCGTGCGGTCGAACCGCGCCGCGAGCCCGAGGTCGTGGCTCACGAAGAGAAGCGCGCTGCCCGCGGCCGCCACCTGAGCGAAGAGGAGCGCGAGGAAGCGGTCGCGTCGGTCGGTGTCGAGCGCCGAGGTGGGCTCGTCGCAGACGACCAGTTCCGGCGCGCCGATCAGCGCGCGCGCGACCGCGACGCGCTGCTGCTGTCCGACGCTCAGCTCGGTCACGGGGCGGGCGAGGAGCGGCGCGATCTCGAGCGCCTCCGCCAGCCGCGTCGCGGCCGCCGCGGGATCCCCGGCGCGCGCCCGCCGCGCCGCCGAGAGCCGGCACGGCAACGTGATGTTCTCCTGCACCGAGAGGTACGGGATCAGGTTGAACATCTGGAACACATAGCCGAGGTGCGCCGCGCGGAATCGGTCGCGCGCGGCACCGGTCATCGCGTGCAGCGGTTCGCCGAGGATCGTCACGCGTCCGGCGCGCGGCGTGAGCACGCCGGCCACGAGGCCGAGCAGGGTCGTCTTCCCGCTCCCGCTCGGCCCGTGGAGGAAGACGCGTTCGCCGCGCGCGATCTCGAGGGCCGGGAGGTCGAGGACGGGCGCGCCGTCCCCGTA
>CAZGIE010000109.1:0-7378 GCA_964526485.1 uncultured Gemmatimonas sp. | reverse complement strand
TCCCCGCGGCGAGCTCGCCGTGGAACACGCCGCTCTTCTTCGGGCACCCGATCATCGATCGGCCGCTGCGCGGGCAGCCGGGTGAGGCGCAGGGCACGCTGCAGGTCATCGGGAACACGCTCCCGGACTTCCGCCTCGGCTTGACCAGCAACCTCACGTACAAGCGGTTCACCCTGTACGCCCTGTTCGATGGCACCTTCGGCCACGAGATCAACAACCAGGCCGAGGGGTGGGGCATCTTCGACTTCAACGCGCAGTCGATGGACCAGGGGCCGCAGACCGCCGCGACCGTCGAGACGGCGAAGCCGGTCGGCTACAGCTGGCGCGTCGGGTCCCCGGAAGGGGCGGGCACGGGTGGGCTCTATGACATCCTCGGCCCGAACAGCTACAACGTGGAGGATGGCAGCTACGTGAAGCTCCGTGAGGCGACGCTCTCGTACAAGCTCGGCCCGGTGGCCGGCGTCGGCGACTGGACGCTCTCCGTCATCGGCCGCAACCTGCTCACGCTCACCAACTACACCGGGATGGATCCGGAGGTCGGCGTGTCGGGTGGCCAGGCGGGTTCCGGTTTCATCAACCAGGTCGACGCGTTCGGCTTCCCGACGCTGCGGACCTTCACCTTCGCGGTCTCCACCCGCTTCTAGGAGCCGACCCCATGACTCGCACCTCTCTCCGATGGGCCGTCCTCGCGACGGCCGTCGTGACCCTCGCGGCCTGTCAGGACCAGCTCGTCGTCGAGAATCCGAACAGCGGCAACACCGACAAGGTGCTCGCCACGCCCGCCGACGCCGAGAATCTGCTCGGCAGCTACTACAAGCGGTGGCACTCCGGCGTGTACGGCTCCATCTCCTCGATGGAGAGCATGATGAACATCTTCTCGTTCCAGACGTACGGCAGTCTGGCGAACGAGTGCATGAACTCGCATGCCCCCTTCTCCGGGGCCGGGTTCACCAACAACCCCGGCAACACCTGCCAGGCGAACAAGTACCGGCTCTATTCGATCGGCTCTGAGGTGAACCGCGTTGCGTCGAGCTTCCTCGCGAAGCTCCTGCCCGGCACGGGATTCACGCTCGGCACCCCGGCCCGCGACCTGCGTGCCACGGCCTTCGCCGAGTTCCTGAACGGGCTCTCCCTCGGATACATCGCGATGGTGTACGACTCGGCGGGGATCGTCGGGGCGGCGACGGACCCCGAAGACGCCGGACCGCTCTACAACTACACGGTCGTCCGGGATTCCGCGTTGGCGGCGTTCGACCGCGCCATTCTGGCGGCGCAGAATCCGCTCGCCGGCGGTGCGAACGGCTTCCCGCTCCCCGCCACCTGGATCCCGTCGCCGACGACCTTCACCGCGGCCGAGTTCGTGAAGCTCGTCCGGGCCTATCGCGCGCGGATCCGCGCGAACGTCCCGCGCACCCCTGAGGAGCGGGCGGCCGTCGATTGGGCGGCGGTCATCGCGGATGCGGACGGGGGCATCACCGCGACCCACAACATCACGACGAACACGGTGACGGGGCCGCTGATGGCGTGGCGGGGGCAGTACTCGACCTTCGGCCTCTGGCATCAGATGACGCCGTTCATCATCGGGATGGCGGATACGTCGGGGAGCTACGCCTCATGGATCGCGGCCCCGGTCGGGAACCGCGCCACCGCCGGCGGTAATCCCTTCGGCATGGCGACGCCCGATCGCCGCTTCCCGCAGGGTGGGACGCGCGCCGCGCAGCAGGCCGATTTCCAGATCGCCCGCGACTGCTCGACGGCGAACACGCCGTGCCCGCGCTACTTCGTGAACCGGCCGACGACGCAGGACCAGACGACCGGCGAGGGGTGGGGCCTGTCGCAATTCGACTTCGTCCGCTTCTACGGCTGGAACATCGCCGGCGACGCCGGCCAGGCTCGCAACGGCAAGACGCCGCTCTACACGCTCGAGGAACTGCAGCTCCTGAAGGCGGAGGGCCTGTACCGGGCGGGGAACTACGCGGCCGCCGGCGCGATCGTGAACACCACGCGGGTGCGGAACGGCCTCGTGGCCATCACCACCTTCGACGCCACGACCCTCGTCCCGGGCGGCAACGCCTGCGTGCCGAAGGTCCCGAAGGCGCCGAACTTCAACACGATCGGATGCGGCACCCTCTGGGATGCCCTCAAGTACGAGAAGCGGATCGAGACGGCGTACACCCACTTCGCGCCGTGGTATCTGGATTCGCGCGGGTGGGGTGATCTCCCTGAGACCACGCCGCTCTTCGTGGCGACGCCGTATCAGGACGTCCAGGCCCGTGGCAAGCCGAGCTCGGCGATCTACGGCACCGGTCCCGGTGTCGGCAACGCGCCGAATTCCGCTGCCGCCCGCAGCAGCTACGGCTGGTGATTCTGATGCGCCTGTTGGGCCGTCCCCTGCTCCTCGCGTCGCTCGTCGCGGCGGTCGGCTGCTATGCCGCCGAGCCCGCCGCGGTCGGGGTCGCGCCGGAACTCGGGACGCGGATGTCCTTCCAGCTCAACGACCAGGGGCGCGCGGCCCTGGGCCTCGTGATGGGGGACGGCCTCGAGCGCATCGACGGCCGGCTCCTCTCCCGCGAGTCGGCCGGATATCTCGTCGCGGTCAGCGAGGTCCGTCGGAGCGGCGGGGCGCTTCAAGTGTGGGCCGGGGAACCGATCCGCCTCGAGGACCGTCACGTCCGCGGCGTCAGCATCCAGCGCTACAGCCGCCGCCGCACCGCGATCGCGGTCGCCGGCGGCGTCGGTGCCCTCGCTCTCATCCTCACCCGGGGCATCGATGGGTTCGCGTTGGGCAGCGACCCCTCGACCCAACCCCGGGACAGCCTGTCGGCTTCCCTCCGCCTCGTCCTCCCGTGAGGGATCCGATGGCGCCTCAACCTCCCATGGAGTGGTCCATGCGACGTCTTTCCTTGGTCTCCCTCTTCGTCTCCGCCGCGCTCCTCACGGCGTGCGCCGACCTGAAGGAGCAGTATCCGACGGCCACGCCGCAGGTCGCGGGCGTCCGCTTCATCAACGCCGTCCCGGACACCGCGGGCGCGTACGGGATGGATCTGCGGTTCATCGACCTGGTCGAGAACAACGCGCACTTCCGGCAGAACTTCCGGAACGGGCCGACCACGTCGGCGCAGCTCTATCCCTGCACGCGTGCGGTCATCACGGGAACCTCGTCGCCCTGTCCTTCCTCCGCGACGAGCTTCTCGACCGTCGGCTCAGTCGGCGTGCAGTACAAGCCCGCCCAGGCCGGTCTGCGGCGCTTCCGCATCTTCCTCGACGACTCGTTGCAGGCCGCGGCGCAGATCGTGATCAAGGACACGACGGTCAACCTCGAGGCCGGCAAGAACTACACGGCCCTGCTGATGGGGCAGGCCCGCACCGGGGCGACGCCCGCCCTCCGGCTCGTCTTCTATGAGGAGGACGTGGCGCGGCCCACGGGCGAGCAGGTCGCGTTGCGCGTGATCAACACCACCGCCTCGGCCATCGACGTCCGCCACTACAAGCAGGGGACCACGTCGCCGGGGACGCCGACCTGGGCTAGCGTCCCCGCGATGAGCCGGTCGACCTATGTCACGGCCGACACGGGGGTGTACCGCTACAACGTGCAGCCCGCGGGGGGCGGGACCAACCTGTTCGCGGACGGCCTCTTCCTGATCGGTCAGGTGCCGTACTCGACCGCCGGTACCGGCGGCAAGCTCGATATCGAGGCCTTGCCGGGCACCGCGGTGGGGGGGTCGGCGGTCACGCTGATCGTCTTCCCGCGCTCGACCGCCGGCGCGCGCACGCCGCAGACCACCGCGTTCACGGTGCCGGCGGCGACCACCGTCTGGGACCGGCGCCTTCGCGAATCCCTGATCGTCGCCATCGACGATCGTGGTCCCGGGGGCCGGCGAGCGATCGCCGGCCCCCGTTCCGCATCCGCCCGCTTCGTGCCATATCATCCCGCATGCCGACGCTCATGCCCGCCCGCGCTTCCCGCTCGCTGACCGTCGCCGTCGTGCTCCTCGCGGCCGGGGGGATGGGGTGTGCCGCGGGTGAGTGGGGGACCCCCGCGTCGTCTGATGCGGAGGCCCCCGATTGGCTCCGGGCGCGCGCGCGCCTCCAGCAGGCGGGCGCCGCGACGACGGTCGCGCGCCACGACTTCGCCTTCACCGACCGCCTCGAGGCGAGCGGCATTCGCTTCGTGCATCGCATCGTCGACGACGCCGGCCGACGCTACAAGGCGGTGCACTACGACCATGGCACGGCCGTGGCGGCCGCCGACGTGGACGGCGACGGGCATCTCGACCTCTACTTCGTCAGTCAGCTCGGGCGCAGCGAGCTCTGGCGGGGTCGTGGGGATGGCACCTTCGAGGACGCCACCAGCGCCGCCGGGTTGGCCGTCGACGATCCGATCGGGGTCGGTGCCTCGTTCGCCGATATCGACAACGACGGCGATGCCGACCTCTTCGTGACGACGGTCCGCAAGGGTGATCGGCTCTACGCGAACGACGGTTCGGGGCGCTTCACCGATATCACGGCGGCCGCCGGGGTCGGGCATCAGGGCCATTCCTCCGGGGCCATCTTCTTCGACTACGACCGCGATGGTCGTCTCGACCTCTATGTGGCCAACGTCGGGCGCTATACGACGGACACCATCGGGACCGGCGGGGCGCATGTCGGGATGGACGGGGCCTTCTTCGCGCACGTGCTCCCGGACCGGCGCGAGGACGGCATCCTCTACCGCAACCTCGGCGGTAATCGGTTCGAGGATGTGACGCGTGCCGTGGGACTCGGGGACGATGGATGGAGTGGTGAGGTCGTGCCGCTCGACGTCGATGACGATGGGTGGCTCGATCTCTATCTCGCGAACATGCAGGGCGAGGACCGTCTCTATCGCAACCGGGAGGGCCGGCGCTTCGAGGAGGTGAGCGCCCGGTACGTCCCGCGCTCCCCGTTCGGCTCCATGGGCGTCGAGGTGTTCGACTGGAACGGGGACGGCCGCCTCGATCTCTTCGTGACCGACATGCACTCCGATATGTTCGATGACCTCGCGCCCGACGATGTGATGGGGGAGGGGCGGAAGTCCGACCCGACCAAGATGCCGCCGCCCCTCTTCCCCCGCGGGACGGACCGTCTGCTCTTCGGGAACGCCCTCTTCACCGCGCGTGACACGGCGGGGGGCGGCTTCGAGGAGACCTCGGACCGCGCCGGCGTCGAGAGCTATTGGCCCTGGGGGCCGAGCGCGGACGACCTGAATGCCGATGGGTGGGACGATCTCGTCATCACCGCGGGGATGAACTACCCGTTTCGCTACGCGCCGAACACGGTGCTGCTGAACGAAGCCGGGAAGCGGTTCCTGCCCGCGGAATTCCTGCTCGGCGTCGAGCCGCGGACGCGCGGGGCCACCGAGCAGCCCTGGTTCACGATCGACTGTGGGCCGGGCAGTGCCGACGTCGGCACGCCGACCTGCACCGCCTGTGCGCGTCCGAATGGGGCACCGAGCCGCTGCCGGGCCGAGCCGGGCACCGGGCGGCAGGTCGTGATGGGGACGCGCGGCTCACGCAGCAGCGTCATCGCCGACCTCGATGCGGATGGTGATCTCGATCTCGTGCTCGCGGAGTTCAACGCGGCGCCGCAGATCCTGATGAGCGACCTCGCGCAGCGGGGGGGCGCGCGCACCCTGCCGGTCCGGCTCGTCGGGTCGCGCTCCAATCGTGATGCCCTCGGGGCGGTGGTCCGCGTGACGCTCTCGGACGGGCGGGTGCTGACGAAGCCGGTCGATGGGAAGTCCGGGTATCTGGCGCAGAGCCGGCTCCCGCTGACCTTCGGGCTCGGGCCGACGGCGACCGTGCAGGCCGTCGACGTGGTCTGGCCCTCGGGTGTGCGTCAGCGGGTGCCGGGACCGACGCCCCCGGGCCTGCTGACCATCCGCGAGCCCTGAGCGGTTCGGCGGGCCTCGCCCTCACCCCTATGGTCGGCTGAGCTCCGTGCGCAGGCGCTCGATGAGCCGCGCATCGAGGGTCCCGCGCGTGCTGCAGGCCTGATAGCCCTGCGAGAAGGCGACGGGGCGCGCGAGCGCATCGAGCAGCACCTCCACGTTCGTCGTCCCCGCGGTGCCGGTGGAGAGCGTCGCCACCACTTGGAGCTGCACGTTGTACTCGTCGGCGTTCTCACCGATCTGCGTCTGTCCGCAGTCGAAGTACCGACTCACCGGTGCCGTGCCGAGGCGTCGACGCACGCGGAACCCCGTGCTGCCGTAGCGCCGGGCGGCGGCATCGACGACCGCGCCCGGGATCCCGAGCGAGTCGAAGGTCGCCGGCAACGCCCGCCAGACGCGGTCGATCGGGGCCGCCACGATGAACGACGAGCGCATCTCATCGGGTCGGACCCGGATGTTGAGATTGCCGCCAGGCGTGGACACGCGCATCGTGGTCGGCGCGGGCGCAGCGCTCCCCGCCGGTGGCGTCCCCGGCACGTCGGCTGAGCCGCCGCCCGTCGAGGCACAGGCGAGCAGGGCGAGCGCCAGCAGGGATGTCAGCAGGGGGCGCATCGGTTCGCCTCGGGTGCGGGGAGCGTGCATCGTATATTTACGCGTCCGATGCGTAGCCCGCTCGGCGCGCGTCGCGTTCCCTCCCGGTCCTCCTCCCCCCGCTCATGCGCCGCCGCTGGCTCATCCTCCTGACGCTCTGCGTCGCCTGTCGCGCGCCCGCGACGGACGATCCGCGGTTGGTCTCGACGATGGTCCGAGCGTGGTACGGCGTCGCGCGGGTGGAGCGTCTCTCGCCGCCGGTCACCTCGCGGGTACTCGCGTATCACGCGGTCGCGCTCTTCGCGGGGCTGACCGCGTCCGACCCCGGCCGCGCCCTGGCGGGCCGGCTGCAAGACTTCCCTGCGCTCCCCACCCCCGAGGGCACCGTGGATGGCACGCTGGCCGCCGTCGCGGCGGTGCGTGTGGTCTCGGAGGGTCTTCTCGCCGAGGCGCTGCCGACCACGCGATCGGCGCTGGCCCGGCTCGCGGATTCGCTCGTCACGGCACGCGTGGCGACGCTCGGGTGGGGCCGCGGTGGCCGTGCGCTCCGCGCCCGCTCCGAGGCGCATGGCGCGGCGATGGGTCGGGCGATTCTGGATTGGGCGCAAGCGGACGGGTTCTCGGCGACGCGAGGGCGTCCCTACGCGCCGCCGGTCGGTGCCGACCGCTGGGTGAACGACGCCCCCGCCAGCGTCTACGCGACGCAGAAGACCTCCGGCGCGAGCGAGTCGGTGCAGCTCGACGATCCCGCCAACACGTTGCGGCCGGGGAGCACGAGCGACCGGGCCCTGGTGCTGAGCCGTTCCAAGGGCGCCGACCAGCGGACGCTGCCGGCGGTCAACATGGCGGGGGCCAGCGAGCCGTACTGGGGAACCCTTC
>CAZGIE010000108.1:0-7505 GCA_964526485.1 uncultured Gemmatimonas sp. | reverse complement strand
GGGACCCTCCTGTGAGCGAGGCGCGGCGCGCGACGGGGGCGGTGCTCGTCTCCGCCTGCGCCTTCGGGTCGCTCGCCGTCGGCGTGACGCTCGCCAACCGGGCGGGGGGCGCGCTGCAGGGGCTGATGGCGTGGCGGTACCTGCTCGCGACGCCGCTCCTGATGCTCGTCGCCGGCGGGCCGGCGGCGCTCCGCATCCCCGGCGCCGACATCCGCCGGTTGCTCATCCTCGGCGGACTCGGCCAGGTCGCCGTGACCTCGCTCTCCTTCTCCGCGCTCCGGTGGATCGACGCCGGGCAGCTCGGCTTCCTCTTCTACACCTACCCGGCCTGGGTCGCGGTGCTGATGGCGGTGCATGGGGTCGAGCCCCTCACGCGCGGCCGGCTCGCGGCGCTCGGCCTCGCCCTCGTCGGCCTCACCACGATGGTCGGCGCCCCGTGGCGCTCCGCGCTCCCGCTCCCCGGCCTCCTCCTCGCGCTCTCCAGCGCGGTGGTCTACGCGGCGTACATCCCGATCCTGCACCGCGCGCGCGGCCCGCACCCGGCCGCGGTCGCGTCGACCTACGTGATCGGGGGCGCGGCGATCGTCTTCGTCGGCTGGGCGCTCGCCACCGGAACCCTCGTGCGCGGGATGACGCCCGCGATCTGGGGCGTCGCGGCCGGTGCGGCGCTGATCGGCACCGTCGCCGCCTTCCTCCTGTTTCTGCGCGGGCTCGCCGTGCTCGGCGCCGTCCGCGCGGCGATCCTCTCGACCGTCGAGCCGTTCTGGACCGCGCTGCTCGCCGCGCTGGTCCTCGGGCAGCCGATCGGCCCGCGCACCATCCTCGGCGGCACGCTGATCATGGGCGCGATCCTCCTCCTGCAGCGCTCGGCCCATCCCGTGGTCGAGGCCGACGCCCCGCCTCCCGAATGACCCCCGTGCGCCCCGCGCCCACGCCCCCGCGCGCGCCGGCGGCGGGCCCCGACGCCACCGGCGCCGGCCTCGCCTACACCCTCCTCGCCGCGACGGGGTTCGCCTCGGTGAGCATCCTCACCGCCGCCGCCGTCGCGACGGGGCTGACGCTCACCACGGTGCTCACCTGGCGCTACGTGCTCGCCGCCGTGGTGCTCACCATCTGGGTCGGCGCGCGCGGGTATCCGCGGATCCCGCCCCGCGAGATGCTCCGCTTCGTCGCGCTCGGCGGCTTCGGGCAGGCGCTCCTCGTCTACCTCGCGCTCGCGTCGCTCGCGTACATCCCGGCCGCGACGCTCGCCTTCCTGTTCTATACGTACCCCGCCTGGGTTGCGGTGGCCCAGGCGGTGCGCGGGGCCGAGCGCCTCGACGGGCGTCGCGCCCTCGCCCTCGCCTGTTCCTTCGGCGGGATCGCCGTGATGGTCGGACGGCCGGCCGCCGGCGCCATCGACCCGCGCGGCGTCGCGCTCGCCCTCGGGGCGGCGATCGTCTACGGTGCCTACATCCCGATGATGCGCGTCCTGCAGAAGGACCACCCCGTCGCGCCGACCTCCGCCTACGCGAAGATCGGTTCGGCGCTCGCCTTCCTGGTCGCGAGCGTCGCCGACCGCAGCTTCACGGCGCAGCTCACGCCGACCGCGTGGGGGCTCGTCGCGCTGTTGACCCTGGGTAGCACCGTGCTCCCCGGCGTCTTCTTCATGATGGGGCTCGTCCGCCTCGGCCCCGTGCGCACGGCGGTCGTCTCATCGGTGGAGCCCTTCCTGACCGCCCTCCTCGCGGCCGTGGTCCTCGACCAGCCGCTGACGGGGGCCACCCTCGTCGGCGGCGCGGCGATCGTCGCCGCGGTGTCGCTGTTGCAGGTCCGCCGCGACCGCGTCGCCTGAGATCGGCCGCCGCTCTTCCGCCCGGCCGTCCGGCGACCCAAAATTCGCTATCTCATCTCCTCGGTAGCGCCTTGCGGCCGTCCCGGTTCCTCCTCGTCCTGCTCCTGACCGTCGTCGGCCTCGTAGCCTGCGGGCGAGAACTCACCGCGCCCCGGGGTCCTCGGGCGGGTGCGGTCCGGCTCGCCCCCACCTTCCCGCTGCTGCGACTCGAGGGACGGGCGGAGCCGCTGAGCGTGGCGTCGATCGTCACCTTCACGCGGGTGCGGATCGTCCTGCTCCGCGCCAACGGCGACACCGCGCTGACCCGCGTCGTGGAGTTCCCGCCGGAGTCGGCCAGTCTCGCCCTCGCCCTCCCGGTGACCCTCGACCCGGCGGCCCCCACCTCGGGGGAGCTGCTCACGGCGGCGCTCCGCTTCATCAATGCCGCCGGGGACACCGTCTTCCGCGGCGGACCGGTGAACGTCGTCGCCGCCACGCCGACCGCGCCCCCGACGACCCCGCCCGAGATCCCGCTCACCTACACCGGGGTCGGCGCCAACGCCGCCTCGGTGGCGATCACACCCACGAGCCGGACGGTGCGCCACGCCGAGACGGTGGCCTTCACGGCCACCGTGCGTGACGCGCAGGGGGCCACGCTCGCGGGGACGCCGGTGGCCTTCACCTCGCGCGACACCACGAAGGTCCGCGTCGGCCTCACCTCGGGGAATGCCCAGGTGACGGGGTTCCGCGGCGCCACCGTCGTGATCGCGCAGACCGTCACCGGCCAGCGGGACTCCGCTCTGGTCACAATCACACCCACGCCGACGGCGCTCGCTGTCGTCGCAGGGAACGCCCAGCAGGTGATCCGGGGCCTTCCCTTCCCCTCGCCGGTGCAGCTCCGCGTCACCGCGGGCGACAACCTCCCGGTGAGCGGGGAGATCGTCGCCTTCACCGTGACCGCGGGCCAGGGCACCCTTTCGCAGGCGCGGGACACGTCCGACGCGAATGGGCTCGTCGAGGTGCAGTGGACGGCCGGCGCGGTGACGGGGCCGGGCGCCCTGCGCGCCGAGGTGGTCGGTGCGCCGACCGCCGTGGTCGCGACGGTGAGCGGGACGCAGCTGGCGCCGCCGGCGGCGGCCACACTGCGGCTCACCGGGCAATCCGTACAGGTCGCGGGCGACTCGCAGACCGTGCGCATCACCGCCCTTGATGCGCTCGGGAATCGTACGACGGTGGTGGATGGGTTGCGGACCGTGGGCATCGGGCCATGTCAGGGCGCCGCCACCGGCGAGGTGCTGACGACGCAGGGCCCGGTAGCGTTCAACGATAGCGCAAGTGTCACCTTCGCCACTGGCGTGGCCGACGTGGTCATCCGACCGTTCACCGCCTCGACCTACGACCTCTGCGCCAGCCTCCTGGGATCGACGGTGACGACCGTCCCTGGACAGCGTCTCGCTTTGACGGTCGCACCGGCGAGGCCGACGCATTTCCGTCTGGCGGCGCCAGTGGCGTGGACGGCGGGGGTGCCGCAGGGGGTCACGGTCACCGCGTACGATGACTACGAGAACGTCGCGAAGGGGCTGACATCCCTGATAACGAGCGTGCTCTTCACGGGTCCGGGGGCCTCGCCGAACGGGACGGCCCCGACGATGCTCGCGGTCGGCGGAAGCACGGTCCCGCTCAGCAACAATCCGTCGCTCGCCTTCACCAACGGGGTCGCCACATCCACACTGACGCTCTACCGGAACGAGGGGACGGCCCTCGCCGCGAGCGCGAATCCCGCGACGGGGCCAATTACGACGCGGAGCACGGACGTCATCCCGGTGAACGTCCTCCCGGGGCCAACCAGCGCGCTCGCCTTCTCGACGGGGCTCGCCGGCGTCTTCAACGGCACGGCATTCACCACGCAACCGGTGGTGACCGCGGTCGACGCGTACGGCAACGGCACGGGGGCGGGCGGGATCGCCGTCACCGCCTCGATCGCGTCCGGGACCGGCACCCTTGGCGGCACGCTTACCCGAACGACCGTCGCGGGCAACGGATCGGCGACCTTCACCGATCTCGGCATCACCGGGGCGGGGACGCACACGGTGCGCTTCAGCGCACCGGGCGGCCTCGTGGCCGCCGTCTCGTCGCCGTTCCCCGTCGCGCCCGTCTCGCCAGGGATCCGCCTCCACGCCGGCGCCTCGGACCGCACGAGCGCCGTCGTCGGCAGCGACCTCGCGATCCCGCTCCTCATCGACCTGTCGAATCGCGGCGGCGCGGATCTCGCCTCGCTCACGGCCTACGTGGCGTGGGACACCACCCGCTTTACCTACGTCGGCACGACCGGCGGCGCCTGGACCGATGATGCCGGGGGGAGCGCGAGCGTCTTCCTGAACACGGCGAACACGGGGGCGGGCCAGCTGGTGATCAGCGGCTTCACCGCGAACGCGACGACCGCATCGTTCGTGCTGCGCACCCTGACGCTGCGCCCGCGGATCGCGGGGGCGGCGACGGTGGACATCGCCGCCGGCGCCTCGGGGAACGCGGCGGGCGGGGCCGTCTCCGTCGTCGTCCGCCCGTTGGCTGTCACCGTCACGCCATAGTCCCGCCGGCCGTTCGTTCGTGCGTGGTCGCCGCTTCACCGCCTTCTCGTCCCTCGAGCCCGATCCGATCATGCGCTGCCGACTCCTAACGGTCGCCGCCGTCTGCACCCCGCTCGCCCTCGCGGGCCAGCAGGCGACCCTGCCCATGTCCGCCCAGCAGGTCCTCGACCTCCCGGGCGCCGTCCGCTTCGAGGCGGTGGAGCGCTACCAGCCGACCGTGCAGGGCTCGGGGCCCGTGGAGCTGCGCCTCGGGTCCCTGCGCACGCTACGCGTCGTCCCCACCGACCAGGTGGTGATCCCGATTGTCATCGACCCGACCACCGCGCCGGGGACCGCCGTCGCGGCGTTCTCCGCCACCATCTCCTGGAATCCACAGCGGCTCTCGCTCGACTCGATCGTGCCCGGCAGCTTCGGCTCGGTGCAGATCAACACTGCGGGGACGGCGAGCGGCGCGCTCGCGCTGAGCGTCTTCGCCACCGAGGGGGCGACCCAGCCCACCACGGTCGGTACCCTCTATCTCCGCGCCGGCCCCTTGCCGGGGGGGACCACCGTCTCGTTGCTCCCGACGCAGCTCGGGGACACCGGCGGCGCCTCGCTCCTGCGGCAGGCGCTCACGCGTCCCGCCGCCGCCTGCGTCGCGCCGCCCGGGAACTGGGGCGACGCGAACGATGACGGACAGGTCAACATCATCGACGCCCAGCAGATCGCCCGTCGCTCGATCGCGCTGCCGGTGCTCCGCCCCGCGGTCCTCACCGCGCAGGGCGACGTGAACGCCGACGGCGTCGTGGACATCATCGACGCGCAGCAGGTCGCCCGCGCGAGCATCGGCCTCACCGCCGCGACGCGCATCGGCACTCCCGTCTTCACGATCCCCCCGGTCTTCGAGATCCTCCTCGGATCCGTCACCGAGCCCCTCGGCGTCGGCGAAGCGGCACCGCTCGTCGCCTCCCCGCGCGCCAGCGACGGGCTCGCGCTCGACGGCTGCGTCCCGATCACCTGGAGTTCGACCAGCCCGGCGGTCGCCGGCGTCGATTCAACGGGGATCCTGCGCGGCCTCGACCTCGGGTCGGCCACCATCACGGCGAGCGCCGGCGGTGTCTCCGCGAGCACGACGATCACCACGATCGACCGCGCCAGCGTCGTGACGGGGTTCACGGTCGTCGACGGCCCGGAGATCGCGACCTACCCGGACGTACAGACCGGTCAGCCGGTGCGCATCCGTGTCACCAACGAGTTCGGCGCCGGTATCCCCAACATCCCAGTCACCGTCGCGCCCAGCGGCGGCACGGCGCTGATCGGCCCTGTCGGCGGGACCCGTCTCGTCGGCGCGAAGAGCGGGCCGATCACCGCGTTCACCGATACGAGCGGCATCGCCATCGTCCGGCTCTGGGGCGGCACCGCCGCGCCGGCCACCGGCGCGGTCGCGGTGAGCATCGCGGGGCGGCCCGCGATTCCGGTCACCGTGACAACGATCCTGCCGCGGAAGGGCGAGCACATCTGCATGGCCGACAACTGGTCGCTCCGCTGCTGGGGCGACAACGCGCGCGGCCAGCTCGGCAACGGGACGACGACGCCAAGCCTCACGCCGGTCACGGTGACCCTCGGCGGGGTGACCCTGGGCCCACAGTCCTCCGTGAGCCAGGAGGGAATGGGCGACCACACCTGCCTCACCGACGCCAACGGTGACGCGTACTGCTGGGGATCGAACACCGCCGGCCAGATCGGCGACTCGACCTTCACCGACCGCCTCGTCCCGACGCGCGTCCGCACGACGCTCAAGTTCACGAAGATCGTCACCGGCGGCGAGCACAGCTGCGCCCTGACGGCCGCCGGCGAGATCTGGTGCTGGGGCTACAACTGGGCCGGCCAGCTCGGTGACGGCACGTTCAGCAACCGGCGTGCGATCCCCGCGCGTGCCGGTGCGTTGCCCGGCGTCGCCTACACCGATGTGAGCGCCGGTACGAACCACACCTGCGGCGGCACCGCGAACGGGACCTGGTACTGCTGGGGGGTCAACACGTCGGGCCAGCTCGGTAACGGGACCACGCTCAGCTCCCCGACGCCCGTCCTCGTCGCGGGCGGCGCGCTGTTCGCGCAGGTGGTGGGCGGTGAGGCGCACAGCTGCGGCCGCACCGGCGGCGGCGACGTCTCCTGCTGGGGGGGCGCCGACGTCGGCGCCCTCGGCGATGGGCGCGTAACCGCGACGCTGCCCCAGGTCACCCCGGTCCCGGTCGTCACCGGGACGGGGTTCACCTATCTCTACGCCGGCTACTATCGCACCTGCGGGATCAAGGCCGACTTCACCACCTGGTGCTGGGGCTACAACAACGGTGGCCAGCTCGGCGACGGCACCACGGTGACGCGCGGCGTACCGACACTCATCCCCTTCACCGGGTACGCGCTGAAAATGAGCGGCACCGGGTTCACTGCCTCGGGACAGACCACCTGCGGCCTCACCAACGCCTCGCAGCAGGTCTTCTGCTGGGGGTCGAACCTCTCCGGGAAGCTCGCCACCGGCACCGACCCGAACACCCCAATCCGCACTCCGCAGCTCATCCCGCGGGTCGGCGCGCCGACCGGCGTGGCCGCGGCGGTCACGCCGCTGTACGAGGACGGCGGGGTCAGCAGCCACCCCGCTGGGACCGGGTCGTCGCAGGAGGGATGGCTTGTGCGCGTCCGCGATGCGCTCGGCGCCCCGGTGGCCAACCAGAGCGTCACCTTCACCGTGCTCGGGGGGAGCATCCGAATCGGCACCGCCGACTCGACCATCACGGTCCAGACCGACACGGCCGGCATCGCCGGGACGGGGCCGCTCAGCACCGGGGCCACGCTCGGACTCGCACGGCTGCGCGCCAGCATCCCGGTGACGACCCCCTCCGGCCAGTCCGGACTCGCTCGCTTCGTTGCCGTCGGACGCATCGTCCCGGCCGGAGGAACCATCACGAAGCTCGCAGGAGACAGCGTGCTCGTCACGACCGTCAACTTCCGGAACCGCATCCCGATCGTCCTCCGGGTCGACGGCCCCGACGGTGCGCCCGTCGCCGGCGCACAGGTCCGCCTGAGCACCCTGAGCCCCTCCGACGGCAGCTTCGGCGCCACGCCCG
>CAZGIE010000107.1:284-7519 GCA_964526485.1 uncultured Gemmatimonas sp. | reverse complement strand
CAACGACGCCGCGGTGATGAAGCAGTACGCCGAGCGTGCGCTCGGCATCCGCCCCGGCAACGTCTTCCTGCTGGAGGACGCGACGCTCACGAACCTGAAGGTCTGGTTCGGTGACCAGGGGAACCCCAACGGCCGCCTCAAGGACCTCGTGAAGCCGGGGCGCACCGAGGTCTTCGTCTTCTACTCCGGGCATGGCGCGCCGGACCCGCGGGCCGAGCGGGCCTACCTGATGCCCGCCGATGCGGACGCCAACCGGCTCTCGCTCACCGGGCTCCCGGTGGACATGCTGTACGAGAACCTCGCCGCCCTGAATGCGAAACATGTGACGGTCGTGCTCGACGCCTGCTTCTCCGGCGCCTCGGGGGGCGGTGAGATGCTGATCACCTCGGCGTCACCGATCGGGATGCAGGTGCGCGACCCGGCGGCGCGATTCGCCGCGGGGAACGCGACGATCATCGCGGCGGCGGAGGGCCAGCAGCTCGCGAACTGGTATCCCGAGATGCGGCACGGGATGCTGACCTACTTCTTCCTGAAGGGGCTGCAGGGCGGCGCCGATGCGAACCGCGACGGGCGCGTCTCCGTCGGGGAGATGCGGGCCTACCTCACGGACCCTTCGGACGGTCTCCCGTACGAGGCCCGGCGCGTGCACGGCCGCGAGCAGACCCCACAGGTCTTCGGGCGCGACGACCGCGTGATCCGCTAGGCCTCAGCGCACGGTCGCGGCGGCCCGCAGACGGCGAGCCGCCGCGATGTTCGCGGCGAAGCCTACGACCAGGAGCCCCGCCATCAGGGTCATCGTCACGGCGTAGGCCTCGGTCTTCGGCACGCCGGCGTCGATCTGCGCCTGGCGCAGGTAGTTCACCAGCACCGGTCCCGCGACCCCCGCGACGGACCACGCGGTGAGCAGTCGCCCGTGGATCGCCCCGACCTGCGCCGTGCCGAAGTGGTCGCGGAGATAGGCGGGGATCGTCGCGAAGCCGCCGCCGTACATCGTCATGATGATCCCGTAGGCGGCGACGAAGGCCGCGAGATTCCCCGCGCGGCCGATCGCCGGCACGCTCGCGTAGAGCGCGGCCCCGAGCGCGAAGAAGATCCCGTAGGTCCATGGGCGCCCGAAGCGGTCCGAGGCCGAGGACCAGAGGAACCGCCCCACCATGTTCGCCGCGCTCAGGAAGACGACGAAGCGCGCCGCCGCCGCGGCGTCGACGCGCCCCGGGAACATCTCCTGGATCATCGGCGAGGCCTGCCCGAGGACGCCGATCCCCGCGGTGACGTTGCAGCAGAGGACGATCCAGAGCGCGCGGAAGGCCGGCGTCCGCATCGCCTCGACGGCGGTGGTGTCGCGTCCCGCCGGCCGCGTGTCGCGCGCGGCGGGGATCGGCGCGCCGGGGAGCCGCACGAGCGCGACGCCGAGGAGCATCACCGCGAAGTAGAGCACGCCCATCGCCACGAAGGTCGCGGCGACACCGGTGGAGGTCGGGGTGGAGAAACGCCGCATCAGGGCGAGCGCGAGCGGAGAGCCGATCATCGCGCCGCCGCCGAACCCCATGATGGCGAGCCCGGTCGCCATCCCCGGACGATCGGGGAACCACTTCATCAGGGTGGAGACGGGAGAGATGTAGCCGAGGCCGAGGCCGATCCCGCCGAGCACCCCGTAGCCGAGGTAGACGAGCGCGATCTCATGACGCGCGACGCCGACCGCGGCGATGAGGAACCCGCCGGCGAAGCAGCAGGCGGACGCGAACATCGCCATCCGCGGACCGACGGCCTCGATCCAGCGGCCGAAGGTGAAGGCCGAGAGCCCCAGGCAGACGATGGCGATCGAGAAGATCCAGCCGACGGTCGTGAGGGCCCAGTCGCCCGGCACGCTCGCGGTGATCCCGATCTCCCGGGTCAGCGGGAGATTGAAGACCGAGAAGGCGTAGGCCTGGCCGATGGAGAGATGGATGGCGAGTGCGGCGGGCGGGATGCGCCAGCGCGGATACCCGACCGGGGCGATCGACCGCTCCCGGTCGAGGAACCGGAGCAGGGCGGTCATCCGGCCTCCGTGAGGCGTCGCCGCAGCACCGCCTTCTCCTCCGGTGAGGCGAAGCTCGCCTCGACCGCGGCGAGCGCACAGGCCCGCAACCGCTCCCACGGGACGCCCGCCCGGGCGAGCCAGCGATACTCGTCGGTGAGCGAGGTCGCGAACATCGGGGGGTCATCGGAGTTCACCGTCACATTCAGGCCGGCGTCGAGCATCGCGAGGATCGGGTGCGGGGCGTCGGGGGCGAGGACGCCCGTGCGGGAGTTGGAGATCGGGCAGACCTCGAGTGGGATCTGTCGTGCGCGCAGCTCCTCGACGAGCGCGGCGTCCTCCACACACCGGATGCCATGCCCGATGCGCTCGGCGCCGAGCGCGTCGAGCGCGGCGCGGATGCTCTCGGGGCCCGCGCCCTCGCCCGCGTGCGCCACCACGTGCAGCCCGTTCGCCCGCGCCTCCGCGAACTCGTCGGCGAAGTCTTGGGCGGGGAACCCCGCTTCGAGCCCGCCGAGCCCCAGCCCGATGAAGACGCCGGCGCGCTGGCCGGCGAGGGTGAAGCGGAGCACCCGCGACTTCGACTGCGGGAAGTTGCGAGCGATGTCCGGGATGAACCGGACCGTGACGCCGTGCCGCTCGCGCCCCTCGGCGAGGCCGTCTTGGAAGGCGTGGAGGAGGTCGGGCCAGGGGATCTTCTCGACGAAGAGCGAGGCGCTCAGGAACGCCTCGGTGTAGACGATGTGCTGGGCGGCCTGGTACTCGTGGAAGGCCACCGTCATCCGTCGGAAGTCCTCGGCCGTCACCATCGCGCGGCTCGCCGCGATGTAGACCTCGATGAAGTGCGCGAAGTCGCGGAAGGCATAGAACCGGCGCCACTCGTCCAAGGAGGCCGCGGGGAGGGTCACCCCGTTCCGGCGGGCCATCGCCCAGATCGTCTCGGGGAGCTGGGCCCCCTCCAGGTGGACGTGGAGCTCCACCTTGGGCATCGCCGCGAGGCGGTCGTCGAGGGTCAGGGCATCCATGTAGGGAATGTAGGCGGATTCCCCTTTGCGTCGTCGCCCCCCCCGGAGCGAAGTTGCGTCTCTGATGCTCTCACTCGCCCCCGACCCGACGCCTCGCCCCCCGGCGCCCCGGATCCTGGTGGTGGATGATCACCAGATCTTTCTGGAGCTCATCCAGCGGCATCTCTATCGGCTTGGCTTCGATCAGGTGACCACCTGTGCCGCGCCGGCCGAGGCGTTGCGGATGATCGAGGAGTCCCGGGAGCGCTTCGATACGCTGGTGATCGACCTGCAGATGCCGGGCCTCGACGGCGTCTCGCTCCTGCGCCACCTCAGTCAGGTCCCCTTTCGGGGGGCGGTGATCATCACGAGCAGCGTCGATGGCCGCGTCCTCGAGATGGCGGAGCGGGTGGGGAAGTCGCTCGGCCTCGACCTGCGGGGGATCCTGCCGAAGCCCGCGTCGCCGGAGAAGCTGCTGCAGCTCCTCGGCGCCGGTCGGCGGGCCGAGACGCCCGCGCCGGACCCGCTCCCGCAATACGCGCCGGAGCTCATCTCGCGGGCGCTCCAGAACGGCGAGTTCCTCCCGTACTACCAGCCGCAGGTCTCCCTCTCGGACGGGCGGCTCCTCGGGGTCGAGGCGCTCGCGCGCTGGATGCACCCGCGGCACGGGACGATTCTCCCGGGTCGGTTCATCCGGTCGGCGGAGGAGCACGGCCTCATTTGCGATCTGACCTTCCCTCTCGTGGAGCGGGTGCTCACCCAAGCGCGCGAGTGGGAGCAGGCGGGGCTCGACATCACGGTCGCGGTGAACGTCGCGATGGCGAGCTGCCTCCGTCCCGATTTTCCGGACCAGCTGAACGCCGCCATCAAGCGGAGCGGGCTCGAGCGGCCGGCGCTCATCCTCGAGGTCACCGAGCACCGCGCGCTCGACGACACCATGGCGGCGTATGACATCTTCACCCGCATCCGGCTCAACGGGATCGGACTCTCCATCGATGACTTCGGCACGGGTCACTCATCCCTCGCGCAGCTGCGGGATGTGCCCTTCAATGAGCTCAAGGTCGATCAGACCTTCGTGAAGGGCGCGGCGGCCGATGCGACGCGGCGCGCGATCCTCGAGGCGAGCCTCACGATGGCCCAGAAGCTTGGCATGCGCACCGTGGGCGAGGGCGTCGAGACCCTCGACGATTGGGCGCTGCTGCGGCGGATGGGGTGCGCGGCCGCGCAGGGCTTCCTGATCGCGGAGCCGATGCCGGGGGAACAGCTGATCTCCTGGATCGCGGACTGGGACGACCGCCGCGATTCGCTGATGCGGGAGATCGCTGGGCGCTGAGGCGCTTCGAGGCCACGCGTGGCACGACTGCCCCGCGTCGCCGTACCTGGCCCGTCTACGGCAGCGCGAGTCCGAGCCGCGCCTGGAGCAGGACCCAGAGCCCGACGAGGCTCGCGAGTGCGATGGAGTGCCAGAGCACGCGTCGCAGGATCGTCCCCTCCTGTCCCGCCTGCCCGGTCGCCGCGCCGGCGACGACGATGCTCTGCGCGTCGATCATCTTCCCCATCACGCCCCCGGAGCTGTTCGCGGCCGCCATCAGCGTCGGGTCGACGCCGACCTGCCGCGCGGTGACCACCTGCAGCCCGCCGAAGAGGACGTTCGACGAGGTGTCGCTGCCGGTGAGCGCGACGCCGAGCCACCCGAGGAGGGTGCCGAAGAAGGGATACCAGGCGCCGGTGCGCGCGAAGGCGAGGCCGAGGATCGTGTCGGTGCCGCTGTAGCGCGTGACGTAGCCGACGGCCATCATCGCCGCGATGGTGAGGAGCGCGAAGCGCAGGTCGCGGAGCGTCCGGAGGTACGTGCGGGCGACGTCGCCGAGGCCGCACCCCATCACCAGCGCCCCGAGCAGCGTCGCGACGAGGATCCCGCTCCCGGTCGCGCTCAGCCAGTTGAGGGTGTAGACCGCGCCCTCAGGGGTCGGGACGGGGACGACCGGGGCGACCCGAACGACCGCCTCATGTAGCCCGGCGATGGGGAGGACGGGCGCCGAGAGCCCGTTCAGGAACGTCTTCATCTGCGGCGTGCCCCAGACGAAGACGACGACGGTGAGGATCGCCCACGGCGCCCAGGCGCGTCGGAGCGCCGCGCGGCCCGCGGTGTCGTCCGCGGGTGCGGGGCCGCGCGAGGGGCGGGGCGGGGGCGCGCCCGCGGGCCGCCAGCGTCGGAGGAAGAGCGTCAGCGCCGCCATCGAGCAGACCGACGCGACGACGTCGACGAGCCAGGGGCCGTGGTACACCGCGACGAGGTGCTGCGGGATGGCGAAGCCGAGGCCGGCGACGAGGAGCGCCGGCCAGGTCTCGCGCACGCCGCGCCACCCGTCGAAAGCGGCGACGAGCCAGATCGGGACGATCACGGAGAAGATCGGGAGCTGGTGTCCGACCATCGCCGAGAGGGCACGGAGGTCGAGGCCCGTCACGCCCTGCAATGCGATGAGTGGGGTCCCGAGCGCCCCGAAGGCGACGGGCGCCGTGTTCGCGATGAGGGAGTAGACGCTCGCGTCCAGCGCGGGGAAGCCGAGGCCGATGAGGAGCGCGACGGTGACGGCGACCGGGGTACCGAAACCGGCCGCGCCTTCGAAGAAGGCACCGAACCCGAACGCGACGAGCACGAGCTGCAGCCGGCGGTCCGTCGTGACGCCGGCGAGGCTCCCCTGCACGACGGCGAAGTGCCCGCGTTCCACCGTGAGGCGGTACAGCGCGAGCACGTTCACGAGGATCCACCCGATCGGGAAGAGCCCGTACGCGGCGCCGAAGAGTGCCGCGCGTCCCGCGAGGCCGGCGGGCATCCCGATCCCGAGCGTCGCGACGAGCAGCGCCGCCGCGAGGCCGGCGAGCGCCGCCTGGTGTGCCCGCACACGGTGCGAGGCGAGCAGCCCCAGCAGGACGAGGATCGGGAGGAGCGCGAGCAGCGTCGAGAGCGGGACCGAACCGAGGGGGTCGTACCGCTGCGGCCAGGGCATCAGCCGAGGAGGTCGGCGGTGAGGTCCTCGATGCGCGCGGCGCCGCAGAGGGCCATCGCCAGGCTCAGCTCCTCGCGCAGGAGCGCGAGCGCCTGTCCCACGCCATCCGCGCCGCCGACGGCGAGCCCCCAGAGCGCCGGGCGTCCGAGGAGGACGCCGTCGGCGCCCATCGCGAGGGCCTTCACGACGTCGGTGCCGCGCCGGATCCCGCCGTCGACGAGCAACGTGCCACGTCCCGCCATCGCGGCGGCCACCTCGGGAAGCGCGCGCGCGGTGGGCACGGCGGTGTCGAGTTGCCGCCCGCCATGATTCGAGACGATCACGCCGGCGACCCCGTGCTCGAGCGCGAGCGCCGCGTCGTCGCCGCGGACGATCCCCTTGAGGAGGATCGGCAGCGTGGTGATCGAGGCGAGCCAGGCGATGTCGGTCCAGGAGAGGCTCGGATCCCAATGCGCCTCGACGAAACGGGCGAGGGCGGAGACGGTGGGGGCAGCAGTCGCGAGGACGTCGCGCGGTGCCGCGTCGAGATTCGGCACCGGGAGGTCCGCCGGAACGTGGAAGCCGTTCAGGAGATCGCGTTCTCGGCGTCCCAGCATCGCCGCGTCGACGGTGACCACGAGGGCCTCGTACCCGGCCTGCTCGGCGCGGCGGACGAGCTGGGCCGTCCGCTCCCGGTCCCGGTAGACGTAGAGTTGGAACCAGTGTGGGCCCGCGCCGGCCTCTCGTACCGCTTCCAGCGGCTGCGTCGAGAGCGTCGAGAGGATCATCCCCGTTCCGGTGCGGGCACAGCCCCGCGCCATCGCGACCTCACCCTCCGGATGCGCCATCCGCTGGAAGGCCATTGGCGCGACGAGCACCGGCCACGGATGCGACCGCCCGAGGATCGTGGTGTCGAGGGTGCGCGTGGCGACGTCGCGGAGGACCCGGTAGCGGAGCGTGATCGCATCCCAGGCGTCGCGGGTCGCGCGCAGGGTGACCTCGTCGTTCGCCCCGCCGGCGAAGTAGTCGTACACCATCGCCGGGAGCCGGTCGGCGGCGAGGGTCGCGAGCCCGTGCAGGTTGACCACCCCACCGAGGGAATCCGTCATGGCGGAGAATGTAGCATCTCGATACTGGTCCGCATCCCACTCAGCGGTCCGCGTTGTAGATTGACCCGAGGCGCCGCGGTCGCGCCCGTTCCCACCCGTTCGACCCCTGATGCCG
>CAZGIE010000107.1:0-274 GCA_964526485.1 uncultured Gemmatimonas sp. | reverse complement strand
CTGGCGCTTGCGGTTGCCGAGGCGCTGCCGCTCTCGGATGCCGAGCCCGCCGAAGCCCACGGTGTACTCCAGCCGATGCGGCAAGGAGAGCACCAACCTCCGCGTCTGCCCGCATTGTTTCACCCCGTATCCCGAGGGTGGCGCAGGGCGGACGTCCGGCGGTGCACCCCGTCCCTCGAGCGGGTCGATCCCGGTGGTGCCAGGCGATGGCGCTGCACCGCGCCGCCCCACCGGCGCGCAGGCGGCGATTCCCGAGGGCGCGCCGCCGCGCCGG
>CAZGIE010000106.1:0-7530 GCA_964526485.1 uncultured Gemmatimonas sp. | reverse complement strand
GCCGATCAGGACGACGCGGTACGGCGCTGCCACGATGCGAGCCAGGTCCGGTATCCGGAGACGGCGAGTCCCAGGAAGACCGCGTAGAGCCCGGCGGTGAGCCAGAGCCCCTTCGTCGCGAACATCCCCACATAGACGACATCGGCGACGACCCAGACGAGCCAGTTCTCGACGAGCTTCCGCGTCATCATCCACTGCGCGCAGAGGCTCGTGACGGCCAGCGCCGAGTCGAGGTAGGGGAGCGCGGCGTCGGTCGTGCGCGCGAGCAGCGTGCCGAGCACGAGGGTCCCGACCCCCCCCAGGCCCCCGAGGAGCATCGCGTGTCGGCGGGTCGCCCGCGTCACGGGGAGCTCGGTCCGGTCCGCCCCGCCGAAGCGCCACTCGTACCAGCCGTAGAGGGACAGGACGAGGTAGACGACCTGGAGCCCCATGTCGGCGTAGAGCCGCGCTTCACGGAAGACAAGGAAGTAGAGCGCGACGTTCACGATGGCGGTCGGCCAGCTCAGCAGGTGCTCCCGCGTGCTGAGCCAGACGCTCGCGATCCCGAAGACGACGGCGACGCTCTCGAGGGGGTCCATCCCGGGAGGGTACCCGGCGCCGCGGGGGGCGCACAAGGCGGCGCCCCACTCCCGCCGTCTCGGGGCGGGGGGTACCTTTCGGTTTCACCCGCACCGGATCACATGGCCAAAGAAGAAGCGATCGAACTCGAAGGCACCGTCAGCGAAGTGCTCCCCAGCGCGACCTTCCGCGTCCTCCTCTCGAACGGACACGACGTGCTCGCGACGATGGCGGGGAAGATGCGGCGATTCCGCATCCGGGTGCTCCAGGGCGATCGCGTGACGGTCGAGGTCTCGCCCTACGACCTGAGCCGCGGGCGCATCACCTTCCGACACAAGACCTGACGCGCCGAGGCGCGTCGGTGTGACTCAGTGCTCGGCGGCCGCCGCCGGCGCGTCGGGCTTGAGGTACGTGGCCTTGTGGATCGAGTAGGCCGCCACGTTCGCGACGATGGCGAGCACGATGATCGCCGCGGCGAAACCCCAGCCGAGCTTGTTCGGATCGTGCGGTGCGGTGCTGCCCGACATACCGGAATCTCCAGAGGATGGTGCGAGTGATGGCGGAACGCTAATCGGCGCCCGCCCGTTCCCGCCACGGGGTGCGCCCGATCAGCGGTCGCGGAACCGATCCAGCGTCCGGCGATCCTTCTTGGTCGGTCGCCCCTTCTCCGGGTCGAGCGCCGGGGCCGCGGCGGTGAGCTGCCAGTGGAGCCGCTCCCGCGCCGCCCGGGAGGCCTCGGTCTCGGAGTAGAGGGTGGCCGCGAGGGCCGCCGGTCCGCGCCGCTCCGCCGTCCCATCGACGTGCACGATGTGCTCGTACGGCCCTGAGCGCACGCGGACCTCGTCGCCGGGCCGGACGGGCTTCGCCGGCTTCACCCGCTCGCCGTTCACCTGCACCTTGCCGCCGTCCACCGCCTCGGTGGCGAGAGACCGCGTCTTGAAGAACCGCGCCGCCCAGAGCCACTTGTCGAGCCGGACGGGCGCGCTGGCCGGGGCACGGTCGGGGGAATCGGGTCGCATCGGTGTATGATATCCCCGACCCCATCCCGAGCCAGCCATCGTGTCCCGTCTCCACGCCCGCCGCACGGTCCGTCTCCTGCGTTCGCTCTCCCTCGTCCTGTTGGTCGCGGGGCGCGCCTCGAGCGCGCAGAGCGCAGCTGTGCCCGTCCCCCCCGCTGCCGAGGCGCTGATCGCACGGCACGACTCCCTCGTCGGCGGGCGCGCCGCGTTCGAACGGCTCACGTCGATGCGGCTCGTCGGTACCTTCGGCGTTCCCATGGTCGGACTCGAGGCGCCGCTCGAGATCGTGAAGGTGAGGCCCGGTCGATTCCTCCTCCGCGCCACGCTCGGCCCGATGGGCGAGCTCCTCACCGGGCACGATGGGACCGTGGCCTGGTCGATCCAGCCGGGCCAGGGGCCGCGCGTGCTGCAGGGCCCAGAGGCGGCGATGCTCGCGACGCAGGCCGACTTCTTCTCCGACCTCCACGACCTCCAGCAGTTCACGTCGATGGAGGTTCGCCCCGTGGAGCGCTTCGAGGGTCGCGACGCGTATCCCGTACGGCTGGTTCGTCGGAGCGGTGAGGTCCTCACGGAGTTCTTCGACGCCGTGACGGGGCTCAGCGCGGGGGTCCGGACGAGCGTGGAGGGGCCGCAGGGGCCGATGGAGGTCGTCGCCGTCCTCGCTGACTATCAGCGGTTCGGTGACCTCCTCCTCCCGACGACGCGGATCCAGCGGACCTCGATGCTCGAGACCGTCCTTCGGGTCACGACCGTGGAGTATGACCGGGCCGACGCCGCGGCGACGGCCCTCCCGGAGAGCATCCGCGCGCTCGTCCCGCCCCGCTGACCTGATCGCCGGACGACCGTCGGACCGAACAAAATCGTCGTTTCGGGGTTTACCGGAGGAGAAATCCTGACGATTTTTCTCCCGTTGTTCCCAACTCGCGCCGATGTTCACGACGCAGGTCACCCTCCTCCTCGATCACCTCGCAGCCCACGCCGGCCTGTCGCTCGATGCGACGGCGCGGCGGGACGCGGTCCGTCGGCTCGGGGTGACCTCGGGGACCGTCGAGGCCTCGACCGACCTCCTCGTCGATGCGGCTCGCCGGGTGCAGCTCGCCGTCCTGCGGCGCTCCGTGCGACCGGCGGAACTCGGGGCGGCGTTGGCGGGGCTCGGCGGCCCGGCCGCCCTCCTCGCCGCCGGTGCGGCGGGTGAGGTCGTCTTCGCGATCGTCGAGCCCGGTCCCGAAGGCCCGGCGGTCCGGCGCGTCGGGGTGGACGGCATCGGCGCGGCGGAATCCGTCTCACCCGAGGCCTTCCTCCGTGGCTTGGGCGGCCCTGAGGCCTTGGCGGCGCTGGTGATCCCGGTCCCGACCCCGGTGCTCGCCCCTACCGGCGGGTCGGCGCGTCGCCCCGTGGATCGCCTGCTCGAGCTCCTGCTGCTCGAGAAGGGGAACATCGTCCTCGTCTACGCCTACGCGACCCTGGTGGGCCTCCTCAGCCTCACGCTGCCGCTCGGCGTGCAGGCGATCATCGGGCTCGTCTCCGGCGGCCTCTTCCTGCAGCCCGTCGTCCTGCTGATCGGCTTCGTGGTGCTCGGGACCCTCGCCACCGGCGTCCTACAGGTGCTCCAGCTCTCCGCGGTGGAGCGGATCCAGCAGCGCATCTTCGCGCGCATCGCGCTCGAGTTCTCCATCCGCGTGCCGCGGGTCCGGACCGAGGCGGCGTGGGCGACCGACCTCCCGGAGCGGATGAACCGCTTCTTCGAGGTCGTCACGATCCAGAAGAGCCTCGGCAAGCTTCTGACCGGGACGACCACGGCGTTGCTGCAGGTCATCTTCGGCCTCCTGCTGCTGACCTTCTACCATCCGTACTTCACCCTCTTCGGCCTCGGGCTCGTCGGGCTGCTCTGGCTCATCATCCGGCTCACCGGGCCGCGCGGGCTCGTCACGAGTCAGATGGAGAGCGCGTACAAGTACCGGACGGCGCACTGGCTCGAAGAGGTCGCGCGGTCGGTCGTCGCCTTCAAGGCGGCGGGGCGCGCGACCCCCGCGCTCGAACGGATGGATGGCCAGGTCGCGGGGTATCTCCACTACCGCGAACGGCACTTTCGCGTCCTCGTGATCCAGGCGATGGCGGCGATCGGGTTCAAGACGCTCGTCACCGGCGCCCTCCTGATCCTCGGCAGCGTGCTCGTCATCGACCGGCAGATCACACTCGGGCAGTTCGTCGCTGCGGAACTCGTCATCGTGACCGTCCTCGCGGGGATCGAGAAGCTGGTCGGCTCGCTCGCGGAGGTCTACGACGTCATGACGTCCGTGGACAAGCTCGGGGCGATCACCGACCTCCCGCTGGAGACGACGGTGGGGCTGCCGTTGCCCGACGGGGCGAGCGGACTCGCGGTGGAGGTCGAGGGGCTGCGCTACACCTATCCGGGGGCGGAGCGGCCGGCGTTGGCCAACATCGCCTTCCGCCTCGCGCCCGGCGCTCGGGTGGCCGTGACCGGTCCGGACGGCTCCGGCGAGACGACGCTGCTCGCGGCGGTCGCGGGGCTCCTCGACGGCGTCGAGGGAACGGTGCTGCTCGACGGGATGACGCTTCGGGACCTCGAGCCCGCGGCGGTGCGGGACCGGATCGGCGTGGTGCTGGGGTCGGCGGGGCTCTTCGAAGGGACGATCGAGGACAACGTCACCCTCGGGCGCGCCGGTCTCGGGACGGCGGCGGTGGTCGAGGCGCTGTCGCGCGTCGGCGCGCACGCGACGGTGCAGCGACTCCCAGACGGCCTGCGCACCGTCATCGAGAACGGCGGCCGCGGACTCCCGTCGACGCTCCGGGTTCGCCTGCTGCTCGCGCGGGCCATCGTGCATCGCCCGCGCCTCCTGCTCGTTGATGAATGCCTTGCGACGGTCGAACCGGCCGCCCGACAGGAGCTCATCGACGTGCTCACGGCCCCCGACGCGCCGTGGTCCCTCCTCATCGTGTCGCACACGCGCGACCTGCTCGCCGCGTGCGACCGGGTACTCGTGCTGCGCGCGGGCGAGGTCGTCGCGGACGCCCCCTGGGCGGTGGTGATGCGCCTCCCGGAGGTCGCCTCGCTCCTCCCCTCCGCCCGGAGTGCCGGCTGATGGGCGCGCCCTTGGACCCGCTCGCGACCGCCGGCCGGCGCCTCGACGCCGTGCGCCTGCTCGGCGCGACGCCCTCGTACACGAACCTCCGACGCTGGTTCGTCGGGATGTTCATCACGGTCCTCCTCGTCCTCCTGCTCCCGTGGCAGCAGAACGTGCAGGCGCTCGGTGAGGTCACCGCGCTCGACCCGATGCAGCGGCCGCAGCAGGCGGTCGCGACGGTCGGCGGGCGCATCGTCGCGTGGTATGTCGCCGAAGGGCAGCGGGTGCGCGCCGGCGACCCCCTCGTCGCGCTCGCCGAGGTGAAGGAGACCTACCTCGATCCGCAGGCGCTGGCGCGGACCGGCGTCCAGGTCGACCAGAAGCGGCAGGCGGTCCTCGATAAGCGGGGCAAGGCGGACGCGCTCGCGCGGCAGCGCGCGGCGGTCGATTCGGCGTGGCGCTTCGCGCGCGTGAAGGGGGACAACCGGATCACGCAGCTCACGGCATCACTGCGCGCCGCGCGGCTGGAGGATTCGATCGCGACGGTGCAGGCGGCGCGGGTCACGGAGCTCGAGGCGGCGGGGCTCCGCTCGCGGGCCGAGCTCGAGCTCGCGCGGCAGCGGGCCCAGCGGGCGACGGCGCTCGCGCAGGAGCAGGAGGCGGCGCTGCTCACGGCGCGCGCCGAGCGCGCGGGCATCGATGTCGAGTACCTCGAGAAGCTCGCGAAGATCGACGCGGACCGGAGCGCCACCTTGGCCGATGTCGCCGAGGGGGAGGCGGAGGTCGCGAAGCTCGCGACGGGGCGGTCGAACCTCGCGGAGCGGCAGTCGCTGCTCATCGTCCGTGCGCCGCGCGACGGCGTGGTGGTGCAGGCGCTGCGCGGGGGCGTGGGGGAGATCGTGAAGGACGGGGAGGCGGTGGCATCGGTGCAGCCCGAGACGCCGACCCTCGCGGTCGCGCTGATGGTCCGCGCGCGCGACGTCCCCCTGCTGCGGCTCGGGGACGCGGTGCGCCTCGAATTCGACGGTTGGCCGGCGGTCCAGTTCAGTGGATGGCCGAGCGTCGCGGTCGGGACCTTCGGGGGGCGCGTGGCGGTCGTCGACGCGGTCGCGCAGCCGGACGGGCGGTATCGTGTCCTCGTGACCGCCGACTCCACCGACGAGGCGTGGCCCGAGGCCCTGCGGATGGGGTCCGGCGCGCGCGGCTGGGCGCTGCTGCGTGAGGTGCGCGTCGGCTTCGAGCTCTGGCGACTGCTCAACGGCTTCCCGCCGGCCCTGCCGGAGTCCGCGGCGCCGAAGGGCGGGAAGTGAGTCGCCGCCTCCGGTGGGTCGCGGCGGCCGCGGGGCTCGTGACCCGGGCGCTCGCGGCGCAGGATTCGCTCTCCCTGCCGGCGTTCCTCGCCCAGGTGGTGGCGCACCATCCGACGGCGCAGCAGGCGACCCTCGTGCGTCGGCAGGTCGCGGCGGATCTGCGGGCGGCGCGCGGCGGGTTCGACCCCGTTGTGACCGCCGTCTGGGACCTGAAGCGCTTCGATGGCGTCGGGTACTATGACGAGTTCGACGCACGGCTCACGGTGCCCACGCCGTGGGGGCTGGACTTCAAACTCGGGTGGGAGAACGCGGCGGGCGAGATCATCAATCCCGAGCGGAAGACGCCGGGCGCAGGGCTCCTCTCGGCGGGGGTGAGCCTCCCGATCGGCGCGCGGCTCCTGACGGACGAACGCCGGACGGCGCTCCGGCAGGCGGAGCTCGCGGATGATGCGGCGGAGGCGGAGCGACTCGGAGCGGTCGGGCGGCTCGTGCAGCAGGCGGCGCGCGACTGGGGGCTCTGGGCCGAGGCCTCGGCGCGCGCCCGGATCGCGACGGAGGGGGTCGCCCTCGCGCGGTTCCGTCTCGAGGCGACGCGGCAGCGGGTGCTCGCCGGCGACGCCGCGGCGCTCGACTCGGTCGAGGCACTCGGCGAGTATGAGCGTCGGCGGGTGCAGGAGATCGAGGCGCAGGCGGCGGCCGTGTCGGCCCGGCTGGCCGCGGCCGTGCATCTGTGGCGCCCCGATGGCGCCCCCGACTCCCTCGCCGCGGCGCGGCAGCCTGGTGGGCCCGTCCCGTCCGGCCTCGCCACCGGCCCTGCGGCGCGCCGTCGACTCGCCGCCGCGCATCCGCTCGTCGCGCAGGCGCGCGCACGGGTGCTGCAGGCCGAGGCGCAGCGGCGGCTGACGGCCACGCAGGTCCTCCCCTCCGCGAGTCTCGAGGTCGCGAGCCTCGCCGCAGGGACGGAGCTCGACGCGCTGCGCGCCGGTGTGGGGTCGGACTATAAAGCGTCCTTGGGTGTGCGCGCCCCGCTGTACGGGCGCCGGGAGTGGGCGCGGTTCCGCGCCGCCCAGGACCGGGCGCGGCAGCTCGCCTGGGAGCGGGATCGCGTGGTTCGCGAGGTGGAGCTCGCGGTCGAACGGGCCGAGGTGGAACTCGACGCCGTGGAACGGCAGGCGGCGATCCAGCGGCGCGTCGTCGAGGCGACGGCGGCCGTCCTGCTCGGGGAGCAGCGGCGGTTCGAGGCAGGGGAGAGTTCGCTCCTCCTCGTGAACCTCCGCGAGCGCGCCCTCCTCGACGAACGCCTCCGCGAGGCGCAGCTCGTCGCGCGTCGTGCGCAGGCGGTCGGGGCGCTCGTCGCCGCGCTCGGGACGCCCGACGTCCTGCGCGTCGCCACGCGCGATGCGGCACAGCCATAATCCTCCCGTCTGCCCTTCCGCGATCCTCCACCTCGAGCCGCTGATGCCCCATCTCCGCCCCTCGCTCGGCGTCCTCGCCCTTGCCCTCGCCTGTCTGCTCGCGCCGCTCCCCGGCGCGCTCGGCGCGCAGGAGTCGAAGGAT
>CAZGIE010000105.1:0-7891 GCA_964526485.1 uncultured Gemmatimonas sp. | reverse complement strand
GGAGATGAGCTTCACCCCATGCGCCTCGAGCGGCTGGATCTTCTCGTCCTTCACCGGCGGCGCGGCGTCGACGCCCATCATCCGCGGGATGTTCGGCCCGTAGATATCGGCGTCCATCAGCCCGACGCGGTAGCCGGCCTGCGCGAGCGCGATCGCGAGGTTCGTGGTGACGGTCGACTTGCCGACGCCCCCCTTCCCCGACGAGACGGCGATGATGCGGCCGAGGCCCGGGTAGGTGACGGGGGACGGCGGGGCCGGCGGCTTCGGCGCCCCGGCCGGCTCTCCCATCACGGGGAGCGCGCGTCCCCCCGCCGGCTTCGGCGGCTCGGCGGCCGGGACCTGTGCCGCGTCCTTCACGTCGACGCGGACGTCGGTGACGCCCTCCACGGCCTCGAGCGCCTGACGGACCTGCCGCGCGAGTACGGGGTCGTCCTGCGCGCCGAGGAGGAGGGTGACGCGGACCTTGCCATCGCGGGTGGCGGCGATGTCACGGACCTGCTGCGTCTGGTAGAGGGAGGCGCCGGTGCGGGGATTGGCGAGCGGGGCGAGCGCCTCGGCGAGGCGCGCCTGGAGCGTTTCGGACATCAGTACGACGGGAAGTTGTTGGCCCAGGAGTTCTGGTAGACGCGCAGCGCCCCGAGGGAATTCAGGGCGGAGCCGACATTGCATGAATTATAGAGGTACCGCTTGGTGCCCATGAGCTCGTCGACGTCGGTGGCGGTGACGGCGTAGCCGAGCTTGACGTTGAGGCCGGTGATCGTGGCGCCGGCGACCTGGTTCGCCCCGTTCGAGCGAATCTTCCCGCCCGTGATGATGATCCCGTCCCAGCCGGCGGAGTTGCCGTTGAGCCGGAGGTCGCCGTAGACGATGAGAAGGCCGCGCCCGAAGGAGCTGAGCGTGAACTCCCGATTCGGGGAGGGGCCGTTGTTGACGATGATCGTCGGCCACGAGGAGCCGTTCGACGCGAACCACGAGGTGGTCGGGAAGCCGTTGCCGAGGTAGTCGGAGAGGAAGTCGGGGGTGATCGCGCTCCCGCTCACGATGTCGGCCCAGTCGAAGGGCACGGAGGTCGACGCGACGGCGGCGGTCGCGCCGAGGGACTGGACCTTCGGTGTCCCGATGACCGGCGTCAGGGAGCCGGAGTACCCGGGCACGTTCGGGACCGCCACCGCCGGGAGGGTGGCCCCCGTCCCGCCACTGGCCACGGGGCATTGGTCGACGCCGCTGATCTCGCCGGAGACGCCGGTCTTCTGGATCCCGTTGATCCCGGTGAGGGCCGACTGCACCGTCATCGTCATCGTCTGGAAGGTCGCGAACGCGCTACTCATCGCCACGGCATTGCCGGCGCCGGCGACCCCGGTGCGCGTCGACACGCCGCGCGACCGCACGAGGTACAGCGCGGGGATGGCCGTCCCGGAGGCGGCGCGGAGGCGAGTGGTGACGATGTCGGCGTATCCGCCCGTCAGCGAGAGGCGCACGGAGTCCGATGCGCCGGGGACCGCTGAGAGCCCGAGGCCCGGCCGGTTGCGGAGCCCCTGTTGGAGCCCCGACTCGGCGAGCGCGGCCGCCGCCTGCGCCTGGATCGCCGCGTCGTCGGCCCCACGCTCGCTGCTCAGCATCCCGAACCCCGAGGCGAGCGCCCCGACGAGGATGAGCATCACCAGGATGACCGTGGGGAGCGCGAAGGCGCGGCGGGCGCGCATCAGATCACCGCGTTGCGGAAGAAGATCGAGAGCCGCACCGACGACGTCTCCGGCCCGGTACGACCGGCGACCGTCCGCTCGCTCTCCCCGGTGAGCACGAGCTCGATCCCGCTGATCGTGTGGAGGCTCCCCGCCGCGGGCGGCACGGCCTGGGAGGTGTCCGCACCCGAGACGTAGAACCGGAAGATCGCGGTGTTCGTGAAGGGGACAGCGATCTCCTCCGCGGTCCCGCCGCTCACGCGTCGCCACAGCGCGGTGCGTCCGGGGACGAGCGTGCTCGGCCCGAGCGCGTAGGTGACGGTCTGATACAGCAGCACCGGTGCGCCGGCGGGGAGCGTCGGGAGCGCCGGTGCGAGTACGAGCAGCTTGCCGCTCGGGATCGGCGTGATCCCCGGCCCGGTGGTGCAGGTCGCGGTGGCCCCCGACGTGGGCGCGGTGGTCTTCGCGACGTAGGTGTACGCCGCGTTCAGCGCGGTGTCCCGGTAGGCGTAGCCGTCGTACACCGCCTGTGCATAGATGAGCGAGTCGACCGGGACGAAGGTCGCCGTGCTGCTCGCGCAGTAGACGCCCATCGCGTACGGCACGCGGACGGTGAGGGCGGTGTCGGTCGCGGTCACGATGCCCCGCGGCTCGATCATCCGCATCTCGTCGCGGACGATGTTGAGTGCGTTGCGTGAGACGGCCCGGGCGTCGCGGCCCCCGGCCTCGCGCGCGAAGAGCCGCGTCTGCGAGATGAGCAGATTCGTGACCGACGCCCCGATGATCCCGAGGATCACGATCACCACCAGGAGCTCGACGAGCGTCGCGCCGCGCCGGGTCACGAGAAGAGCGACCCGGACGGGGGGAGGCTGCGGTCCACCCGGATGGTGTCGGAGCGGAACCCCGAGGCGGTCGGGTCGATGATGATCTGCACCCGTGTGATGGCCTGCGTCGGCTTCGAGATGGTCACGCAGCGCCGGTGCGGGTAGTGCTCGATCGCGGTGATCGTGACGCACCCCGTGTCCGCCGCGATGCTCGCGTACGGCATCGTCGCGAAGAGGTCGACCGCGGTGGAGATGGCGGCGGCGCGGTCGACCCCGACGCCCAGGCTCCGAGCCCGGACGGTGTAGCGCGCCGAGACGAGCGCGTGCGTCGCCGCGACGACGCCGAGGAGCGTCACCGCCACCACGACCTCGATCAGGGAGAACCCGCGGCGCCGGCGGGTCATTGACGCCGCACCACGCCGGTGGCGCTCCGGGTGACGGTCGCGCGTCCCGTGGTGCTCGTGAGCACGACGGCCAGCGCCGTATCCGCGCGGCCGTTCGGGAAAATGGTGATGCCGGTGCTCGGGGTGAAGGCGAGCGTGGCCCGCCGGTCGGAGGCGCCGTCGAAACTCCACTGCCGGACCAGCGAGTCCCCTGCACGCTGCCGGACCTGCACCGTCGACGTCCCCGAGAGCGTCACCCGCATCGGCGTTCGGCGTCGTACCGCGAGCTGCGACGCCTCGACGAGCAGCCCCTGCACCGAGGTGGCCGCACGGAGCACCCGGTCGCGGCTGAGCTGCCGCCCGATCTGCGTCGCGGCGACAGCGATGATGACGCCGGTGATGGAGAGCACCATCAGCAGCTCGATCAGCGAGAACCCGCGCCGCGCGCTCGAGAGGGTCACGGCTTTCATTGTGCGGCTCCGTCGGCGAGGGCGCCAGCGGCGAGGAGTCGGCGGGCCTCGTCGAGCACCTTCCCCATCACCGTCGTCAGGGATCCCCCGATCAGGGCGCCGGAGGCGCGCGCGTGTCCGCCGCCCCCGAAGCGCTGCGCCAGCGGATGCACGTTCACCCCCGCCACGCTGCGGAAGGAGACCTTCACCTGCGCGGTGCCGACGTCGCGGAAGAGGAGGGCGAGCCGCACCCCCGCGATCGACCGCGGATGTTCCACCACGCCGTCGAGGTCCTCGCTCGTGGCGCCGCACCGCTCGAGCACCCCGGCGTCGACGCGCACCCACGCCATCCCGTGCTCGAGATCCACTTCGAGGGTGCCGAGGACGTCGCGCAGCAGGTGGATGCGGCCGAGGGGGACGCTCCCGTAGATCCGCGCATACATCCGTTCGGGATCGACGCCGGCGCGGAGCAGCTCCGCCGCGACGGCGAGGCAGCGCGGCGACGTGTTCCCGAAGCGGAAGCCGCCGGTGTCGGTGACCATCGCGGTGTAGAGCGCCTCGGCGATCGCCGGCGTCACCTCGAGCCCCGCGACGACGGCGAGGTCGTACACCAGCTCCGCCGTGGCGCAGGCCCGCGTGTCGCTCACCATCACCGCGCCGGGCGGCTCGTCGCTCGGGAGATGGTGGTCGATGACCAGCGCGTCCTGCGGGAGCGCGCGTACCGTGGAGGCGAGCGATCCGAGCCGGCGGATGTCGGAGATGTCGAGGACGATCAGTCGGTCCACCGTGCGCAGCGCCTCGGCCCCACGACCGCTCCACTCGGTGACATCCTCGCCGAGCAGCCACCGGAACGACTCGGGCCACGGCGTCGGATTCACCACGACGGCGCGCACCCCGCGCTGCGCGAGGAGCCGCGCCAGGGCGGCCTCCGACCCGCAGCCGTCGCCATCGGCGTTCACGTGGGTCGAGAGCGCCACCGTCATCCCCGGTCGCAGCGCGTCGAGGAACCGGGTGATCGCCTCGCGGCGCGCGGCCGGGACGGTGAGGAGATCGGACACGGGGCCGGACGCGGGGGGCATCGAATGCTCAGGCGCTGTAGTTGGGTGCTTCGCGGGTGATCGTCACATCGTGCGGGTGCGACTCGCGCAGCCCGGCGGCGGTGATGCGCGTGAACTCCGTCTCCGTCCGGAGCGCGTCGATCGTCGCGCAGCCGGTGTACCCCATCCCGCTGCGGATCCCGCCGATCATCTGGTAGAGCACGTCGGCCACCGGGCCCTTGTACGGGACGCGCCCCTCGATCCCCTCGGGGACGAACTTCCGCGTGGACGCCTCCCCCTCCTGGAAATAGCGGTCCGCGCTCCCGTCCTGCATCGCGGAGAGCGAGCCCATCCCGCGGATCATCTTGTACCGGCGCCCCTCGGCGAGCACCGACTCGCCCGGGCTCTCCTCGGTGCCGGCGAGCATCGACCCCATCATCACGGTCGACGCGCCCGCCGCGAGCGCCTTCACGATGTCGCCCGAGTACTTGATCCCCCCGTCGGCGATGACCGGGACGTCCCCTGCCCCGCGCACCGCGTCCATCACCGCCGTGAGCTGGGGCACGCCGATCCCCGCGACCACGCGCGTGGTGCAGATCGAGCCGGGGCCGACGCCGACCTTCACCGCATCGACCCCCCGCTCCACGAGCGCGCGCGCCGCCGCCTCCGTCGCGATGTTGCCCGCGACGAGCTGCACCGCCGGGAAGGCCTCGCGGACCGCCGCGGTCGCGTCGAGGACGCCCTGCGAGTGCCCATGCGCCGTGTCGACGATGAGGGCGTCGACGCCCGCCTCGACCAGCGCCTTCGCCCGGGCGAGGAAATCCCCACCCGCCCCGATCGCCGCGGCGACCATGAGGCGGCCCTGCTCATCCTTCGCCGCCGTCGGGTACTGCCGTCGCTTGTGGATGTCCTTCACGGTGATGAGCCCGATCAGCACCCCCGAGGCGTCGACCACCGGGAGCTTCTCGATGCGGTGCCGCCCCATGATCTGCTCGGCCTCGTCGAGCGAGGTCCCCACGGGCGCGGTGATCAGCCCGTCCTTCGTCATCGCCTCGGCGAGCGGCCGGTCGAGCTGCCGCTCGAACTGCAGGTCGCGGTTCGTGATGATCCCGACGAGCCGCCCGGCCCCGTCGACGACCGGCACGCCGCTGATGCGGAACCGCGCCATCAGCGCCACCGCCTCGCGGAGCGTCGCCGTCGGCTGCAGCGTGATCGGATTGCGGATCATCCCGCTCTCCGAGCGCTTCACGCGGTCGACCTCGGCCGCCTGCCGGTCGATCGACATGTTCTTGTGCAGCACCCCGATGCCGCCGGCGCGCGCCATCGCGATCGCCATCTCCGACTCGGTCACCGTGTCCATCGCCGCGGCGACGAGCGGGACGTTGAGCCAGAGGCCCCGGGAGAACCGGGTGCGGGTGCTGGTGTCCTTCGGGAGGACTGTGGAATGCCGCGGGACGAGCAGGACGTCGTCGAAGGTCAGCGCGGCTTCGGGGCGGAGGCGAGAGGCGTGTCCCATCTCGAACGATAGCCGCCTCCCGAGGCCTTTTCCAGCGGAGGGACCGCTCAGTAGATGTAGACCGGCGTCCCCACCGGGACGAGCGGCGCGAGCGCCTCGATGTCGGCGTTGCGGAGCCGGATGCAGCCATGGCTCGCCGCCTGTCCGATGCTCTCCGGGGCGTTCGTCCCGTGGATCCCATACCCCTGCCCCAGGGCGAGCCGATGCGGCCCCAGCACGTCGCGGAATCGCCGCTGCCGCGTCCCGAAGGGAGGGATCACCAGCACCCGTCCGACGATGATCTCCCGCCCCGCGGGGAGCGGGACCCGCGACCCGTCGGCGCGTTCGCGCACCACGTCCTGCCCGACCACGCGCAGCGCGACGTCCCCGAGGCGGAGCGGGCGACGGGGATCGAGCCGAACGAGCTGCAGGCCGCGTGCCGCCGCGACCTCCTCGAAATGCCAGTCGGGAGGGACCCAGATGGGGTCGTCCTCCTTCCGCTCGACGACGAGCCGACCGCGCGGCGTGGCGAACCGCGTCGTCCCGCCGTCGGGGAGATCTCCGGTGCCGGTGGCGACCGGCGCCTCGAACCAGACCGAGTCGCGCGCGCGGAGCCAGAGGCGCCGATCGACGGTGGAGATCACCAGGTACGGCGCCGTCCCGTGCGCGTCGCGTACGCGCCGGATGGCCGCGACCGCGACGAGCGAATCCTCGAGCGCGGCGAGCGCGCGCCGAGCCGCCGTGTCGGCGGCGTCCGCGGCTGCGAGGGCCCGGTCGGCAGCCTCCCGCTCGGCCCACCGCGCCGACAGCCGCGGGGCGAGGACGATGATCACGATCCCCCAGACGAGCGCCACGGCGACGCCCCCACGCCACGCGCGGCCCGCGGGTCGCGGCTCAGAGGACATAGACCACCACCCCGGGACGGACGAGACGCCGCAGGACGGCGAGGTCGGCGGGGGTGAGGCCGGCCGCGGCGTCGAGACGCCCCGCGTCGGCGAGGTCGACCCCCGCCGCGCCCACCGCCACGACGCGATCGAGCCCGATGCTGGCGGCAGTCACGAGGGCGGCGCGGCGCAGGATCACGGGCCCGCGCCCAAGGGTGAGTCGCCCATCCGCGCGGGACACGACGAGGTGGACCGGGGCCGAGTCGTAGGGCGTCAGGCGGGCGCGCTCGAGCGCGAGGCGGACCTCCGCGCGCGCGACGAGCTCCCGTGTGCGTCGCGTCGCGTCGCGAAGCGCGTCCGTTTGGACGGTCGCCGAACGCGCCGCCTCCGTCCAACGTGTGGCGAGCACCGCTCCTCCGACGCTCGCCCCGCCAGCGAGGGCGAGGAGGAGCATCGGGAGGAGGCGGGCGGGAGTCACCGTCGCGTCAGGGTCAGCAGGTCGAGGATGGGCGCGCCGGTCGGCTCGCTCCTCCCGAGTCGTACCCTGGCGGTGATGCGCAGGTCCGCCATCGGCGGCAACGCGCGCGCCTCGGACAACAACGCCGGCGGGACCGCGAGGTAGAGCACGACGTTCTCCCCCGATGGCCCGAGCGCGAGCAGATACGGTTCGTCCGGCTCGAGCCCACGCCGGAGCGGATCGGCCTTCTGGAGGCTGATCGACTGCACGTCCCAGCGCACGACGCGCCCACGCATCCGAGTGGCAGCGACCCGGAGGTCGACGGCGCGGATGCCCTCGGTGAAGGTCGAGTCGGCGGGGACGAGCTCCGTCTCCGGCAGCCACCCCTCGACTTGCACCTTCACCCACCCCCGCTCTCGGGCGACCTCGGTCATCGTCGTACCGGCCTTGAGCTCCGCCACCGGCTCGGCGTCGGCGGCCTCGGTCGGCGCGACCCGGAGCCGGGCACGCTTCGGCGCGCGGACGGCCCCGATCGTCCCGGGCCGCGGCGCCTCCGCCTCGACCTCGGGCGCGGCGAGGTTCTTCGTCGCGACGGAGAGCGCAGCCTCGACGCGATCGCCCGTGCGGAAGAAGCGAGGCAGCGCGGGCCGCGCCATGAGCGGACGGCTCGTGGTGACGCG
>CAZGIE010000104.1:7567-7893 GCA_964526485.1 uncultured Gemmatimonas sp. | reverse complement strand
GCGCTCGTCGAGGTGGAAGCCCGCGACGGCGTGCGGGTAGAGCCGACGCGCGAGTCGACCACCGGGGTGAGCGGTCACCTCCGTCTGGACGGCGAGCAACGCCGCGAAGGCGAGCGGCACCGAGAGCAGGAGGCCGGCGGAGACCACCGGGGGCGCATCCGCGAGCGGGACAAGCCCGCCGAGGAGGGCATGCCAGACCGCGTAGAGGAGCGGCATCCCGACGAGGAGCGCCGCCGCGGTGCGGCGGGACGCGCGGGATCGGGTATCGACGCGGGCGAGGACGCCGGCGAGCGCGAGGGCGAGGATCGTCCCGCTGATCCAGAGCG
>CAZGIE010000104.1:4145-7538 GCA_964526485.1 uncultured Gemmatimonas sp. | reverse complement strand
TTCGCCCCAGGTGAGCGCCGCGAGGCCTCCGGTGCTCGCGGCGGCGAGTCCGAGCGCCGCCGCCCAGCGTCCGCGCCCGGGCACATCCGCCGGGGCGGCCGGGGCGAGGTGGGCCGTGCGGGCGACGGTCCCGCCCGAACTCAGGAACGCGTAGGCCTTGTAGAGCGCGTGCGCGACGAGATGGAGGAGGGCGAGGTCGTAGGCGCCGAGCCCGCACTCGAGCAGGACGAAGCCCATCTGCGCGCAGGTGCTCCAGGCGAGCGCCCCCTTCACATCGGCCCGGGTGAGGAGCACCAGCGCGGCGCCGACCGCGGTGAGAGTGCCGACGATGACGAGCAGGGACTGCGCGACGACGAGGCGCCCGACGAGTGGGCCGAGGGCGATGAGGACGAAGGCGCCGAGGTTGACGATACCGGCGTGGAGCAGCGCCGAGACCGGGGTGGGCGCCTCCATCACCTGGATGAGCCATCCGTGGAAGGGCAACTGGGCGGAGCGCAGGAGGACGCCGGCGACGAGGAGGGCGCCAGCGAGTTCCACGACGCCGTCGAGGGCGGGGAGGGTGGCCGCCCGGGCGAGGACGGCGCTGCGGCTCGCCGTGTCGAAGTGTGCGACGAGGAGCCCGATGCCGGCGAAGACGCAGAGGTCGGCGAGCCGGGAGAGGAGGAACTTCTTGTGCGCGGCGACCTCGGCGGCCGCGCGGCCCGGCATGATGGTGAGGAGCTGGTGGAGCGAGAGGCTCGTCGCGGTCCACGCGAGCGCGAGCAGGACGAGGTGGTCGGTGACGACCACTCCGGCGGCGGCGGCGAGGGTGGCGAGGAACCAGCGCTCGTAGCGGCGCCGGGCCGCGAACCCGTCGAGGTAGCGCCGCGAGAAGCGGAAGGTGATGCCCCCGACGATGGTGACGAGGAGGAGCATCGTGCGTTGCAGGGGGCTGAGCAGCGGCCACGCGAGGAGCGGCAGCAGGGGGCCGGCCGCGGTGAGCAGCAGGGGCATGGGATCTCCGATGGGGGACGGAAGGAACCATGCGCGGGCGGTCAGAGTTCTGTAAAATACATATTGTATTTCAATTCATTCTGAAATAACGAACGTATGCCAGATCGGCCGCCCCCGCTCAATTTCCATCACCTGCTGTACTTCTGGGCCGTCGCGCGCGAGGGGCACCTCACCCGCGCGGCGGCGCATCTACGGCTCTCGCAGTCGGCGCTCTCGACCCAGATCCGGCAGCTCGAGGCACGGATCGGGCAGGCGCTCTTCGAGCGCCGCGGCCGGCAGCTCGTCCTGACTGAGGCCGGGCGCGTGGCATTGGAGTACGCCGAGACCATCGTCGGGGCGGGGCACGAACTCGTCGCCACCTTGAAGTCGGGACGCGCCGCCGCCCGGCAGGTCCTGCGCGTGGGCGCGGTCGCGACGCTCTCCCGGAACTTCCAGCGTGGGTTCCTCGCCCCCCTCCTGGATCGACCGGGCGTGTCGCTCGTGTTGCAGTCGGCCACGCTCCCCGACCTGCTCCAGCGACTGCGGACCCACCAGCTCGACCTCGTCCTCGCCACCCGGCGCGTGCATGAGGACGCGGAGCACCCGTGGCGCTGCGTCCGGCTCGCCCGCCAGCCCGTCTCGCTCGTCGGGCATGCCCGACGGGGTCGCCCGTTCCGGTGGCCCGACGACGTCGCCCGCGTCCCGCTCCTGCTGCCCGGTCGGGAGAGCGAGGTGCGCCAAGGGTTCGACGTCCTCTGCGAGCGCTATGGCCTCCGCCCCACCATCCTCGCCGAGGTGGACGACATGGCGATGCTCCGGCTGCTGGCGCGCGACCTCAAGGCCGTCGCGCTCGTGCCGGCGGTCGTGGTGCGCGACGAGCTGCGGTCGCGACGGCTGCACGAGTACCATGTGATCCCCGATCTGTACGAGGACTTCTATGCGGTGACCGTGCGGCGGCAGTTCCAGCATCCGCTGGTGCGGGAGCTGCTGCACCGACCCGAAGCCGCCGTCCTCGGGATGCCGTGAGACACGACGCCCCGCCCGCGATCGTCGCGGACGGGGCGTCGTGTCGTTCAAGGGCCGACAGATAGGCGCCCCGGTTGGGCGCCCTCACCTCACATCGCGATGCGCCCCTGCTGCTGGCGGATCTTCTCGAGGTACTTCTTGAAGAACTGCTTCTGCATGTCGTTCATGTCGATCTCGCGGCCCTGGATGTAGGCCTGGATCACGTCCGACGTCATGTTCAGCGGCGTCCCCGAGGTGATCAGCAGCGTCGCCTGTTTGCCGACCTCCAGCGAGCCGACCTGATCGGCGATCCCCATGAACTCCGCAGCGTTGATCGTCACCGCCTTCAGCGCCTCCTCCTCCGGCAGGCCGAAGGCGACGGCGACGCCCGCCTCCCACGGCAGGCGATACGTGTAGAGCCCACCGGTACCGCCGGCGATCGCGAACCGCACCCCGGCGGCGTAGAGCTGCGCCGGCGCGTTGTAGGCGCCGTCATAGCCCTCGTAGGTCCGCGCCGGCGCGTCGAGCGTCGACGTCAGGATCACCGGGACGTTCTCCGCCTTCAACCGATCGGCGACGTGGATCGCGTCGCGACCGCCGCGGATGACGAGGCGGATCCCCTCGGCCTTGGCCCACGTGATGGCGTCGTTGATCTGCGAGACGGAGTTCGCCGCGACGACCACGGGGATCGCTCGGTCCAGCGCCGGGATCATCGAGGCGTAGCGCACGTCGGTGCGGACGACCTGGCCCGCCGCCTGCGCATCCCGGTAGGCCCGGGCCTCGGCGAAGAAGTCCTTGAGCGCCTGCACCTGCTCCGCGTAGGTCTTCGGCGCCGCCGCGGGACGTGCCCCCGGACCGCCCGGCGGCGGGCCCCCGAAGCGGCGCGGCCGGCCCACGGGATCCGGCCAATTCACGTTGAGCGCCGCGGCGCCCTTCATCGACATCTCCTCCCACGTCCACCCCTCGAGCGACATCGCCGAGGAGAGCCCGGAGATCACCCCGCCGTCCGGGGTGCTGAAGGCGACGAGCACGCCGGCCGAGCGCGAGGTGCCGATATGCCGGCTCTCCGCGTTCACCGCGACCTCGGCCCGCACGTTCGGGTTGAAGTCGCCGAGTTCGGTGATGTCGTTGGAGACGTCGACCGACCCGATCTCGGTGATGCCGACGGTGCTGTAGGCGTCGATGAGGCCCGGATAGATGTGCTTCCCGGTCACGTCGACGACCTTGGCGCCGCGCGGCACCGCGACGTCAGCGCCCCCGACGGCGATGATGCGTCCGTTGTCGAGCACGATCGTCCCATTGGCGATCGTCCCCTTGGTGACGGTGTGGATCGTCGCGCCGCGCAGCGCGACCGGCTGCGACTGGCGCGCGGTGGGGATCGTGACCTGCGCCTCGGCGACGCGCGCCGAGACCGGC
>CAZGIE010000104.1:0-4135 GCA_964526485.1 uncultured Gemmatimonas sp. | reverse complement strand
ACGCGGCGGCGGCCGGTCGCCACATCGACCGGGCCATGGCGCGGTCGGTCCTGCGGTCCGTGGAGTGCATTGGAGTCGAGTGGGTGAAGGTCACGGTCTGGCCGGCGCGGCGGTGGCGGCGGGCGCGGCGGCGGGGGCAGCGGTGAGGATCGCTTGGATCAGCTGCGCCCGCTGGCGCGCGATCTCGACGCGCGTCCGGGCATCCTCCTCGAGCGAGAAGTACCGGCGGCCGTCGACCCAGGTCTGCTCCGCGCGCGTGAACTGCGAGAGCGGGTTGCCGTTCCAGATCACGAAGTCGGCGTCCTTGCCGGCCTCGAGCGAGCCGACGCGGTCCTGGATGGCGACGGCGCGGGCCGCCTGGTTCGTGACGGTCGAGAGCGCCTGGATCTCATCCACGCCCGACCGGAGGAGCTTCCCCGCCTCCCAGTTCATGCGGGTGGAGATCTCGGCGTTGTCCGAGTGCAGGGAGGTGACGACGCCGGCCTCCATCAGGAGCCGGGCGTTGTACGACGTCGCGTCGTACGACTCGAGCTTGAACGCGCCCCAGTCGCTCCAGACGACGGCGGCGACCCCGGAGTTCTTCAACTCCGTGGCGATCTTGTACGCCTCCACGCCGTGCTGCAGGGTCTGGATCCGGAAGCCGAACTCCTCGGCGAGCCGCACCAGGGCGAGGAACTCGTCGGCGCGATAGCCGTGCGACGAGACAAGCAACTTCTGGTCGAGGATGTCGAGCAGCGCCTCCATCCGGAGGTCGCGCCGCGGCGGGATCCCCGTCTTCTCGCGCTCCCACCGCTGCCACTCGCGGCGGTAGTCGCGCGCGGCGTTGAAGTGGTCGCGGATGATCTCCTGCTTCCCCATGCGGGTGTTCGGGTACCGGTTCGGGCTGCGCTTCGGGTTCTCGCCGAGCGCGAACTTCACGGTGCGCGGCGCGTTCTCGAGCCGGTACTCGTCGGGGAGGAGCCCCCACCGGTTCTTCACAAAGACGTTCTCACCGCCGATAGGGTTGGCCGACCCGTGCTTCACCATCTGCATGGTGAGCCCGCCGGCGAGCTGGCGATACATCCAGATGTCGTTGTGCATCAGGGCGTCGCCCATCCGCACCTCGGGGACGATCGCGAAGCCGCTCTCATTGACCGCGCTGACGCCGGTATGGGTGTGCGGATCGATCAGCCCCGGGGTGACGTGCTTCCCGGTCGCGTCGACGACGACCGCGCCGCGCGGGGCGGTGAGGTTCCGTCCCACCTGCGCCACCTTGCCGGCGCGGACGAGGAGGTCGGCGTTCTCGAGCCGCCCCTGCGGGCCCTGCGTCCAGACGGTCGCGTTGCGCACGAGGAGCACGGCCGGCTGCTCCGGCACCGTCGCGCGGCCGAACTCGATCATCGGTCGGATGAAGGGGAGGTCGATGGCCGGCACGCGCTGGGCGATGGCCCCGCGCGCGGGGCCCTCATACGCCTCCGTGCGCGTCCCCTTGAAGGTCGGGTCGGTGCCGTTCGGGAGCGAGGTCCATCCGTAGACCTCCTCACCGCTCACCGCGCCGGACATCAGGACGGTCCCCTCGTAGCCGAGGGGCTCGCCGTTGAAGGTCACCTCGAGGCGCCCCGTCTCGGCGATCACCCGCACCGCGGCGAGCGGGATCTCACGGCGGCCGGCGCGCTCGATGGTGCCGCGGATGCGGTTGATCGGGCCCTCGAGGCGCAGCGTCGCGTTGAAGCCGTCCGCGTCGGTCGAGGTGATGGCCCAGGTCCCGCGCGGGTCGACCTGCGGCGGGCGCGTGACGCCGTACCGGGCGCCCTGCACCCAGACGTCACGGATCGCGGCGTCCTGCGTGAACAGGTCGCCGTCGGTGATGACGAGATTCGCGACCTTCCCGACGGCGATGGTGCCGTGGGTGCGGTCGATGCCGAGCCACCCGGCGGGCACCGTGGTGAGCGCCGCGAGCGCCTTGTCGGGCGCGAGGCCGCGCGCGACGGCGACGCGGAGGTTCGGCAGGAACTGCGTGAGCGACGAGAGACCGTCCGTGGTCAGCGCGAACGACACGCCCGCCGCCGCCAGCTGCGCCGGATTCGTCGGCGCCTGATACCAATGCCGCATCGACGCGAGCGACGCGTTCAGCGCGGCCTCGGGACTCGAGACGTCCGGGGCATCGGGGAAGTTGAGCGGCACGATCAGCGGCTGCGTGCGGCCCTTCAGGACGTCGATCAGTCGATACTCGGTGCCGTTCCCGCGGTACCACGGGGTGAGCTTGTACTCGGTGGCGAGCCGGTGGGCGCGGAGGTACTCCTCCTCGCTCTCGGTCTGGAAGAGGACCGCCTGCTTCCCCTGCACGGCGTTGGCGAGGGCGCCGAGCGCTTCGCTCCGTTCCGGCGGCAGGACCGAGCGGCCGCTCGCCTCGTAGGCGGCGTTCGCGCGGATGTACCACTCGGCGTCCATCAGCGTCTGCCGCATCAGCGCGACGGTTCCCATCGTCGAGTTGGGGTACATCCCGCCGAGCTGGAAGGAGCGCTGGAAGCCGACGGTCTGCACGAGGTCGGCGCGGAGCACCCGTTCCCGGACGCCGGCGTCGCTGAGATTCACGACCGAGGCGGTGCCGCGGAAGATCCCCTGGTGCGGGACGGCGAGGGCCGCGCCGAAGCCGAGGGAGCGCAGCGCCACGCGGCGCGTGGAGTCGTCCTTGAGGTTGCTCGTGGTGCTGAACCAGGCGCGCACCTGCGGATTCCAGTGCGTCGGCCCGACGTCACCCCCCTGCGGGACGGCGTCCATCCCGAGGTCGGCGTGCGCGTCGATGAAGCCCGGATAGACCGTGAGCCCCTTCAGGTCCCAGACGCGGGCGCCGGCCGGCGCCTTGAGGTTGCGGCCGACGGCGGTGATCACGCCGTTCCGGATGACGACGGTCGCGCTGTCGATCGTCTGGCCCGGTGCGGTGACGACGCGGGCGCCGACGAGGGCGTGATAGCCGGTGCCGTTGTCGCGCAGGCCGGTGACCGGCTCGAGACGCGAGGCCTGCTGGGCGCCGAGCGTGCCGGCCAGCCAGAGGGCGAGGGCCGGGATCGTGCGGAAAGCTCTCACGAGGTGCTCCGTGGGCGACGGCCGGCGGGGCAGGCGGCCATCGTGGGTCGGGGGTCAGGGCGCCTGCGTCGCCGGTGCGAAGGTCGCGCGCACCCGTGGAGTATGCGCCCCGGCGACGGAGGCGGCAAACGTGACGGGGGCGTCACCCCCGGCTACGGCGTGTCCTCCGGGAACGCTGACCGCCGCTGCCGACCCCCGTCCCGAGCGCCTCGGCGGTCGCTTGCCCGCCCGTGGAGCCCCCGGTCTATTTGGGGCACCCCACACCCCCTGTCCGGCGATGCGCCTGCTTCGATTCCTCCTGTCCCTGCTGACGTGCGCCCTCGCCGTCGAGGTCGTCGCCCAGTCCGCGGCGCCGCCGAGCCGTGCGACGATCGTCTACACCGGGCGATCGCTCGGCGCCCTCGGGGTCCGGCGCGCCCAGGACGAGCACGAGCTCATCACCGAGCAGGCGCGGACCGAGGGGCAGACCTTCAAGCTCGTGAGCCATGTGGCGTACCGCGCCCCGGGGATCGTGGTCTTCCTCCCGTCCTCGGAGCCCACGGGCGCCGAGCTGGCGGAGGTGATCGCGCGTCGCGGCGAGGCCGAGGTCGCCCCGCGGGTTCGCGCGCTCGCCTCCGCGACCGTGGTCCTCCTGCAGGACCCGTGGAACGAGGAGCCCGATCTCCTCGCGATGCTCGAGCGCAACCCGCGGCGGATGGCGGAGTTCCCCGATCTGGTCCCGACGACGCTTCGCGTCTCCCGGTTGCGGTCCGCCGCGGACGACCGCGTGATCATCGTCGAGCAACCGGGCGCCGTCTGGCCGACCGATCCCGCGGTGTGGTCGGTGGGCGAGATGAACCGGGTGGACGTCGGCGAGGCACGCATCTTCGAGCTCCCCTTCAATCTCGGCGGGATCGGCCCGCGCGCGACGCTCGTGCGCACGGCGCTCGCCGAGGCCGGAGGCGCCGAGCGCGCACTGGTGGTCGACCTCGGGCAGCAGGAGGGGGATTTCGGCGTGCAGCGGGCGACGCGCGCCCGCGTGGACTTCACGGCGCTCCGCGACATCGGCTATCGGATCGTCGTGCCCTTC
>CAZGIE010000103.1:0-7913 GCA_964526485.1 uncultured Gemmatimonas sp. | reverse complement strand
CTTCGAGTTCGAGCTCTCCCTCGGTGCCGAGGGGCTGCGGCGCCTGCGGCAGGAGTTCCCCGAGGTGACGCTGTTGGCCGCGAACGTCGGGGTCGGGGATACGACCACCTTCGTGCGGAGCCGGATCGTCACACTCGGCGGGCAGCGCGTCGGGGTGATCGGTCTGGTGAACGCCGGGATCCGCGACCGGCTGCCTCGCGCGGTGCTCGCGGCCTACACCTTCGAGGCGCCGACGCCGGTGGCGCGCCGCGAGGTGGCGCGGTTGCGCGCGGCGGGGGCGCAGGCGGTCGTGGTCCTCTCGAACCTCGATCCGTCGGACAACGCGCTCCTGGCCCAGGAGGTCCCCGGGGTCGACGCCATCGTCGCCGATCTCCCGGTCCGGGCGGCCCCGGAGGCGATGCGCCTCCGGGTCGACCTCCCCGACCGTCCCTTCGTCCGGCCGGGGACGCCGGCGCTGGTGGCACGCAGCGCCGCGAACGGCATCGGGGTCGGCGTTCTGGCGCTGGAGTTCCGCGCTCGGCCGGACACCGGAGGGGCGTTCGTGGCCGCGCTGGAGCACCGCGTCACGATGCTCACCGACCGCATCGCACCGGATACGGCGCTCGTGCGCCGGCTCGAGGCGCTGGCCGGACGGTCGGCGGAGGCGCGGGGTGAACTCATGTTCCCCGCGTTCCCGGATATCGTGGCGCGGCATCCGGCGCTCGCGGAGGTCGATGCCACCACGCGCCGCGGGCGCGTCTCCAAGGCGCTCTGGGAGGGCTTCATGGCCCGTCGGCTACGGGAGCAGGCCGGCGCCGAGGTCGCGGTGATCCGCCGGCTCGACCAGTTCCCGCCGCTGATCGGCAAGCTGCACGAGAACGAGGTCGGCGAATGGCTCTGGACCGAGGACGAGATCGTCGTCCTCGATCTTCCGGGGGCGGACCTCAAGGCGCTCCTGCGATCGGACACGCGGGGCGAGCTGGCGACGAGCGGCGTCGACCTCGCGCGGAACCTCGTCCTCGGTCATCGCATCGACGATGCGGCGACGTACCGCGTCGCGACCTCGGATGTGCTGGTGGATGGCGCCCGCGCCCGCTTCTTCGCCCGCGGGCTCCGGTCACGACGCCACTTCGCCATCGAACCGGGGACCGGCCGGCTCCGCGCGGAGGCCGCCGCGCCAACGATCGCCGTCCGGGATCTCGTCCTCGGGGAGCTACGCCGCGTCCGCGGCGTCGCGAAGGGGGACGCGCAGATCGATTCCCTCGCCGCCTATCTCGCGGCCGATCCCGCGCACGTCGACGTCACGACCCTGAGCTTCGACCGCCCCACGATCTGGGCCTCCGTGAACCGCATCGCCGGCAACGACGGCTACGTCGGCGTGCCCGAGAGCCGCATCCTCGCCAAGGACGCTTGGGTCGCCGGCGTGAGCGGTCGCGTGGTGCGCACGACGAGTCGCCGGCTCCGCGCCACCGACCTCGGCGTCGGCTTCGCCTTCGCGCAGCAGCAGGTCACCGGTGCTGGGGCGGGGCGCATCGAGACGGCGGACGACCTCAAGCTCGACTGGACGTTGCGGCCGTCGTTCGACGCGCCGTCCCCCCGACGGCTGCACCCGTTCGTCCGCGGGCTCTTCGACTCCGAGTTCTCGCCGACCGTGCAGCCGGCCACAGGGGTGCGGAATCCCCGGCAGCTCTCGCTGCGGGCCGTCGCCGGCGTGATGGCGCGCCCGTCGGCGCGGTGGCGGCGGGCCGACGTCGGCGTGGTGATCGAGAACGATTTCGGTCGGCCCAATCTGCAGGCGGGTGTGCAGTCTCGCGTCGACCTCGAGCGGCCGATCCGCTCGGGGATGACGTACCGGCTGCGGAACGACCTCACGTACTTCCTCCCGACGCCGGATGACACGCCGGCGGACCTCGCCCTCCGCTACGGGATGGTCCACGATCTCCTCGTACCGCTCGTCGACGAGCTCTCGCTCTCGATCAGCGCCGACTTCTTCTTCTTCCAAGGGAAGGTGCCGGCGACGCGGCAGCTGGGGGTGAGCTCGCAGCTCCGGGTCGGGCTGACGTACGACCGTCTCTGGAAGCCGCGCTACCAGCCGTTTCTGTGAGCCTCGGCTCGTCCGAACGAGGTCGCGGCCGGGGGCTCGCCCGCCGGCACGGGAACACTCTGCACTGACCTCTGCGCCTAGAGCGCGAGGTCCCCGCCGGGGTCGCCGCGCCGCAGGCGGTCCATCGTGGCCTTCGCCGCGCCGCGGCGGCGGTCCTCCTCCGCACGGTCCCGCACGGCAGCCTCCCACGTCGGCGTGCCATCCGCCGCGAGCGGCACGCGGAGGACCGCGCCCTCGGCGGCGAGGCGACCGAGTCGTCCGCGCGCCACCTCGCGCACCGACCCATCGGCATCGGCGACCAGCACCACCCGCGCCTCAGCCCCTGTGCCCTCGATGCGATCGACGGCGTATGTCGCGGTCCGTGTCATCGTCCGTCCTCTCGTGCCGTGGTGGTGAAGAAGCGGCCGTCGGCGCAGCCGCGCACGCGGACCGTCCCGTCGAGGTCGGTGCGCAGGATGCGCCGGCGCGGGCCCCGCCACGCGGCGAGCGCCTCGGGGTGCGGATGCCCGTAACGATTCCCCTCCCCGACGGAGATGACGAGGAGCGCGGGCGCCGCCGCGGCGACCAGCCCGGGCGTGACCCCGTTGTGGCTCCCGTGGTGCCCGGCCTTCGCCACCTGCACGCGCGGGATGCGCCCGTCGCGGAGCCACGCCGTGATGGCGCGCGTCTCCGCATCGCCGGTGAAGAGAGCGCGGAAGGCGCCGTGCGAGACGATCACGCCGACGGAGGCGTCGTTCTGGTCGCGGGCCCCCGACCAGGGCGGCAGGATCCTGAGCGTCGCGGTGCCGAGTGTGAGGTCGCGCGCCGTCGCAGCGAGCACGCGTGCACCGCTCCGTCCGAGCGCGTCGACGAGCCGCCCGTAGACCTGCGTCGTCGCGGGCATCCCGTTCTCGACGACGTTCGCGACGGTCCGCGACCGCAGCACAGCGGGGAGGCCGCCGATATGGTCGAGATGATGGTGCGAGGCGACCACGAGGTCGATCCGGTCGATGCGGTCCCGCGTGAGGTACGCCTCCAGCAGCGTCGCGCTCGGTCCCCCATCGATGAGCGCGCGTCGCCCGTCGCTCGTGACGACGAGCGCGGCATCGCCCTGGCCGACATCGAGGAAGCGGAGTTCGACGCCCGCGGTGTCCGGACGCGCGCACCACGCGGGCGCGGCCTGCGCCCCGGCGAGGCGGCTCGCCACGGCGAGCGCGAGGGCGATACACTGGAGGAGCGGCGGATGACGTCGCACGTGCCCAACCTACGCCACCGGACCGTGATGCGACCAGTCGCCCTGCGCCTGCTGAACCTCGCCGTCTTCCTCGGAGTCCTCTACGGGAACTTCGTCGCCGCCTCCGGGGGCCTCAGCGGCCGGAACATCGGCGAGATCGCGAACGCGTATCCGTCGCGCTTCCTCCCGGCCAATTGGGTCTTCGGCATCTGGAGTCTGATCTACGCGGGCCTGTTCGTCGCGCTCGCCTATCAGCTCTGGCCCGGCGATCGCGGGCGCCGTGCGGTCGAGCGGCTCGGCCCCTGGTGGACCGTCCTCGGCGTCCTGAACGTCGCGTGGATCGCGCTCTTCTCCTTCGCGCGCTACCGCGAGGCGATGGGCGTGATGCTCGTCTTCCTCGTCGCGCTCATCGCCACCGGGGAGCGGCTCCGTCGCGATCCGTCCCCCGACCGCTGGGACCGGCTCTGCCTCGTCGCGCCGCACGACCTGTACCTGGCGTGGATCGCCGTCGCGGTGATCGCGAACGCGTTCCAACTCGCGCACGTCGTCGGCTTCGGGGGGTTCGGCCTCCCCGAGCGCGCGTGGGCCCTCGGGATGATGGGCGTCGCGACCGCACTCGGGTGGTGGATGGCCTGGGCGCGCCGGAACCTCACGTTCCCGTTCGTCGTCGCGTGGGCCCTCGCGGGGATCGCGGCGCGTTATCCCGCCGACGGCGCGGTCGTCTGGGCCGGCGGGCCGGGTGCGGTCGGCGGCATCATCATCGGGTCGGCGCTCTGGGTCGCGGCCACGCGTCGCACCAGCACCCAGTCGTCCTCGTAACGCGTCCCCATCAGAAAGGGATGCGTCCCCGCGCGCGTCCAGCCGAGGCGGGCGTAGAAGGCATGCGCCGCCAGATTGTGCTCCCAGACCTGCAGCCACAGCACGTCGGCGCCGCGCCGCGCCGCCTCGGCGTCGACCGCCCCCAGGAGCGTGCGGCCGTGCCCCAGACCATGTGAGGCGGCGCGGACGTAGATGCGCTCCACCTGCAGCGGGCGGGCGCCATTGACGCAGGGGGGGGACGGCGTGGCCGCGACGGCGGTGAAGCCCACCCAGCGCCCGGTGGGATCGACGAGCGCGAACACGGCACGCGTCGGGTCCGCGAGCTCCTGCCGCTGCTGCGCCGCCCCGAACGCCCGCGCCAGATGCGCCGCCATCTCGTCGGGCGGGGTCGTCGCGGCGTAGCTCTCGACGAAGGTCGCCGCCGCCGTCGTCGCATAGACCTCGGCGTCGTCAGGCGTAGCCCGCCGCAGGGTGAGGGTGGGGTTCGTCACGTCGCGAAGGATCGCGGCGCCCGGATGCGCCGGGCAAGCGCCCCGCGTATGCTTCGGAGCCGGTCCCCTCCGGCGAGGTGGCGCGCCCCCGAACCGAGCGCGCGGCCCTCGACCGCGATCCCCCCACCCGGACCTCCCATGACCCACCATCATCCCGTTCACAGCGCGAACCTGCCCAAGCCCGTCGGCCCCTACTCCCCCGGGATGGCCTTCGAGAAGCTGATCTTCGTCTCGGGGCAGGGGGCGACCGACCCGGTCAGCGGCCAGCTCGCGGGCGCCGACACGGCGACGCAGACGGAGCAGTGCCTCCGGAACCTGCAGGCGATCCTGCAGGCCGCCGGTTCCGACCTCCAATACGTGCTGCGCTGCGGCGTCTTCCTCATCGACATGGCCGACTTCCCCGAGATGAACGCGGTCTATCAGCGCGTCTTCGGGGAGCATCGCCCCGCCCGCACCACCATTCAGGCCGCGGGGCTTCCCGGCGAGGGACTCCGCGTCGAGATCGACTGCGTCGCGTATCGTCCCTGATCCCGTGGTGCGCCGTTCTCGCACGCGGCGCACATCCTCGTACGTCCACCCGGTACCCGTATGACCTCCGTCCTCGACCCGCGCGACCTCCGCTTCCTCCTCTATGAACTGCTCGAGGTGGAGCAGCTCACCGCGCGGCCGCGGTTCGCCGAGCATGGACGGGAGGTGTACGACGCCGTGCTCGACACCGCGCAGGCGGTCGCGGAGACGCACTACCAGCCGAGTCGGAAGCGGAACGACCAGGAGGAGCCGACCGTCGTCGATGGGCGGGTGGTGACGCAGCCCGAGCTGAAGCCGGCGTACGATGCGACCGCCGAGGCCGGGATCATCGCCTCCACCCACGACGTGGAGCGCGGCGGGCTGCAGCTCCCGCACGTGGTCGCCTCCGCGGCGATCGCGTGGCTCGAGGCGGCGAACGTGGGCTCCGCCAGCTATCCGATGCTCACCGCCGGTGCGTCGAACCTCATCGCGGCCTTCGGCTCCGAGGACCAGAAGGCCCGGTGGCTCCCGCCGATGCTCGATGGCCGCTTCGGCGGGACGATGGCGCTCACTGAGCCGGATGCCGGCTCCGGCCTCGCGGACCTGCGCACGATCGCGATCCCGCAGTCCGATGGGACGTACCACATCGAGGGGGCGAAGATCTGGATCTCCGCCGGTGAGCACGAGCTCACCGAGAACATCGTACACATGGTGCTCGCGCGGATCGTCGGCGCGCCCGCCGGCACGAAGGGGATCTCGCTCTTCATCGTGCCGAAGCGCCTCGTGGGCGCCGACGGGAGCTCGGGGGCGTCGAACCACGTCGCCCTCGGCGGTCTCATCCACAAGATGGGATGGCGCGGCACCACGTCCACGCTGCTGAATTTCGGCGAGCAGGGGCCCTGTGTCGGCGAGCGCGTCGGGGAGCCGCATCGTGGCCTCGCCTACATGTTCCACATGATGAACGAGGCGCGCATCGGGGTCGGGCGCGCCGGCGCGGCGATGAGCACGGCCGCGTATCGCGTCGCCGTCGAGTACGCGCGGCAGCGTCGGCAGGGGCGTCTTCCCGCCGAGAAGGATCCGGCCAAGCCGCCGGTGCCGATCATCGAGCACGCCGATATCCGCCGGATGCTCCTCATCGGGAAGTGCGCCGCGGAGGGCTCGATGGCGCTCGTGCTCGCCTGCGCGCGCCTCGTCGACGACGAGATGACCGCGCCCGACGAGGCGACGCGGCGCGAGGCGTCGGTGCTCCTCGAGTTCCTGACGCCGATTGCGAAGAGCTGGCCCGCGATCTACGGGCAGGAGGGGATCTCGAACGCGCTGCAGACGATGGGCGGCTACGGCTACGCCCGAGAGTACGACGTCGAGCAGCTCTTCCGCGATAACCGGCTCAATCAGATCCACGAGGGGACGAACGGCATCCAGGCCCTCGATCTCCTCGGTCGGAAGGTGATGCAGGACCAGGGCGCCGCGCTGACCGCCTTCGCCGGGCGCGTCGCCACGGCGGTGGCGGAGGCGCGCACGGTCGGGCTCGACGCCCACGCCGACGCCCTCGCGGCGGCGCTCGCGCGGATGGGCGAGGTGACGCGGGCGTTGGCGGGGGCGATGCGGCAGGATCCCACGCGCGGGCTCGCGAACGCGTCTGTGTACCTCGACCTCGCCTCCCGCGTCGTGTATGCGTGGCTCTGGCTGCGGCAGGCGACCGTCGCGACGCGCGCCCTGACCGCCGGCGCGTCGGGCGAGGACGCGCGGTTCTATCGGGCGAAAGTCGCGGCAGCGCGCTTCTACTTCGGGTTCGAGTTGCCGAAGAACGCGCCCGACGCGGAGCTGCTCCTCCGGAACGACGCGGCGGCGCTCGAGTTCGATCCGGCGTGGTTCTGACGCGACCGCATTCGCGACCGGCCGCGGCCCGTCGGTCGCCGGGCCCCGGCATCAGGGGCGCCGTCGCGACGGCACTTGCGGCGCTCCTCGCGGTCGCGCCCTCGCTCGCGGCGCAGGACCACGACCACGCGCCGGCGCCCGCGACCCCATGGCCGACGTCGCTCACCGTCATCGATGCGGAGGGGGGCACGCATGTGCTCGCCGCCGCCCAGCTCGCCGCGCTCCCTCGGCACCGCGGGCGCGCCGAGGCGCACGGACACACGTGGACATGGGAGGGGATCGCGTTGCGTGCGGTCCTGCGGCTCGCTGGGGTGACGACCGATTCGCTCCGCGGCCCGGCGCTCGGGCGCGTCCTCGTCTTCGTCGGCGCGGACGGCTATCGGGCGACGCTGGCCCTCGCGGACCTCGATCCCTCGCTCGGTGCTCGGAACGTCTGGTTGGTCGACCGGGAGGACGGGGCGGCACTCACCGCCGCGCGACGTCCCCGGCGGGTCATCGTCGAGGGGGATCGACGGCCCGCGCGGTGGGTCACACAACTCGTCCGCATCGAGGTCGTCGACGTCCCCCGGCGCTGACCCGCCGGCTTCATCGCCATTCGCCGAAGCGCACATACGCCGCGCGACCGCCGTCGGCGGCGAATCCCTCGCTGACCCGCAGCGTCCCGAGCGGCGTCTCCACCGCCAGCCCCACGCGTAATCCACGGTGGAGCCGCCCGTGGGCGGGGTCGGTTCCCCGGGAGAGCCCGCCCGTTCCGATGCGCCCGATCATCGGCTCCACCTCGGCGCGGAGACGCGGTCGGAGGGGCCACGCGGCGCGGACCGCGAGGGAGAGCGTATGGTCCCCGCGCGCGGAGAGGAGCGGTCGGCCAGGGAACCCGTCGATCCCGCCGAGCGTCGGACGCCGCACAAGCGGCACGTCGTTT